>NZ_JBHTLM010000053.1:0-504 GCF_042678945.1 Paenibacillus puldeungensis | reverse complement strand
AGTAGCTTAACCATAATGCTCTGGTATTGCGCTGCTCGCTCTGTTGCTCGTCGTTTCGTCTCGGGCTTTCGCCCTGACTCACGTACTCGCAAAGGATCGATCATCACAAAACCTTCGCACAGCCACTTTATTACTTCCTTGGTCAATCACTTGACACAAGGTCAGCTCTGATGAAATTCAATTTGACGCGAAGCCAAATTCAATTTCATCATTAAAGGATTGTTCTAAAACGCAAATTTCGTTTCGTTTATCCAGTTTTCAAGGATCAAGGACTGAAAAATTCAGTCGTTTGAGAGTTGAACTCTCAAAACTGACCAACGAGTGAGTAACAGACTTTAGAAAACACAGATTTGGTAACTTTGCTACGCAAAGTTTGTTATACGGTGGCTTACGCCAGCCGTACTTTTGAATGTCTTCGTTGCAGAAGACGATTCTCCATAGAAAGGAGGTGATCCAGCCGCACCTTCCGATACGGCTACCTTGTTACGACTTCACCCCAATCAT
>NZ_JBHTLM010000052.1:0-518 GCF_042678945.1 Paenibacillus puldeungensis | reverse complement strand
CCTGCACCAACTTTCGCCGGTACCGAGTCAAGTCGCGTAAATCCCGAATATGCTCCGGCGGTATCATACTTCCTTTAATCAAGCCGCACCGGTGCAAACTTGCCAACCATTGCGCATCCTTCATATCTGTCTTGCGTCCGGGCATGTTCTTCACATGACGGGCGTTAGCTACGACTAGTTCGCAGGTCGACTCCAATACATTCCAAATGGGCTTCCATAACACCCCAGTACTCTCCATAACGACTTCCTTGCATTCGTGGTCGGCCAACCAGTCCTGCAGTCTACATAATTCTTTGGTTGTGGTCCCAAATTCCGCAAAGACGGGAATTGGTTTTTTGTCCAGCGCTCCTTTGAACAAACAGGCTACAACTGTTTCCTGATGAACGTCCAGCCCACAACAATTTTCTCGTATGGCATCCATGATCTCAACCTGCTTTCTCGTCATCTGACAAATCATTGCACCCTCTTTAGTGAATCTTTATACTCGCACTCGGCGTACATTTGGCGGTTCTCGCAGG
>NZ_JBHTLM010000051.1:0-616 GCF_042678945.1 Paenibacillus puldeungensis | reverse complement strand
AGGAGCCAGCCGCCGAAGGTGGGGTAGATGATTGGGGTGAAGTCGTAACAAGGTAGCCGTATCGGAAGGTGCGGCTGGATCACCTCCTTTCTATGGAGAATCGTCTTCTGCAACGAAGACATTCAAAAGTACGGCTGGCGTAAGCCACCGTATATAGAACTTTGCGTAGCAAAGTTACCATTGACGTGTTTACCATTTGTTCAGTTTTGATGGAATTTGCGGGGCCATAGCTCAGCTGGGAGAGCGCCTGCCTTGCAAGCAGGAGGTCAGGAGTTCGATCCTCCTTGGCTCCACCATATAATTTCATCTTTTTGTATCCTTGATCCTTGAAAACTGGATAAACGAAACGAATTTGCGTTTTAGAACAATCCTTTTAGCTGAACTTGTGTCATGAAAATGACCAAGGAAGTAATAAAGTGGCTAGCGAAGGTTTTGTGGCTGGGGATCATTTGAGAGCACGTGAGCAAGCTTGCTGAGGCAAGCGATGCAAAACGGCGAACAAGAGAGCACCAGACGCAATACCAGAGCATTATGGTTAAGCTACTAAGAGCACACGGAGGATGCCTAGGCGCTAGGAGCCGAAGAAGGACGTGGCGAACAACGAAACCGCCTCGGG
>NZ_JBHTLM010000050.1:0-635 GCF_042678945.1 Paenibacillus puldeungensis | reverse complement strand
CGCTTATGCTTGCCGTACGCTCGGTCAGCCACGAGAATAAACTTCGGATCCAAAACATCTGCACAACTATGCAGGTCCGGCGAGTTTCCTGTGGTCTCTGTCACCTTTTGAAGGTGGCCTTGATCGGCAATCAGAGAAACGTGCAGCTTGATTCCTGCTTTTTCTCCTTTCAGCGGAGCCCAAGGAAGTCTCCCGAGGCCAACAGTGATTTTGGTAGAGTCCACGAGAAGCAATTCCTTAGGGATTGCGAGCTTACGCCGAGTCGAACGATTGCAAAGGCTAATCATAAGATTCAGCATCCGCTTAAAAAGCTCAAAGGGAACGTCCTTTGCTTTTTTCGAAAGGGTAGAATGATCGACGGTTTTTAGGCCACATCGCCTCATTCGCTGTTCAGCATCCCGATACCCGTTCCATTGATGAAATGCCGCTTCGGCCAAGAATAAAAAGAGATCATAGACCGTAAACTTCCGCGCCACGTCGACATATTCAAGCTCTCCAAGGAGCGGAAGCATTCTTTCTTTGGAAATCACGGATTGCAGAATGTTTGATAATGAAGTAGACTTTTTCATGAGGCCGCCTCGTTTCGGATGGTTTGTAGGGGTACAAACACTTTACCGAATGTGGGGCCTTTTTGC
>NZ_JBHTLM010000049.1:0-744 GCF_042678945.1 Paenibacillus puldeungensis | reverse complement strand
TCCACGCGTACCCATCCCGAACACGACCGTTAAGACCTCCAGCGCCGATGGTACTTGGACCGAAGGGTCCTGGGAGAGTAGGACGTTGCCAAGCGCAACCCATTATTGGGTTCACAAAATCATATTAATGTTATGGGCCCTTAGCTCAGCTGGTTAGAGCGCACCCCTGATAAGGGTGAGGTCGGTGGTTCGAGTCCACTAGGGCCCACCATATATATCCCATAACGAACGCTTTTTGGGATGCGCATGGGGCCATAGCTCAGCTGGGAGAGCGCCTGCCTTGCAAGCAGGAGGTCAGGAGTTCGATCCTCCTTGGCTCCACCATAACAACTATTGCTTCCAACACTTACCGGTTGATTGGTAATGACGGAAATGATATGATAATCTTCCGCCGGTTAAACGGCGTGAGAATTTGATCTTTGAAAACTGGATAAACGAAACGAAATTTGCGTTTTAGAACAATCCTTTTAGCTGAAAACTTGTGTCAAATCAAGTTTGAACTAATAGTGGCTGTGCGAAGGTTTTGTGATGATCGATCCTTTGCGAGTACGTGAGTCAGGGCGAAAGCCCGAGACGAAACGACGAGCAACAGAGCGAGCAGCGCAATACCAGAGCATCATGGTTAAGCTACTAAGAGCACACGGAGGATGCCTAGGCGCTAGGAGCCGAAGAAGGACGTGGCGAACAACGAAACCGCCTCGGGGAGCTGTAAGCAAGCTTTGATCCGGGGATATCCGAATGGGG
>NZ_JBHTLM010000047.1:0-981 GCF_042678945.1 Paenibacillus puldeungensis | reverse complement strand
GCCCCATTCGGATATCCCCGGATCAAAGCTTGCTTACAGCTCCCCGAGGCGGTTTCGTTGTTCGCCACGTCCTTCTTCGGCTCCTAGCGCCTAGGCATCCTCCGTGTGCTCTTAGTAGCTTAACCATGTTGCTCTGGTTGTTGCGTCTGGTGCTCTCTTGTTCGCCGTTTTGCATCGCTTGCCTCAGCAAGCTTGCTCACGTGCTCTCAAATGATCCCCAGCCACAAAACCTTCGCTAGCCACTATTAGTTCAAACTTGATTTGACACAAGTTTTCAGCTAAAAGGATTGTTCTAAAACGCAAATTTCGTTTCGTTTATCCAGTTTTCAAGGATCAAGTTCCTTCGCCGTTTTACCGGCGGAAGATTATCATATCATTTCCCACCTTACCGTTCAACCGGTAAGTAATGGAAGTGATATTATTATGGTGGAGCCAAGGAGGATCGAACTCCTGACCTCCTGCTTGCAAGGCAGGCGCTCTCCCAGCTGAGCTATGGCCCCATGCACATCCCAAAAAGCGTTCGTTATGGGATATAAATGGTGGGCCCTAGTGGACTCGAACCACCGACCTCACCCTTATCAGGGGTGCGCTCTAACCAGCTGAGCTAAGGGCCCATAACAGTAATATGATTTTGTGAACCCAATAATGGGTTGCGCTTGGCAACGTCCTACTCTCCCAGGACCCTTCGGTCCAAGTACCATCGGCGCTGGAGGTCTTAACGGTCGTGTTCGGGATGGGTACGCGTGGAACCCCTCCGCCATCGTCGCCAAACGCTTGAGAGTTGAACTCTCAAAACTGACCAACGAGTGAGTAACAGGCCTAAACCTGATTTGTATTTGAATGTCTTCGTTGCAGAAGACGATTCTCCATAGAAAGGAGGTGATCCAGCCGCACCTTCCGATACGGCTACCTTGTTACGACTTCACCCCAATCATCTACCCCACCTTCGGCGGCTGGCTCCTTGCGGTTACCTCACCGACT
>NZ_JBHTLM010000046.1:0-1030 GCF_042678945.1 Paenibacillus puldeungensis | reverse complement strand
CCCGAAGTCGGTGAGGTAACCGCAAGGAGCCAGCCGCCGAAGGTGGGGTAGATGATTGGGGTGAAGTCGTAACAAGGTAGCCGTATCGGAAGGTGCGGCTGGATCACCTCCTTTCTATGGAGAATCGCTTCCTGCAACGGAAGCATTCAAAAAGTTCGGTCCGCGTAAGCGGCCGGATAACTAGACTTTACGAAGTAAAGTCAACCATACTCACTCGTTGGTCAGTTTTGAGAGTTCAACTCTCAAACGACTGAATTTTTCAGTCTTTGATCCTTGAAAACTGGATAAACGAAACGAAATTTGCGTTTTAGAACAATCCTTTAAGCTGAACTTGTGTCATGAAAATGACCAAGGAAGTAATAAAGTGGCTGTGCGAAGGTTTTGCGATGATCGATCCTTTGCGAGTACGTGAGTCAGGGCGAAAGCCCGAGACGAAACGACGAGCAACAGAGCGAGCAGCGCAATACCAGAGCATTATGGTTAAGCTACTAAGAGCACACGGAGGATGCCTAGGCGCTAGGAGCCGAAGAAGGACGTGGCGAACAACGAAACCGCCTCGGGGAGCTGTAAGCAAGCTTTGATCCGGGGATATCCGAATGGGGCAACCCGGCTGGAGTCATATCCAGTCACTCATATCTGAATTCATAGGATGTGAAGAGGCATACCAGGGGAACTGAAACATCTAAGTACCCTGAGGAAGAGAAAACAAGAGTGATTCCGTCAGTAGCGGCGAGCGAACGCGGAGCAGCCTAAACCGAAGAGCTTGCTCTTCGGGGTTGTGGGACGTCTCACATGGAGTTACAAAGGAACAGATTAGACGAAGAGGTCTGGAAAGGCCCACCAAAGAAGGTAAAAGTCCTGTAATCGAAAGTGTGTTCCCTCCGAGACGGATCCCGAGTAGTGCGGGGCACGTGAAACCCCGTATGAATCTGCCAGGACCATCTGGTAAGGCTAAATACTCCCTAGCGACCGATAGTGAAGCAGTACCGTGAGGGAAAGGTGAAAAGCACCCCGGAAGGGGAGTGAAAAA
>NZ_JBHTLM010000045.1:0-1045 GCF_042678945.1 Paenibacillus puldeungensis | reverse complement strand
GATATGAAGGATGCGCAATGGTTGGCAAGTTTGCACCGGTGCGGCTTGATTAAAGGAAGTATGATACCGCCGGAGCATATTCGGGATTTACGCGACTTGACTCGGTACCGGCGAAAGTTGGTGCAGGCGGCTACGGCGGAGAAGAACCGGATTCACAAGGTACTACAGGACGCGAATATGAAACTTACCACGTCGATTTCGGATATCTTTGGCGTGTCCGGACGGGCAATACTGGTCAAGGTCATGAACGGAGAAGTTTTAGATGAGGCGGAATTGCGCAGTGTTTTGAAAACAAAACTGAAACGGAAAGTAGCCGAGATTCTTGACGCGCTCAATGGGAAGCTGCGTCTGCATCACCGCCAAATGCTGACAGAGCACTGGGAGCATCTTTGTTTCCTTGAACAACGAATTGAAACGCTCGAAGCCCGCATTGAGCAGCAGCTTGCTCCCTACGCCGAGGAGGTGGAGCGAATCGATTCCATCCCGGGCATTGACCGTCAAGCAGCAGCTTCGATTATGGCGGAGATGGGTCCTAATGTTGCGGACATGTTTGCTACAGATGCCCAGTTCGCCTCCTGGGCAGGTGTTTGCCCCGGCAACAATGAGAGTGCGGGTAAGAAGAAATCGTCAAAGACAATGAAGGGCAACAAGCATTTAAAGGGGACGTTGTGCCAAGCGGCCATGGCTAACTACCGTTCCAATAACCGAATCGGAATCCATTACCGGCATATTCGCAAACGACGCGGAGAGCGAAAGGCAAGCGTGGCGACAGCCCATCTCATTTTGCGAATACTGTTTGCTATGATGCGTGATAAAGTTAGCTACAACGAAAACGACGTGCCCGTTGGCGGTGGCACGTCGCAGGAAAAGACACTCTGTCACTACCTCAAGCAACTCCAAGCTATGGGGTATGACGTCGAACTGAAAGCTAAAGACCAAGCGAGCTAGTTTTTTTGTGAATAAGCCGCTTTTTCTGGTAGTGGGACTTTTTTTGCTTTCTCGCTTCAGTATAACCATATTTAGGAACTTTATTTTCGTATAAAAA
>NZ_JBHTLM010000044.1:0-1152 GCF_042678945.1 Paenibacillus puldeungensis | reverse complement strand
GAGTAGCCATATAAACTCATGTGAATTCGGCGGTTATTGTAGAAGTCCATGAATCGGTCAAGTACATCGAATGCTTCTTCAAAACTCATAAAGATATGGCGCCCGAAACACTCTCGTTCCAAGATACTGTGAAACGACTCAATGTACGCATTCTTGTTGGGAGTTCGATTGGGTGTTCTTTCATGGATCAGTAGCTTTTCGTTGTTCTCAAAGAACTTTCTGAACTTGTGGCTCTTGAATTGCGGACCATTATCAGTACGAACGACGAGCGGTGTTCCTTGCGTGTACACACCTCTTTTTAAGAGGGCTTTGTGTAATGTAGCAAGCAAGTCCTTAGTCTTAGATTCCTTGCCACGGTATTGTCCAACCACATTGCGGTCGTATACATCAATAATGCTTGCTGTATAAAAGTAGCGCTCCAAGCCAGCGATATAACCGTATTTAATGTCCATCTGCCACAATTGGTTGGGTCCGGTTACCTCCATATTGTTGGCTAAACGGCGTGGATAAGACTGTTTGGGTTTTACCGGCTTACCTAGGATACCAAGCTCTTTACAAAGCCTGTACACCTTCTTCTTATTAATCTTAAGGTTATGCTGCCGGCGTAAGGCGATGGTGAGCTTTCGGTATCCATAGGCGTATTCCTCGCCTTCCAGCAGCTTCATAATCAGACGCTTGATTCGTGCATCTGTCACTTTCTTACCTTCAAAGGAATAGGAGTATCCGGGCACGGGACGTCCACCAGAAGGCGCTTGTTTTGGGTTCGTATGCTTGAGAGAATAATAATACGTAGAATGGGGGACCCCACAGATCTTAAGCACTGGACGAACCTTGTAGCCTTTCAGGATCCATTTTCGGGCCACTTGAATTGGATGTGTGGATGCTTTTTTTTTACAAGTTCCCGCAGGATCGCAATCTCCAGTTCCTTCTCACCCAATAATTTAGCAGCCTGCTCATATTTCTGTTCCCATTCTTGAGAAGTCTGTGGATGACTAAGATTATTCAAGTCTTTCTTTTTGCCCATGGTAACCTCCACCTCATCTCGATATTGTTTAACCCATTTATACAATGAATACGGGGAGATTCCATGTTTTCGTGCAGTTAATGCTACATTCCCCCGGTCTAGTGCTTCCTCGACGACCTGTATTCTCA
>NZ_JBHTLM010000043.1:0-1182 GCF_042678945.1 Paenibacillus puldeungensis | reverse complement strand
AAACCCTTGATATAGCTGGGCAAACCAGAGATCCAGTCCTGTAGTTGACAAAAAACAGCTGTTTTGTTCTTCTTCGTTTTAGCTTGGGACATTTCGATAAATAAACTCATGAGTTGTTGAAGTGCGGTCTGGAAGTCCAGATCGCGGACTTCATCGGCAAAGAGAAAAAAGAGTCCTCCCAATGTCCGATCATCACTCGATTCTCGCCGTTCATATTCCATCGCCAAATAACGGCTGAATACAACCGTGGTGTGGCTAATCAATTGGTCGAAAGAGCGACCTTGAAACTCGGTCCCCAGTTTCAAATAGCTTTTGGTGACTTTGAAAAAGGTCTCGATACTCCAGCGCATGCCGTAAATTCTCACGATTTCGACAGCCTCCAGTGAGGCGTCTGTACTTAAAATGGCAAGCCATTCCCGTTTTTTATTTCGGTTGCGGACAAAAACAAGCTTCAAGGGCAGACCGCAGGCGGTGTGTACGATGACGGAGCCCTTGATGTCTTTGGCATTCGATGAGGGAAGGCTTTGAAAGACCTCACTCAGCGTCATTCGCTTGCCTTGAACAAGATAGCGCTGTTTCATCTCTTTCACCATGCCAATCACAGGAAGACCTCTGGCCGTGAGTTGACGAAGTAGTGGAGTTTGCGTAAACCAGCTATCCATGAGCACATAATCAGCAGTGAAGCCAGCGGTTAGAGCCCGTTCCAGCAAAGCAACAACCGCATCCGGCTTCCGAGAAAAAGCCTCCATTCGGCGTTTGTACCCGTTGCTACGCTTTGAGAGATTCGAGGCCATTTCGCAAATGCGATTGGCCAGTTTGGCTGAAGAAAGCATGACAAAGTCAAGCGGAGCGAAGCTAAAACCGTCTGACCAGCCGAGCGTCAGCATCGTGTATCCTTTGGTGAATTTGCCTGTGGAATGATCAAATACTCGTGCCAGTAACTCTGCTTTTTTACTCCGGTTCCGACTCAGAACCGAATCGTCCACGATGAAGACCCGCACCCGATTCGAAGAAATGAGAGATTCAAAGTGGCGCACAATACGAAGGCTCAAGGTCTGCAAAAAGCGTCGCCAAGCAAAGGAAGCATGGTTCAAGAACCGGTAGATAACATCTTTTCCGGGTAGGTCGGCTCCGCGGTCACTTTCCAGAAGTCGAAACCAGTTCTTTCCTTCGAAGACCAAA
>NZ_JBHTLM010000042.1:0-1517 GCF_042678945.1 Paenibacillus puldeungensis | reverse complement strand
GGCTTCACGCTTAGATGCTTTCAGCGCTTATCCCGTCCGCACTTAGCTACCCAGCTATGCTCCTGGCGGAACAACTGGTGCACCAGCGGTGCGTCCATCCCGGTCCTCTCGTACTAAGGACAGCTCCTCTCAAATTTCCTACGCCCACGACAGATAGGGACCGAACTGTCTCACGACGTTCTGAACCCAGCTCGCGTACCGCTTTAATGGGCGAACAGCCCAACCCTTGGGACCTACTTCAGCCCCAGGATGCGATGAGCCGACATCGAGGTGCCAAACCTCCCCGTCGATGTGGACTCTTGGGGGAGATAAGCCTGTTATCCCCAGGGTAGCTTTTATCCGTTGAGCGATGGCCCTTCCATGCGGTACCACCGGATCACTAAGCCCGACTTTCGTCCCTGCTCGACTTGTCAGTCTCGCAGTCAAGCTCCCTTTTGCCTTTGCACTCTTCGAATGATTTCCAACCATTCTGAGGGAACCTTGGGGCGCCTCCGTTACTCTTTAGGAGGCGACCGCCCCAGTCAAACTGCCCACCTGACACTGTCCCCATACCCGCTTAGGGTACCAGGTTAGAACTCCGATACGATCAGGGTGGTATCCCAACGGCGCCTCCAAGGAAGCTTGCGCTCCCTCTTCCTAGGCTCCCACCTATCCTGTACAAATCGTATCAAAGTCCAATATCAAGCTGCAGTAAAGCTCCATGGGGTCTTTCCGTCTTGTCGCGGGTAACCTGCATCTTCACAGGTATTAAAATTTCACCGGATCTCTCGTTGAGACAGCGCCCAAGTCGTTACGCCATTCGTGCGGGTCAGAATTTACCTGACAAGGAATTTCGCTACCTTAGGACCGTTATAGTTACGGCCGCCGTTTACTGGGGCTTCGGTTCACAGCTTCGGATTGCTCCTAACCACTCCCCTTAACCTTCCAGCACCGGGCAGGCGTCAGCCCGTATACTTCGCCTTGCGGCTTCGCACAGACCTGTGTTTTTGCTAAACAGTCGCTTGGGCCTTTTCACTGCGGCCCCCTCGAGCTATTCACTCTACCGGGGCACCCCTTCTCCCGAAGTTACGGGGTCATTTTGCCGAGTTCCTTAACGAGAGTTCTTCCGCGCGCCTTAGAATTCTCTTCTCGCCTACCTGTGTCGGTTTGCGGTACGGGCACCTTCTCCTCACTAGAGGCTTTTCTTGGCAGTGTGAGATCATGACCTTCGGTACTGTAAATTTTCCCTCCCCATCACAGCCCAGCCTTACGATGTGCGGATTTGCCTACACATCAGCCTCACTGCTTGGACGAGCATCCATCAGCTCGCGTCACTACCCTACTGCGTCACCCCATCGCTATTAACGGATTACGGTGGTACAGGAATTTCTACCTGTTGTCCTTCGACTACGCCTTTCGGCCTCGCCTTAGGTCCCGACTTACCCTGAGCGGACGAACCTTCCTCAGGAACCCTTAGGCTTTCGGCGGATCAGATTCTCACTGATCTTTTCGTTACTCATACCGGCATTCTCACTTGT
>NZ_JBHTLM010000041.1:0-2017 GCF_042678945.1 Paenibacillus puldeungensis | reverse complement strand
CCCGAAGTCGGTGAGGTAACCGCAAGGAGCCAGCCGCCGAAGGTGGGGTAGATGATTGGGGTGAAGTCGTAACAAGGTAGCCGTATCGGAAGGTGCGGCTGGATCACCTCCTTTCTATGGAGAATCGTCTTCGGAGAGCGAAGACATTCAAATAATTACGGTTGGCGTAAGCCGCCGTATACAAACTTTGCGTAGCAAAGTTACCAAATCTGTGTTTTCTAAAGTCTGTTACTCACTCGTTGGTCAGTTTTGAGAGTTCAACTCTCAAGCTTATCCTTCCAGCACTTACCGGTTGAACGGTAAGGGAAGAAGTGATAGAATGTTCTTCCGCCGGTAAAACGGTGCTGAATTTTGAACGTCACCGAAGGTGATCGTTACAAAATTCATCCTTGATCCTTGAAAACTGGATAAACGAAACGAATTTGCGTTTTAGAACAATCCTTTAAGCTGAACTTGTGTCAAGTGATTGACCAAGGAAGTGAAATTGTAGCAGCGAAGGTTTTGTGGCTGGGGATCATTTGGGAGCACGTGAGCAAGCTTGCTGAAGCAAGCATGGCGAAACGGCGAACAAGAGAGCACCAGACGCAATACCAGAGCATTATGGTTAAGCTACTAAGAGCACACGGAGGATGCCTAGGCGCTAGGAGCCGAAGAAGGACGTGGCGAACAACGAAACCGCCTCGGGGAGCTGTAAGCAAGCATTGATCCGGGGATATCCGAATGGGGCGACCCGGCTGGAGTAATATCCAGTCACTCACATCTGAATTCATAGGATGTGAAGAGGCATACCAGGGGAACTGAAACATCTAAGTACCCTGAGGAAGAGAAAACAAGAGTGATTCCGTCAGTAGCGGCGAGCGAACGCGGAGAAGCCTAAACCGAAGAGCTTGCTCTTCGGGGTTGTGGGACGTCTCACATGGAGTTACAAAGGAACAGATTAGACGAAGAGGTCTGGAAAGGCCCGCCAAAGAAGGTAAAAGCCCTGTAATCGAAAGTGTGTTCCCTCCGAGACGGATCCCGAGTAGTGCGGGGCACGTGAAACCCCGTATGAATCTGCCAGGACCATCTGGTAAGGCTAAATACTCCCTAGCGACCGATAGTGAAGCAGTACCGTGAGGGAAAGGTGAAAAGCACCCCGGAAGGGGAGTGAAAAAGATCCTGAAACCGTGTGCTTACAAGAAGTCAGAGCCCTTTTTATGGGTGATGGCGTGCCTTTTGTAGAATGAACCGGCGAGTTACGTTTGCAAGCAAGGTTAAGCTGAAAAAGCGGAGCCGCAGCGAAAGCGAGTCTGAATAGGGCGAACTAGTTTGTAGGCGTAGACCCGAAACCGTGTGATCTACCCCTGTCCAGGGTGAAGGTGCGGTAACACGCACTGGAGGCCCGAACCCACGTACGTTGAAAAGTGCGGGGATGAGGTGGGGGTAGCGGAGAAATTCCAATCGAACTCGGAGATAGCTGGTTCTCCCCGAAATAGCTTTAGGGCTAGCCTCGGAGGAATAGTCGTGGAGGTAGAGCACTGATTGGGTGCGGGGCCCGCCAAGGGTTACCAAGCTCAGTCAAACTCCGAATGCCATAGTACTTTTAACCGGGAGTCAGACAGTGAGTGCTAAGATCCATTGTCAAAAGGGAAACAGCCCAGACCATCAGCTAAGGTCCCCAAGTGTGTGTTAAGTGGGAAAGGATGTGGAGTTGCACAGACAACCAGGATGTTGGCTTAGAAGCAGCCACCATTTAAAGAGTGCGTAATAGCTCACTGGTCGAGTGACTCTGCGCCGAAAATGTAACGGGGCTAAACACACCACCGAAGCTATGGCTTGATGCAATGCATCAGGGGTAGGGGAGCGTTGTATGTAGGTAGAAGTCAGACCGTAAGGACTGGTGGACGGCATACAAGTGAGAATGCCGGTATGAGTAACGAAAAGATCAGTGAGAATCTGATCCGCCGAAAGCCTAAGGGTTCCTGAGGAAGGTTCGTCCGCTCAGGGTAAGTCGGGACCTAAGGCGAGGCCGAAAGGC
>NZ_JBHTLM010000040.1:0-10832 GCF_042678945.1 Paenibacillus puldeungensis | reverse complement strand
ATCAGCCTGATTCCGAAAAATGACAATAGGAAATCAAGCCCTCGATGGTCATCTTTTTCAAAAAATTGATCGAGCGCCATAGCAATATTTGATTTTTGGACTATGTAGCTTTTATGATTGGACGTCCTTCCGGATCGGGAAGATCCTCGGGGCGTAAAATCCAGGAAAACCAAAAAGCCCCTGCTTAACCGATAGAAATTGGTTAGCAGGGGCGTCTACATACATAAATTTAATCTCAAATTTCATTGGAATAATTGTTGACCTAACACCAACATATCCAGTAAAATGAGGAAGAAAGCCATGTTCAGCGCGCCTGTTTCTCCGATCCTGATTCGGTTAAGCAGCCTAAGAGTTTCGCACACTCTTGGGGCCGCCGTGAAACGTGGCATTTTTAATTTAAGCAAATCTTACCACAAGTCTAGCAAATTGTGCTAGACTCTTTTTTTGATAAAACCGCTTTGTAGGAGCTTTTTCGTACCCATTAATACTCTACATTTTGTAAAAAACATTGAATTAGAAAAGAAATTCATTGATTTATCATCACTTCTTATTACCCGCATGGCCATTGATTTATTGCAATTTTGATCTTTCCAAAATGGATACTTTTAACCGTTTCCTTTTGTCCATTTCATCTATTTTTTTTTACTTAAAAGAGCTTAAAAATTTTTTTTCATTTCCATGTGTTGAAAGAGGGGATTTCAAATGAAAAAAGTGAAGAAGCTGCTGAATGAAATTGATTCTTTAACAGATGCAGAACGTAAGGAATTGTTTTTTGAAATTTTTCAAAAGTATGTACCTGAAAGCTTCTCAGTTGGAGACAACTATAACTTCTGGTTTGACGGTGCGGACGACGTTTATGATGGACTGTAAAGAGGGACACAGTATTTTTTGAATGTTTACATTCAAAAGCACTTTAAAAGAGCTCACCAAATGGCCAACCGGTTCATGTAGTTAACCTGATCGACTTTGTACATTCTGCATACCAAAGGAGAATTTGAAGATGGAAGAAAAACAAAGTGAAGAAAGAGCCAAGGAAATTGTTGTGAATTTTGAAAGAGCTCTTCCGGATATTTGGGAAAAAGCTAATAAGAACTTAGAAGCATTAGAAGCTGAATATAACCGTTGCAAAGAAGCAGAAGATCACTGAAAACTCATTAGCATCATTTACAGTTCCCATTTATAGTTCCCGTTATGGTTCCCAATCCAAATGAACTAAAAACCTTGATATAACGGGGTTTTTGTTTCATGTCAATATATCGTTGGAGTGGGAACTGTAAACGGGAACTGTAAATGGATCCAATTAAAAAAGGGGGCTGCCTACCTGGCAGCCCCTTTAATTATTTAACGACTCTTAAATTCTGTGTGTCATCATACATTGATCCATAGATTTCTACTTTCTTGGTTGCACATACGGTTAAGCCGGTCATGCCAGCCGAGGAACTTAAAATCTTGATGGTATAGTAACCATCCGGAGCATCTACATCCGTGAAAAATTTCCGATCCTTATAAGTCTTTCCGGATAGAGATTTTGTAGTCACTTCTGGCAGCTCCCAAGTTGCGTTATTCCGGTCGCCTTTTGTTCTCTCAAGCTCTATCTTTTTTGCAAACTTCTTGTTGCTGTCATAAATCAAGACATAAACCTGGTCCGGACCGTAGTATTTACCTCCAATAGGTTTTGCTGTCCCTTCAAGGCCAACTGGTACTTTCTCTTCCCAATCTGTAGAATACTTTGTCCTTACACTGAGTTCAAACCCGTAGCCGGCTCTCGTTATATTATCAGGGTCTTTGCCGTTTTTCTTAGCGTAAGGGATGATCTCCCATGATCCTCTACTGTGCCGATCCGAGTCTTTCGGATGGTCCAAATCAGTTTTTATGCCTTGTTTCGTGGAAACATCGGGTTCTATGTTCAGCTGCTCTGTATATTTCACATTACGTGTTTCCCAAATTGGATCGCTATAGTCCGTGTAGGACTCCGTTGAACTATGAGATTTCCCCTTGGAGTCTGTCCACGTCACTGTCCTGGTCTTTGTTGGATACCCGGTAATAAGCGGATAGGAAACGGTCCAGCTTCCATCTACTTTGGCCTTATTGCATTCCCCGGGGCTATCCCCGTTAAGGCCTATTACGCTGCAGCCGGTGGTGGCCACATTATTTGATCTATTGCTATCTGGAAACTCTTGCTCCGGATCCACTGTCACTGATAAGTTGTGAACCCCTACGGTGGAGCCAGTCCACGAAAACGGCCCGACCGATACTGGATTATTGGCTTTCATGGCTTTTCGTGCTTCATAGATGGTCTTTCCGTTGTCCTGGAAGCGAATAAGCACATTGCTTAAATCTGTGGCCCCAACATTCTTCACCTTCGCTGTGATCGCAGACTGCCCCCCTTGTTGTATCGAGCTTGGCGTCGCTGTTATAGATTGGGCAATTAGATCGTTCTCTGCCCCTTTTCGCTCGATCACCCATTCCCCATGTATCATGTTGTTTTTATACGCTTCAGAGGGGGCTTCTAATCCCCGATCTGGATGGTTTGGATCATTTACCGCTGCATCTACCTTAATGTAATACTTGCCCGGCGTATTGCTGATCTCAACCTTACCCAACATATAGTTCATTTCCTGCCCTTTTTTGAGTGTGTTAGGCAGTTTATCATCCATGGATGGTAGCGAAAACTCAGCTTTAGTCGCTCCACCTACTTTTACTGCAGCATCCATTGGCATGCCGCGCTTATCTAAATAATCGCTTGTAACTAAATCCTCTCCGTCATAGCGGAATTTAACCCATAGTTGGCCACTCTCGGTCAGAGATAGCTTTGTTGGAACATAGTCTATCTGCTGATCATCCGGAAGTTTTACAGATTCAATGGCTGTCCGGCCGTATCCATCATCAATAATAATATCTACATTGGGACCGAGTACCTTTGAAATGTCTTTAGAATTTACTTTTACTGATCCTTTATAAGTTTCATCCGTGGTTTTTATCAGCTTTCCGTTTGTCAGGCTGACTACTTTATTCAAGTTCGGAAAAGCACCTTTTGGAGCTGCTATAAGCCTAATATTACGTTCTGAGTACCCAGACGAGGTAAAATTTATACTTAGTGCATCTCCTTTTGTAACTTTTAATGTTGGCCACTTGGAAACTTCATAAATGGCTTGATAATCATCTTCTCCAACCTTTTGGGTCTGGTCAAATTTTCCTCCCATCCGTGAAATAATGCCCGCGGTACGGAGAAATTCAAACCGCTGCTGTATTAAATAATAATAATCATGCCCATTCTTGAAGATAGGATCATCGGCATTTGCCACAAAGTTCTCTCTGAAATAAGCCCGTTGTTTTGCTCCTAGAGTCTGGCCCGCCCACACCGCATCAAATAAGTCCCCTAACGCTTCAGGGCTTTTATAGACCAAGCCGAATCCGTTTTCCTTTTTGAAAGAAGGTTCATCAGGCGTATCTTTCACGTTGAACACATCATAGTTACGAATCACACTACTACTACTGTCATCTTTGAAATTAAACACTCCTGTCCATCGGTATAGCTCCCATGGATTTTTGGGTACCCGCTTGTTTAAAGCAGGGATGAAGCCACTAAAATATTTCGATGAATCCCCGTAGTTCCACTCAACATACTTATTTAACATTGGCGTATTAGCTGCCGAAACAATCGAAGTTGTCAAAAGGGATAGAATCGCAAAAAGCGTTAATGTCATAATACTTTTTTTCAATTGCACACCATTCGCTCCTTTCGAATTTTGAAAAACAAAAAGAGCCTGCGGTCAGCAGACTCTTCAAATTCAACGGTTGTATTATCTTATTTCAATTTTTGCGCAATTTTTTGCACTTCTGACAATGGAGCACCAGAACTATTTCCACCGACAATAACAATGGCATCATTATACTGTCCGAAAAGTTCATCCGCATCCTTATTAATCTTGCTATTTAGAAATACACTGTATGCTTCTTGCTCATCGCGCCCAGGGTAAACCAGTGCAAATTCAATTGATCCTTGCCCCTGACCAATCGAATAGGTATACGTCTTACCAGGGGTTAGGTGAGTAATTGCCCCTTTAGCTGTCATATAATCTGCTTCTGCTTCCCTAGGTAAGGTAAACGTCAACTTGCCGTTAGACACCTTCATGTTATTTACAAACAGCTCTTTTGCTAATTTATTATATACATAACCGCTCGAATCTTTATCCCATTCAAAATTTGTGCTGTACATATTGCTATCACTTGGAACCGGGTCCGGATTGGTGACTGGCTTTCCGGTGCTAATGTTCACGAGTTTCTTTGCGCTTTTCCAATCGACTTTTGCACCCAGTGCTTCGCTAACAAAACGCAAAGGCACATACACGCGTTTTTGCTGCACTCGGGCAGGTACATCCAGGGTAATGATCGAATCGTCTACCAGCACCTTATCAGCGTTCACATTCATGCTGATTAGCTTAGACCCCAGGGTAATCTTCACCACCCGATTCACTCTGCTTCCGGAAGTCTCTTTCTTGTAATCGACTTTAGCGCCTAAAGATTCACTTACAAATCGGACCGGAATCATGACTCTGCTGTCTTCTACATATGGCTTTGCGTCCGGAAAGGATACATTCTTCCCATCAACCTGAACGTTGATCCTGGTTTGAGCAGCCGACGCCGAGACCGCCGTTACTCCCCACAACAAAGCCACTGATAACAGCATGAATATAGACTTGCGACCAAATAATTTCATTTCTTGCCAGCTCCTTTAATTAAGTTCATTAAAAGCAAAAGGTCGCTCGTAGTAAGAGCGACCTTTTGTCCGTGTCTCATACTAAAAGAATAGCATGTTTTCGCAAGAAAACACTCCCTATTTTGTTCGTTTTTACTCCTCATTTTGTTCGCAAAAATCAAAGGTTGTTTACCCACTTTTCATTTAGCGCCTTAAAGAACAACTTATCTGCGTCCTGAAGCTTAACCCCACCATATTGATTAATGTCATGAATTGTAGGTGCTCTATGCTCAGTTTGAGCTATAAACTCGTAGATGACCAGGATCATCTTCTCACGGATGTCTAATTCAAGTTCAAAGATTCTTCCATCCAAAATCATCATCTTAGGTTCACTTACAGTTAAAGTACTGTTCATATTCAGATCCTCCCAATGTAAAATTGGGGCCAAATATAGACAAAGAGATGCGGCCAGCTGCTACACCTCTTCCCTCGTTCCTTCTCATACCTGAAGGCAAATTATTCCTAGACTTGCGTACAAGTAAAAAATGCCCTAGGATATTTTGAGGGGATGAGCGACGCTATGTTCTGACCCTGCATTGCCCCGATCGGTGTTTGCGTCACCGGTTGGGGTTTTATTATTCGGTTATTCCATGTGCTTTCCTAGATGCCCTAATGTAGTTCTGGTGATCTTGTAAGGTTAGATTCTTATCCTTTTGATCCAAATACATGGCCACCAAATATGCCAGCGTTAGCGACTCTGTTTTGAGTTCCAGCTCCTTTCTTATGGACTCGAGACTTTCCTTCACTTCCGGAATGACTTTAATGTTCTTTCTTTCGTCCTTCATGGATACAAATACCGCCTTTCTGATTATATTTAAGCAATTTTTGTATCCTTTGTCAATAAAAAAATGCATGCTTAAAGGACCCCACAAAGGGGTCCCTTATCGTTCGAATCATAGCAGGGCAGCATATCCTGATCTCTGGTAATTTGCCGTTTGGCAAGCGCGTGGGGAACCTTTCCCACCTCTAATGATCCTTTTATGTATCCAGAGAGTACCCGTCATCGTAATCCAAAATCTTTTGGTTAATAATTTCAACTTTGGTTCTAGGCTTAATTTTTCGCTGATCTCCAAAGGAAACAGGTATAAAAAAAATCGGATTAATCTTGTCTTCCGGGCGCAATTTTAGCTCAACATAACGCTCGGTATACTTGTTATAAAAAGTAAACATGGCCTGAACCCGATTCGGTTCATGAGGATCATTTATGACCATAGTGGGACCATGAATCAGTTGATAAATAAAAGGGAAATATAACATACGAAACTGAACTTCTCTAAATCCACCAACGTTCGCTTGCATTAGGGAATCAAATGTTATTATGCCTTTTTTTAATTTTTGGAATCCGGACTCACCAGCATATTGACTGCCCCTCAATACATAATGAACTCCAAGCAGATGGCATAAATCACCTTGTTTAAAGCGAAGTCGGAGTATTTTTTGCCTATGTTTCAGCTCATAATAAAATTGACGATTGCACAGATGTTCTTCATAGAACATAGCAATGGTCTGCAGAGAAATTTCGTCAGTGCTAGGCATTTTCTGAATTGTAAGTAAATCCTGAATAGATAATGGCATACCATTTCCCCTATAAACGAAAGAATCGGCCTTGATACGCTCAAGGCCGATCCACATTAGTAACTTTGGCAGCGACAAGGACAATCTCCTTGTGGGACGGACGTGGAATTATTTTCCACCTTTTCAGGTGCCCCCAAGCGGGTACGCGCGAGTGCCGCATCCGCGTATCGGAACAGAAAACTGTTCATATATATTATAACCCCTAGGCTCCCTAAAAAACAAATAAAAATATGCCATTTTAGTACTTTTAAAAGGGGTTTTGTGGATATAGCACGGATATATGTACAAAACCTTAGGATTGTAATGATATCCACCAGATAACCAAACTGCCGTATAACATAATGTGACGGTAGATTTTTTTATTATAGGGCTAATTTAAAGATATCTTCTTATGATCTCTAACGTGAATTTTGACAATAGCCAAAAAAATCCTGCAAATTTTTATTAAAAAAGAGGGTTTTGATATTTAATGTAGAATTCTCCTTTTATAACCTATTTTAGGAAGGAGAACTTTATTTTGAAAAAAATTCTAAAGTCTTTTATGTTAGCAACTGTTGTTTCTGCATTAGTTTTATCTTCACAAGCAATTGCAGCTTCTCCGGATAAAGTTAGCGCAGTCGAGGAGTTGCAGCAAAAAACCAACCAGATTCTAGAGCAATCAGGAGGAATCAGTAAAGAAGACCGCTTGAAGGAGTTAGAAAAACTCGGCTGGGAAATTCAACCTTTAAATAACGAAAGCACTGTCTCCCCACTGAGCTATCCTGGTGATGGAAAAATTACTAACTACTTTCTTAAAGACTCGAAAACCGGAACCTATTTAGTACAAGCCCTCTGGGACTTCACTGGTAAGGATTGGGATTCAACATCAAATGCAGCATATGACATTATAGGTATTGCTGTTACGGATCAGAACGGAAAATCTGTTAATGCTCAAGGAACAAACGGTGGTATAGTGATGCAAGATAAAGATTACAACAGATATTCTAATGGCGCTTCTCTTTATAGTTATCAGGATTCAGGTGCAACTTATACGTTTTTTGATCACGACAAAAATGGACAGGGTACGCATGGTTTCGCATGGTTCTATATAGCCAAACCGACCAGCGGAACATCGTATTATATGAAATCTCAATGGATTCACACTTGGAATAATTCAACTGCAACTCTAACAAGCCTTACTTTAAAATACCCCTTTGAGATAAGTGCATCATTTACAAAAACTCCATTACAATGGGGTACTTCCGACCAAGATCGTATCGTGTTCGACTAATTATTATTTAAGCAAGTATGATTACTCTAAAGAAAGCCCCTAAATTGTTATTTGGCAATTCAGGGGCGTTTCTTTAGTAGACTTATTTTTTTACAGCTTTATAAATAAGGATTATTGTCGAATAAACCACTAGTATTAACCCTACAATATTCAAAATACGTAAAATATAGAGTTCGATTTCAGAAAAGAAAGAACTACTAAAAAATGTCTTAAACAAAAATAATGGTTCTAATGTTGGAGATAAATTCAGCAAAAACCACCCTGTTATAAACAAAATTATAGAACTAACGTATTTTTCCAAATAACAACCTCCGATTTTATTTAAATTAGTAAAATATTCCCTTGAATATATGGTATATTTTTTCTAAATTTAGTCAAGTTATTTAGTTGAGATAAATAATATCCTTTCTAAAGCTTAAACATATGTACAAAATCCGGGATTTTGTGTAGATGTCCAGCCGTCAGATCCTGAAATTTCGTCATATTGGACGATGACAGCCGATTTGGATCCGTGGAACATTTAATTTTTCGAGCAAATTTTATGAAATACCAATCTCTTGATTTCTTCGATTTACTCTTGTTTTCTGTCATCAATAACTTTTAACGCTTGATCCAGCAGTCTCAGAAATTTTTCGTCCTTCTCATGTTCATAAACCCCGAATACCATTAATAAAATTGACCTTGCATCCTTGTCGGTTAGATCGTCCAGCCTTCTAGCAATCTCTTCATACATTTCAAAGCACACTCCTTATTCATTTGGTTATTGGGCAATTCATAACTAATTAGTTTCAGACAAATACTTTCGTACAGCTGCTTCCACTACTTCAACCATATGCTTGTCACTGTTAGCTGCATAAACCTTAAGTTTTTTATACAGTTCAAAATCAAATTCATAAGTCACTTTCTTTTTTCTCTGTAAATCCAGTTTTTCGGTATCCTGTAAAGCTGTATTTCCGGTTTTCTGTAAAACTGTATTTACGGTTGATTGTATATTTGTATTTACAGTAGGCTTTTTATCTAACAGTCCCTTGATAGCTTCTCTTTTATTGGACACGATCGATTAGCTCCTTTACAAAATTTTCGTACGGCTCAAGCGCATCTAAGTCTGCTTTAGTATTAATCTGCAGACCAGTAACCGTAAATTCTTTTATACGACTACGCCGCTTTATAACAGACGTAAATACAACATCTTCGTAATCGTGGTTTGCTTTCTCCAGGATGGCCGAATCTAATGTTGTCCTGGAATCAAGCATAACAGTTAAAATCCCAGCCAAAACAAGATTAGGATTCGTTTTATCCTTAACAAGTTGCAATGTCTCCAGATAGCGATCAAGCGCATCATAACAAAATGGCTCACTCTGCAGTAAGACAACCGCATAATCTGATGCAGTAAGTGCGTTTATTGTATGGTCTCCTAAATTAGGCGGCAAGTCGATCAAAATGTAGTCATAATTGTCTTTTACCGGCTCCAAGGTATCTTTTAGAATTCTTGACGGATCAGTTCCCTGGTACTTTTGATAGAGCCAGCTTGAAAAGGTAATCAGAAGGTCTTCAGCCGGTAAAATGTCTAAATTGCTCATCACAGGATGGACAAATGGAACGGCATTTTGTATCTTGAGTGCATCTAAAACGGTATGATTCGTGAAATCGTATATATTGCGCTGCGTAAGAAATTGTGTGAGATTGCCTTGGCTATCAAAATCAACAGCTAATACTTTCTTACCGGCCCTAGCTAAGAGAAACGCAGTAATCGCCGTGGTCGTTGTCTTCCCCGCGCCACCCTTTTGAATGCCAAAACTTATCGTTACCCCCAAATTAAGCCCTCCTTAAATACAGGAATACAGTTTTATGTATATACATTTCTACATAAATACATAAACTCCTGCTCAACCTACTCTTCATTCCAACGCTTGAAGTTTTCCCGGTTTTCTAATACTTTCTCATGCGCCTGATCAGGGCTATAGCCTTTACGTAAGTAATACCTCTCCTCAACACCTTCGAGACGTCGATCGATCTTCTGAGGCAATGTAGAAGGAGTCCATCCCTCCTGTATGGCCCTCCTAAGAAATCCTGGTACATTTCTTACCTTAGGAGTCATTCGAAGCAACAGAAGCAATTCTAGCGCCCGTTCAAAAGATTGGCCACACAATAAATTTCTAATTTCATCAGTCGGTTCCTGCAACATAGAAATCCGGAAAACTTGATCAAGTGCATCTCCCACCTTCATAACCATCACTCCATTCATTTTGTATATGTTGTTGTGCCGCAGGTGCGGCTGGCCGGGGTCGGCCATGGGGTCATGTCCTTCATCCACTTTAATTCTTATTTTTACCTAGGGATAACCTTCCCGTCCTATTCAACTTATCCCCAACTCAGACATAAAAGGATGTCTCGCTACGCGAGCCTGATTATTGAAAACATATCTCCCCGCACCCACCCCTACGTTAAAGGTGAACTGTGTCAATTTTCGCTTGACGCCAGCGGCGTCAGGGGTACACTGGGTCGTGCGAGGTGGACACAGTTCACCTTATCCCGAATTTGAAGTTAATCGGGATAAGGTCGCGGTTTTACTCTGGCTCGGCCGTCACGCATCGGGGAACGGCTCCCGTGTAATTGTTTCCGCCACGCGCTTTTCAGCGCCTATTGATTCGACTTTTTTCGACCTGGTTACGGTTCCTATGACCAGGCTGCTACCACAGCAATACAATAGCTTCTCAAACCGTGGTCTTGCCTCCCTTGAACAGTTTCCAGCAAGGTTCATTCGGCCCTTTACCACGTACTTTTCGGAACGGTCATGCAGAGGATCAAGAGTCACATCCTATCTGCATACTTCGTTTTGCCTTGAGTTGGACAGGGGATTATGTGCCTACTTGCACGCCCAACTGCCCCCGCCCGTGCAATTGTCTCACGACAGAAGGTAGACGGAGACAAAGCCGGCTTCACTTGGCGCTGGTTAGGCGCTAGTGGCTACGGTCGATACGTAGCAACCCGGAAATAACCGAACGCTTGGGTCAAGGCTCCCTCACGGACGATGGACAGTTTTTTTACGTGTTATTCCTGCCTTCTCTCTTGCTTTTAAACCACGCAGCTGGCGAAGCTGAATCAGCCTGATTCCGAAAAATGACAATAGGAAATCAAGCCCTCGATGGTCATCTTTTTCAAAAAATTGATCGAGCGCCATAGCAATATTTGATTTTTGGACTATGTAGCTTTTATGATTGGACGTCC
>NZ_JBHTLM010000039.1:0-13569 GCF_042678945.1 Paenibacillus puldeungensis | reverse complement strand
AGCGCCACACTGACATTTGCCGAATTCGATCGGTTATTTACTTTGCAATTATTGCCACCGGAGTGGAGAGTGTATTTGGCTAACAACGCGGCCTCCTCTTCCATAATTTAGTTAATCAACAGGCGTGTATAAAATGCAGCTAAATTTCATTCCGTTTACCCGGATGGAGCCCCCCTGGCTGTAATCGCACTTTGGGCTATAATTTGTTCCCTATTTCCAGTGTTCAAACCCCTAAACCGATACAGGAAGCAGGCTGCTTTATGTTCTCCTGAAAGAGTTAAAGCGCAAAAAAAAGACCGCTTCTTACGAAGCGGCCCTTGCTCACCATCGAGCAAAAGTTATTGGATAGGAGTGGAGAGAAACCATACTGTACTTTTATTATATTGTATACGTTTTCATTATGTCAATACATTTTTTTGTACGCTTACATTTCCAGCGGAAAAGCCAAAATTTAGCTTTTCCGCTGCTCACCTTTTAAACGTATACGGTATAACCTAATGATTGCAGATGCTCTTTTGCCCGCTCCATTTCCCCTTCTTGGCGGAAAGACAGGCGCAGCACCCCCGGGACATCCTCCCGGCTTTCGATAATCTGCATATTGCTCAAGTTGATGTGGCGAACGCCCAGCTCCGTAGCGATTTGTCCAATAATCCCCGGATGGTCCGGTACGTCGATATAAATGTCAAACAGCGAAGTGATCGTCCCTTTTCGGCGTTCAGGAAGCTCTCCGCGGAATAGGTTAGCTTTTTGAAATGCCTCCTCAATCCCTTGTCCGTCCTGATCCTCAAGCAAGGAAATGAAGCCCCCGATCTCCTGGTTCCAGTCCTTTAGCAGGTGCAATAGCACCTGCCGATTGCTAAGCAGAATATCCCGCCAAATCACGGGATCGCTGGACGCAATTCTCGTGATGTCCCGGAAACCGCCGGCGGCAAGCATTCGATATAGCCCGTTAGAGCTGTTGTAGTCGCACACCTGGTTCACCAGCGCTACCGCAATAATATGCGGCAGGTGGCTGATCGCGCCGACGATTTCATCATGCATCACGGGATCGACCCGGACAATTTGCGCCTTGGTATAGGCCAAAAGCTGCTCCAGCCGTTCATAGGCCTCCTCCGGCACATCAGGTGATGGAGTTAGGACATAGTAGGCATTCTCAAACAGCAAGGTTGAGGCTGCTTCTACGCCGGACCGCTCCGAGCCAGCCATCGGATGGCCACCGATAAAATGCACGCCCGGACGCGACAGGCTCGCAGCGCGGGCGGCCACCGCCGCCTTGGTACTGCCCACATCCGTGATGATACAGCCGGGCTTCAGTGAAAGGTTATTCAGCTTCTCCAAATATTCCTCGAGATTTCCGACCGGTACGCACAAAAAAATAAAATCGGCGTCCGAGGCCGCCTCTTCCATGGAAAGCGTCGCGGCGTCCACGACGCCGCGCTCCATAATACGCTTTAAAGATTCCGGACGATGGCAGTGGCCGACGACGGTTAATCCCGGCTTGCCTTTCAGGCAAAGCGCCAGCGAGCCTCCGATTAAACCTACTCCAAAAATGGCAATTTTCGTTGTCATATTTTTCACACTCGTTTTCTGCAAATGAACCGGTTAGCGCTGCGTTGTTCTTACTCGCCAAGCACCTGTTCCAACGCGGTAATGAATTTCTGATTCTGCTCATCTGTGCCGACACTCACCCGAATGTAATTCGGGTATTTAGAAAAACCGGCCCGAACGATAATGCCAAGCGTAAGTAACGACTGGAACATTTCTACAGCCGGCCGCTTTACGTCCACCATTATAAAGTTGCCGTGTGCCGGAAAATAAGCCAGGTTCAACCGTTGAAATTGGCTGAACAAATAGTCTATTCCGCGGCTGTTTTTAGTCCGGCAATCGTTAACGAACTCCTGATCAGCTAAGGCTGCCTTTGCTGCCGCCTGCGCAATCCGGGTCGTATTAAACGGCTCACGCACCTGATTGATCAGCTTAATGACACCGATCTGTCCAACGCCGTACCCTATACGCAAAGAGGCTAATCCGTAAATTTTCGAGAACGTTTTAAGCACAACTAGGTTCGGATACTTATCAAGCAGAGCGATCCCCTCCTGATAGGAGGCATCGGTCACGAATTCAGCATACGCCTCGTCCAGGACGACCAGCGCTTGACCAGGCACCCGATCAAGGAATGAGATCAATTCGGACTTCGAAACAATCGTTCCTGTCGGATTGTTTGGATTGCAAATCCAAATGATTTTCGTACGCGTGCTTACATGGCTTAGCATGGTCTCCAAATCGTGAGCGCCATTTTTCAGCGGCACCTCGATACTTACTGCACCCTCTATATCCGCATTGCTCTTATATACCGAAAACGTCTGATCCGCCATGATCGTCTCGTCACCCGGCAAAAGAAAAGCCCGCGCAATAAGCGCAATGATTTCATCTGAGCCGCAGCCGAAAATGATTTGTTCGCGGCTGACGCCAAGGTGATCCGCAAGAGCAGCCGTTAATTCCGCGGCGCTGCCATCGGGATATAGGCTAATTTGCGACAGCTCATGCTCAATCGCCGCGCGAACGCGGGGGGAACAGCCGTATGGGTTTTCATTAGAAGCGAGCTTGATGACCTCGTCGAGGCCAAGCTCTCTTTTAACTTCCTCAATAGGCTTGCCCGGTTGATATACCGGTAAATTTACGATCTGGGGTTTGGGCAACATGGTTTATCTCCTCCCTGGTACAAATTCTATATTCTCAATTGTGCCACAAAGTCTCGAATTTGCAACAAACCTTGCTCTTTCGTGGACTCGCTTCCCAGCAGAGGTAGGCTTTCTTCGATTTTACGGACGATCGCGCTCCCGACAACTGCGCCGTCACAAATGTGAGAAAACCGTCTGACCTGCTCAGCGCTGGAAATGCCGAACCCAACGACGACGGGCAGCTCCGTTTGCGCTTTGACGGAAGCGATAAATTCATCGACTACAGCGTCAAAGGCCGCTCTTTCACCGGTTACTCCCATGGAGGATACGCAGTAGACGAATCCCCGGGCACGGGTTAAAATTTCCGTAATTCGACCGCTGGAGGTTGGGGCTATGAGCGGCACCAGCTTGACGTTGGCGGCATCCGCTAGCGCCAGCACCTCGCCGGATTCCTCAAAGGGAAGATCGGGGATAATCAGGCCACTAATGTCGGATTCCTGCAGCATCTTGAAGAAACGCTCCAGCCCCATCTGCAGGACGGGATTATAATACGTAAACAGCACGAATGGCAGGTTGGTTCCCTGTTCTCTTGCCTTAAGCGCCGTTTGGATCACGGTCTCGATCGTAACATGATGCACAAGCGCCCGTGCGGACGCCCGCTGAATGACCGGACCGTCTGCCAAAGGATCGGAATATGGAACCCCAAGCTCCACCACATCGGCACCGGCTTGCTCCAGTATTTTCAGGATGTCAAGCGTAGTACCGAGGTCGGGATCACCGACTGAAATGAACGGAATCAAGGCCGTTTTCCCGGCAGA
Organism: Paenibacillus puldeungensis; assembly: GCF_042678945.1. Taxonomy (NCBI): domain Bacteria; kingdom Bacillati; phylum Bacillota; class Bacilli; order Caryophanales; family Paenibacillaceae; genus Paenibacillus; species Paenibacillus puldeungensis. The sequence goes on along the minus strand of NZ_JBHTLM010000039.1, from coordinate 10,070 downwards.
TTTTAGCTGTGCGAACGTCTTGTCCAGCAAATTTACTGCTGTTGTACTCATAGCGCCTCACCGCCTTCCGTGTAGGCCATGATCGATTCTACGTCCTTGTCGCCGCGCCCGGAAAGACAGATGACAATTATATCGTCCCGACTCATTTTCGGGGCCATTTTCACGACTTGTGCCACGGCATGCGCCGATTCCAGCGCCGGAATGATACCTTCCTTCAAACAGAGCAGCTGCAGGGCATCAAGCGCCTCCTGATCAGTGATCGGATAATACTCAGCACGGTGAATATCCTTCAAGTAAGAGTGCTCAGGTCCGATACCCGGATAGTCCAGCCCCGCCGAAATCGAATGGGCCGGCTGCACTTGGCCGTATTCATCCTGCAGCAAGTAGCTCATCGAGCCCTGGAATACGCCTTTTCTCCCCTTGGTCATCGTAGCGGCATGGAACTCGGTATCGATCCCTTTACCGGCAGCTTCTACCCCGACAAGCCGAACTGCTGTGTCCTCGATAAAAGGATAAAACATGCCAATCGCGTTGCTGCCACCGCCAACTGCAGCTACGAGCATCTGTGGCAGCCGACCTTCTGCTTCTAAGATTTGCCGGCGCGTCTCGTCGCCAATCACCCGCTGAAAATTTCGCACCATCATCGGATAAGGATGAGGCCCCGTAGCAGAACCAAGGATGTAGAACGTATCCTGCACGTTGCTGACCCAGTATCTTAACGCTTCGTTGCAGGCATCCTTCAGCGTTCTCGTCCCAGACATGACCGGGATCACCTCAGCACCAAGCATCTTCATGCGAAATACATTCAGCTGCTGGCGTTTGGTGTCTTCTTCGCCCATAAACACTTTGCATTCCAGGCCAAGCAAAGCTGCTACTGTTGCCGTTGCAACGCCGTGCTGGCCCGCTCCCGTCTCGGCGATCACCTTTTTCTTCCCCATCCGTTTGGCCAAAATCCCCTGGCCGATCGCATTGTTGATTTTATGCGCTCCCGTGTGGTTGAGATCTTCACGCTTCAAGTAGATTTTGGCCCCACCCAGGTGCTCGGTCAGACGTTCCGCGTAATAAAGCGGTGTTTCGCGCCCGGAGTACTGCTTCAGCAAGTAGTTAATCTCCTGCTGAAAATCGGGATCGTCTTTATATTTTAAATAAGACTCCTCAAGCTCAATTAGCGCGTTCATCAACGTTTCCGGCACATAACGTCCCCCGAAAGGACCGAAACGGCCATGTTCATCAGGTACCTGTTTCATATCTCCTTCACCCTCTCCACAAATGCTGCCACTTTGGCGATATCTTTAACCCCGTTAGTTTCTACGCCACTGGATACGTCTACCCCGTCGGGACCTAGCGTGCGGATCATCTCCTGCACATTTCCCGAATGTAGACCGCCCGCTGCAATCAAAGGGATACCTTGCTGTTTAGCCCAGTTCTGGTACGGTGCTGCCGCAGCCCAATCGAAGGCAACTCCAGATCCCCCGCCATACTCCGGGTCGTACGTATCGAGCAAAAGCCCATCCAGCAGCCCGTCATACCGTTCAAGGGAAAGTTCGCCATGAACCGATCCGTCTTTTTTCACGGATAGTGCTTTGAAAACTTTCAGTCCAAAGTTCGCTTTCACTTCCCGGCAAAATTCCGGGCTTTCCGTACCGTGCAACTGCAAAACATCAAGCGGAGCTCGCAATAGCACATCTCTCAGCTCACGGATGGAAGGATTCACGAAGACGCCTACACTTTGCGGAGGAGCTCCCTTCGTCCATTGCTGTAATATGGGAAGCAGCCCCGCAGCCTGCAATCCGCTAATTTGACGCTTGCTTCGTGCGAAGACAAAACCGACATAATCCACAGGTAAGTTTATCATAGATTTTAGCACTTCAACGCTTTGAAGTCCACAAATTTTTACGGCCACCTTACCCATGAGTTGCTGCCTCACTTTCACTCCCCAGCCTGCTGCCTTTGCCTTTTTCGATAGGCCCCATCAGCTCATAAACGGCTTCTTCCACCTTTTCTCGGCGCATGAAGGTCTCTCCGATCAGAACCCCTTTTGCCCCGTTTACCGCTAAGAAGTCCATATCCTCCTTGGTCCGAATTCCGCTTTCACTGATCAGTGCTATCTCTTTTGGAATCCGCTTCGCCAGCATCGCAGTCGTCTCTAAGGACGTCTCGAAGGTACGCAGGTTCCGGTTATTAATCCCGATCAGATTAGCACTATTCAGTCGCAGGGCCCGTTCGAGCTCTTGCTCATTATGGACCTCCACGAGCGCATCCAGCCCAAGAGCCTGTGCCGTGTTCAGAAAGCTGCGCAGTTGCTGGTCGCTGAGAATCGCCACGATCAGTAGAACCGCATCCGCTCCAAGCAGCCGTGCTTCATAAATTTGCCGCTCGTCAATGATAAAATCCTTGCGCAGCAGCGGCACCTTGACCGCCTCATGAATCGCAGTCAGATAAGCGCCGCTGCCTTGAAAATACACCTCATCTGTCAGCACGGAAATACAATCGGCCCCGGCTGACTCATAGCTTCTCGCCAATTCTACCGGATGGAAATCCGGACGAATGAGTCCTTTGGATGGCGATGCCTTTTTCACTTCGGCAATCAGGCCCATCCCGCGTTTTCGCCCGCTCGTCAATGCTTGATGAAAGCCGCGGGTCGGCTCCATCCGAAGTATGCTTTTCTCTGCCTCCTGTAGCGAAAAAGATACCGCCAGCCTTTCAACTTCGCTCTTTTTCGTTTCAACAATTCGCTCAAGATACATAACTTAGTTCCCCCGTGGTCTGAATAAGCTGCGTAAGTTTCCCCAGCGCTTTGCCGGAGTCGATCGCTTCCGCTGCAATCACGGCCCCTTCACGGATGCTGTCCGCCTGTCCGGCCACATAGATGCAGGCTCCGGCATTGGCGAGAACGACATCACGGTAAGCCCCTTTTTCCCCTTGGAGCACTCTCCCGATAATCGCAGCGTTCATCGTTGGATCCCCGCCGATCATTTCACCGAGCGGATAAGTTCTTAGTCCCAGATCCTCCGGGTGAAGATCGTAGGTGATTACCTGGCCGTTCTTCAGCTCGGACACCCGGGTCGGAGATGAGATGCTGATTTCATCCAGCCCCTCCTCGCTGCTCACCACCAGCGCCCGCTTGGAGCCCAGCTCACGAAGCACCTCGGCAATCGTTTCCGTTTTACTCCGGTCATAGATCCCCAGCACCTGGCGGTCGGCGCCTGCCGGATTGGTGAGCGGCCCCAGCATGTTGAAGACCGTGCGGATGCCCAACTCCTTGCGCGGACCGGCCGCATGCTTCATGGATGGATGGTACAGCTGGGCGAACAGGAAGCAGATCCCGATCTCGTCCAAGCAGCGCTTCGCCTGCGCCGCATCCAGCTGAATGTTCACGCCCAGCGCCTCCAGTACGTCGGCGCTACCGGCGCGGCCCGAGGCCGAGCGATTTCCGTGCTTAGCTACGCGGACTGAGACCGACGCAGCCACAATCGCTGCGGTCGTAGAAATGTTGAACTTGTGAATGCCTGACCCGCCCGTTCCGCACGTATCCAGCAGCTGGCGCGTTTCCGTATCAAGCCGGCTGGCTGCTCCGCGCATCGCTTCGGCAAAACCCGTAATTTCCTCCACCGTTTCCCCTTTAATACGTAACGCTGTCAATAGTCCGCCGATTTGTGCCGGAGTCGATTCTCCGTTCATGATCGCTCCCATCATGATGCGGGCTTCTTCTCGCCCTAAATCCTGTCCTTGAATCAAGCGGTTGATTCCTTCCTGTACCGTTTTCTGTCCATTCATCGTTCTCTCTCCTCCCTTATTTTCCTGGGGTATATTCAAACAGATAGTCCTGATTAATTACGTCGCCAGCCTTAGGTTCCTTCGGGAACATCAGCTCGGCCGTACGAATCGCCGTCAGCAGCGCCTTCGCTTTATTGACCGACTCCTGATATTCGTTCTCCGGGATAGAGTCCCATACTATTCCTCCCCCGGCCTGCACATAGGCTTTACCCTGCTTGAACACGATCGTACGAATCGTGATGCAGGAATCCATATTGCCGGAAAAGCCGAGGTAGCCAATCGCTCCCGCATACGTTCCGCGGGCTTCCCGCTCAAGTTCAGCGATGATTTCCATCGCTCTCAGCTTCGGTGCCCCGGACACCGTCCCCGCCGGTAAGCACGACAGGAACGCATCGAAGAAATCCTTGTCTTTGCGAAGCTGCCCGGATACTTTAGACACCATGTGCATCACGTGCGAGTAGCGTTCGATTTCCATAAACGAATCACATTTGACACTGCCAAATTCTGAAACTCTGCCAATGTCGTTGCGGCCCAAGTCAACGAGCATCAGGTGCTCCGCACGTTCCTTCTCATCCTGCAGCAGCTCCGCCTCCAGCTCCAGATCTGCCTTCTCCGTAGCTCCGCGCGGCCTCGTTCCGGCTATCGGACGGGTTTCCACCCGGTCGCCCTCCACCTTGACGAGCACTTCAGGCGAGGTGCCCACAATAATCTCCTCGTCCAGCTTGAGGTAGTACATGTAAGGCGAAGGATTCAGCGTACGAAGCACCCGGTAGACATGCAGCGGATCGACCTCCGTTTCAATATGAAACCGCTGGGACAGCACCACTTGAAAAATATCGCCGGCCCGAATATACTCTTTGCCCTTCTCTACGTTGGCGATAAACTGCTCTTTTGTAAGATTCGATCTTACGTCTCCCAGGTCAGTCACCGCCTGCAGCGGTCTGCGGTTAAAGCTTTCCAGCGGTCCCTCTTGGTGAAGCAGGTCAGCCGCAGCATCGAGCTTCTTGACCGCCTCCTCATACGCAAGGCGAATATCCTCATCTCTGTCGCCTTCCTTGATGTGCACGTTCGCCACGAGCATGATCCGCTGCTTCACGTGGTCGAACACGATCACCTGATCACAGAACATAAACTGCATATCCTTCATGTTCAAATCGTCTACCCGGTGAACTGGGAGTTTCTCGTAATACTGCAGTAAATCATAGCCGAAAAACCCAATCGCCCCTCCGGTGAACGGCGGCATTTCCGGAAGCATTGGACTACGGTAGCCCCGCAAAATGGCCTTAAGTTCATCGAGCGGTTTGCCGGAACGCAGCGTCTGCTTCTGCCCGTTCTTCTCCACCGACACTTGGCCTTTCTTAGCTGAGATCATCAGGAACGGATCGGTGCCGACGAAGGAATAACGTGCCCATTGAACGCCACCCTCCACGCTCTCCAGCAAAAATGCACGTTCCCGCTGCGCAACACGGCGAAAGATCCGGATCGGCGTCTCCATATCGGCAAGCAACGTTCTGGTAATCGGAATCAAATTGTAATCTTTAGCTAAGGCAATGACTTGTTCCACTTGCGGGGTTGCCATGAGAGTTCACTTCCTTTTCGGGACTTGGAATTTAATAAATACAAACAAAAAAACCTCTACCGAAGTAGAGGTTCTGGGATTTGCGGTTTATCGAAAGGTCATCTACTCCAACAACGAAAGCTAGCGATCACAATCGGCGACAAAACGGGTAGGCATCCACCTTATGGCGGCCCGGGTACATGTATATACGTTCATTCCCGAAACCGTAAACCCATTCTGCTCATCGAAATAGATAACGCAAATAAACTATTCGCTATCGAAAAAATGACGTTTCTCTCAGCTAAACTCGGCTCATCTCAACTATTCTCTACTCAGCTCTAACTATAACTATTTACTCTCACTAAAAAATCTTAGCATTACTATACCTTATCCCGCGCTCGTTTGGCAACCATCATTTACTGGGAAGGTGCAGTAATGTCGTATTAAGAGCTGGATGTACTTAAATCCGGACGCAAGCTCTTAGCCTCATTTAAATAGATGTGCTTCATTTCCCGCTGGCTTTTGTTCGTATTGACCTGAATCAGCAGTCTAATGCACTTCGGAAGCCCACCCTTCACGGGAATTTCCGTGGAACACATGAGCGGAACCATATCCCAACCAGACAAAACACGGATTGCTCTCGCCGGAAAGGTCGCATCCAAGTCAGGCGTAACAGTGATCCACACACTGCAAATATCTTCCGGCTCGATTTCGTTTCGCTCGACAATTTCTTTTAGCAATTCCGCGGTAGCTTGAAGCATTTCCTGTTCCTCGTTGTGGGAGACTGTCGTTGCACCGCGAATTCCTCGGTTATACATGCTGTCCTTCCTCCTTCAGTTCCGCGATAACCCGCCGCACTTCATCCAGTGTGACGTCAGCGACAATCTCGACTTTGCCAATCTCTACAGGCAGCACGAACACGAGCTGCTGCTCTTTGAATTTCTTGTCGTGCATCATTGCCGCGATGATGGCATGCTCATCATGCTGCTGCGGCATCGCCGTTGGCAGACCGAAACCTTTCAGCACGCTGACCGTTTCTTCATATATCGATAAGTCTCTCCCGCGGTTGACCGCCAGTTTCGCTGCTGCGGCCATACCGATTGAGATCGCCTCACCATGCAGAAACTCGCCGTACCCGCCGATTGCTTCCAGCGCATGGCCGAGCGTGTGCCCCAGGTTTAGGATCGCCCGTAGTCCCTGCTCCCGTTCGTCCACGGACACAACCTGCGCTTTGATCGAGCAGCCCTGGGTGAGTCCGTAGCCGAGCGCCTCGGGATCTAACGCAAGCAGGTCAGCTGTATGCTGACGGCACCAATCCGCAAAGGCAGCATTCCAAATAAGGCCGTGCTTAACCATTTCCGATAGCCCGGCGCGGACTTCCCGAATCGGCAGTGTTTGCAGGCTGTCTACATCGTAAAGCACCATTTTGGGCTGATGGAAGGCGCCGATCATATTTTTGGCCAGTCGGTGGTTGACCGCTACTTTTCCGCCCACACTGCTGTCATGGGCCAAAATCGTCGTTGGCATCTGTACGAACGATACGCCCCGCATATAGGAAGCCGCCACAAAGCCGGCTAAATCGCCAACGACGCCGCCGCCCAGCGCGACCACGGCGGAATGACGGTCAAGACCGCCTTCAATTGCCGCTGTCATCACGTCCTCAAACACTTCGAGTGACTTCGATTTCTCGCCCGCCTTAACTACCTTACTGACCACACGGTAACCCTGCTCACTCAGCGATTTCGTAACGGTGTCAAGATACAGCGGAGCCACATGGTCGTCAGTCACAATGAGCACAGGGCTCTTCTTCGCGAGGCCATGCTGCTCAAAGAACTCCCCCGCCCTGCCGAGAAGGCCGCCGCCGATGTAGATCGGATAAGAACGCTCGCCTAAGTCTACCTGTAATGTTCTCATTAGTAGCTCTCCAACTGGGCGAGATAGTTTTGGTAATTACGCTCGATTTCCTCAATGGAGTCCCCGCCGAATTTTTCGAGAAACGCTTTGGCGATTTCCCAAGCCACCACGTGCTCCAGCACAACGCTGGCTGCCGGTACAGCGCAGGCGTCGGAACGCTCAACCTGAGCGGCGAAAGGCTCCCGGGTATCGATATCCACACTCTGCAGCGGTTTGTACAGCGTCGGGATCGGCTTCATCACGCCGCGAACGACGACCGGCATCCCGTTTGTCATCCCGCCTTCAAAACCGCCGAGCCGGTTGGTCGCCCGGTAATAGCCGCGCTCCTGGCTATACAGGATCTCATCATGCACCTGAGAACCCGGCAGCGTGCCAGCTTCAAATCCGATCCCGATCTCCACGCCCTTGAAGGCATTGATCGACATGACCGCCTGTGCGATCCGTCCGTCCAGCTTGCGGTCGTATTGTACGTGGCTGCCAAGTCCAATCGGCACCCCTTCGACGATACATTCCACAATGCCGCCAATGGAATCTCCTTCTGCTTTGATCTTATCAATATATTCTTCCATCTTCTTCTCCGTCTCCAGGTCGACAACGCGAACCGATGAGGCCTCGGTAACGCGAGCTAGCTCTTCCAGCGGCAATTGATGCGGTGGCGCCTCGATTTCCCCGATACGAATCACCTGCCCGGCAATGCGGATACCAAAACGCTCAAGCAGCTGCTTGGCAACAGCGCCAACAGCAACGCGTACGGCTGTTTCACGGGCACTGGAGCGCTCCAGGACGTTTCGAAGGTCTTTTAAATTATATTTAAGCCCTCCGTTCAAATCCGCGTGGCCAGGACGAGGCCGATGAACTCTGCGCTTCTCCTCATCCGTGCCTTCAATTGGCTCAATGTTCATGATGTTTTGCCAGTGCTTCCAATCGCTATTTTCAACAACAAGCGCTACCGGCGCACCGGTTGTATATCCGTGTCGAACCCCCCCAACGATTTGGGCGGTATCCTTCTCAATTTGCATCCGACGTCCCCGTCCGTAACCTTTCTGCCGACGGGCCAATTCAAAGTTAAGCGCCTCGAAATCCAGCACCAAATTACTAGGTAATCCCTCAATAATCGCAGTCAACTGGGGACCATGCGTCTCCCCGGCCGTTAAGTAACGTAAACTCATGATGCTGCGTTCCCCCTTTAAACTGTTAAACTGTAAAGAGCTAAAATCCGATGATTCCTTTGCTCATTATAATATTTCAGTATACGTTCTGTCACGTCTCGTTTCAATAACTACCTCTTTTGTAACAATCCTCATAGTGTTTTCCGAAGCATCATACTAATTTGAGATTGGCACCTATTACATATTTTGAAAGGATTCTGGGTATATGAAGCCGCTTGATGATTGTCTGAAATGGCTCCCGATCTTGAAAGAATGCGCCCATACTTACTTGAACGAAAGTGAATACGATCAGTTCGAATCTTTGTCCAGCGAAGAGGTCGCTATCCAGCTCGTAAATCTGCTTGAAAAGCCGATCATGAGCTTTACCGTAGTCAACGATGTCTATTTTAGGGCCCGATGGGCTGAAGTGCTGCAGACACTGCACCCGGAGCAAGACCTTACCCTGCTGGAGGTAGCAACCGGCGATGCCGACATGATCCCCCAAGTTATGGCCCGTACTCATCTAAACGGACGCTACATCACCGCCAATATGAACAAGAGCTTAAATGCCAGCTTACTTCGAAAAACCGAAAACCTTGGACTAAATCTTGAAGTTATTGAGGATGATGCAGCCCATATTGCTGAACACCTCGGCCACAATGCCGTTGATATTATCGCTTTCCAGCATGCCATTAACGATGTGATCCAAGCGATCCTATGCGACCGGGTGGGGATCGATACGACCTTCTCCGACTGGATGGAAACTTTGCCCCGGATGATTGAAATTCTTCAGCAGGAAATAGTGCAGAACACCCTTGAACTACATGCAAAAGAGCCCTTTTTGCAGCTGATCGATACGCTACTTCAGGTATTGAAGCCAAACGGAATCATCGCCATGAATCATTACATGTTCCAGTTGGATTTGGACTGGGGTTACCCCCCTGCTTTATTTGAGCATATGGTTCCCTTGACGCGAAAATGGCTGCGTGAAGTTACGGAATGCGAAGAAATCGCGGTGGACGGATTTGATCCGCAGTGGTGGATTTTTCTGCAAAAAAAGAGCAGCTAATCGTTCGAACTCCCTTACGGGATAAATTGGGCTACGATTGCTGGAATTCATAAGTAACAAAGGCGCCTGACGGCGTCCTTTGAGTTAGCTTAGACTTCTACATTGGAGGGATAGGAGGGATAGGAGGGATAGGAGGGATGGGTATGGAGTTTCACCCGCTGTTAATGTCGTGTTCTTATGGAATGGATGATAGGGTCAGAACACGACTTTAAAGGCGGGCCGTAAACTTTCCACCCCATACCCATTCCCTCTTCTGTTCTACTTCTTGCTCCCTGCAGCTTTTAAAAATCTTACCGATCTATTAGGCTTACTTTCAGGGGAGATCAGCCGCAGGCTTTTGTTATTGTCTCTCACCATCCGCTAGTAGATGTATTTCATACAGCTAATTCTGCATAAATTGAAGCTTTTGGAATTTTAGTTGCATTTCGTACACGTCTGTTGATTATCTAAATTATGGAAGGGAAAACCACGTCGTTGGCCAAATACACTCTCCACTCCGGTGGCAATAATTGCAAAGTAAATAACCGATCGAATTCGGCAAATGTCAGTGTGGCGCTCGGATGAACCTTAGCATTGCCTTGATCAAACAGGAATTTCAGTAGGA
>NZ_JBHTLM010000038.1:0-15101 GCF_042678945.1 Paenibacillus puldeungensis | reverse complement strand
AGGATCAAACTCTCCAATAAAGTTTTGATGCTTTATTTTAGAGCGATTAGCTCATTTCGTACTGACGAGAAATTAATTCTCTTTTAATACTCACTCGTTGTTCAGTTTTCAAAGATCAACTTCGTTTTCGCCGCCGCATTTTCGTTTCAGCAGCGACCTTTATAATATATCACGTTACCCTCTAATAAGTCAAGAAGTTTTTTTCAAGGTAATCAATGCTTCTATCAATCATTACCTTTGTAACCTTACTGCCTTCTTAGGGGCGAGATATAATTTAACACAGAATTAACACAGGAGTCAACCCTATTTTGTAGAGAAATATATGGAACTTGGATTTTGTGATCAAACTCGATATCGTATCTCACGTCCTTCGCCACTTCCATCCCGCTGACTCTTAATAGACTCTTTAGCCAACGAACGATACACCAGTTTTCTAAGGACGAGAGGGAGCTCATCCTTTACAAGAGCCAGCTCTGGCAATTTCATAAGCTCTTGAACGCTCCAGGGTTCCTTCCTGCTTCCCAGAATACGAAGCAATAAAGAGCAGCAATCTGCCATTTTGCTTGTCAGTGAAAACTCGCAGGCTAGAAGGACGAGCTGGATGCGCTGTTCTAACGTCTCCTTACTATCCGTCAGCTCATCAAACAATTTATATACGACGGAGTTTAAGTGGCGAACCTGCTCCCAGACACTACTCTCTGGAAGAATTCCCTGATCAATCAATTCCAGGCGGGCATAATGCTTTAACGCCTGAAGCACGCTGTAGTAAGCATCTAACAAGTCGTGCTCAGATGTGTATCGTTTTGCCTCGACGTATACTTTCAAGAACTTGGCAAACTCCTTGAACTTGCGCCGTTCTTTCAGACTATCACCGAAAGCATTAATGTATGATCGGAACGCTTTCAGCTTCCCATCAACATCCCATATCACATCACCATGCAAAAAATACTGCACCAGCTCCCGGTTATCTCCGGCCGTTACCCACTTTTCAATAGCATGGCTGTCTACATGCAACAGCTGATAGTGAATATCACCACTCATACAATGCTCTATCTGTAGCTCTGAATTTTCTAAACCATGATGCACCACCAGAATCAGAAATTCAAAGTCATGCAGCAGCGAGTCGTGATAACTTCCACTGTCATGGCGATATCCGATTGCTCCGATCGCTTGGCGACCAGCCTTTTCTTCATCCATTATCGAAAAAATGGTTCGTTCCACGGATAGCCTCCTACCTTGGCGTATTCCTGCCGATTCGTTATAATATAGTTCTACGCTGAATTTAAGTTTCCTTCTTGTTTTTTGTAGGCGTAAGGAAAAAGTCGATTTCTTAAAAGAATCATTTTAGAAGAATCGAGGTTTACCGTACATGTTCTTTAAGTCGAGCAAAATCAATGAGTTCCGCTTATGGGGTTTGCTGCTAACTATGTTAGGTATGGGATTAATGGTGCTGGGTACCGCAGGCATCGTTTTCTTCGGGCAATCCGGAAAAATCGTAGCTGGCATTGGGCTTGTCATTGGACTCATTGCGATGCTGGGCAGTTTGGCCATCTATTTCTGGGCCGGAATGCTGTCAACCTCCGCCGTGCAGTTGGAATGTCCCGAATGCCATAAGCTCACCAAAATGCTTGGCAAAACAGACCGCTGTATGTTCTGTAAAACGATTCTCACCTTAGATCCTGCGCAAGCCGACATAACTGCTGATCAGCTGGAGCAGCAACAAATAAGCGGAATGTCCGGAAATCATTAAACTAACCTCATAGAAATGACAACACAAAAAGGCGGTGTGCCCCTTAGGGGTGCCCGCCTTTTCAGCTCTAAAAAACTCTACGTACCCGATGCCTATTCCGAAATTGTCCTAAGTACGCCCCATGCTTCATCCGATGCAAAGCTTCGATTCCAAGCAGCAACCCCAGCAAGACCAAATGATTTGGCAAGCTCTACCCGTCTATTCAATGAATCTTCGTCCTCCAGCCAGATCCGGTGCAATCCCTCTTTGTCACTGTACTCTACATAGTTTTGTCCCGTTTCTTCGGACAATCGTGGCTTCAATTTCTTATTGGCGATAATTTCCTGAGCCTTCTTCATTCCGATCGCTTTGGAGCTGACGTCAGTCTTCCCATCCTTTTCGATTTCCGTCCAAATACGGGTATACAAAGGTAAACCTAATACCAGCTTATTTGCAGGCACCCCATCCTCCTCCAAAATGCGGGTTACCGATGCGCGAACCCATGGTAAGGATGCTACTGACCCCGATTCGGGACTAGCTGCCCAGTGTTCGTCATAAGCCATCAACATCATGTAATCGACAACCTCGCCGAGAGCACGACGGTCCAGAAACGCCGACCACATTTCACTGTTCGATTTAGGAGTTACGTCGATCGAAACAATCAGCCCCTGCTCCTCAGCTAACGGACGCAGTTCACGCATAAATTGCGTCAGATTGTCGCCGTCTTTCGTATGAACATTTTCATAATCGATATTGATGCCGTCCAAATCATACAATTTCGCATAATGCAGCATTTGCAGGATGGTTGTCAGACGGTTTTCAAAGCTCGCTAGCGCCTTTGTTGTCAAATCCGGTTCAAAGCTATTGCTGAATAATCCCCACACCTGCATACCACGGCTATGTGCCCATTGAACATAGGTGGAATCCGCTTTACTTCTAACATTGCCATCGCCATCAATGAGAGAGAACCAGGTTGGACTAACTACGTTAATCCCCGGCAAGTCTCCGATGGCTGATGGGTTTGGTGCCACCTTGTAGACAGCCTCCCAGGTCATGTTAATCGTCTTCGACTCCCACTTCTTTTTAGCTGTGGACAGCTCTTGCTTCAGTTTAGGAACGATTTTTTTCTTACCTAAATTAATATACTTTTTATCTACATACCCAACATATCCATTACTCATTTGGACATAATACCAATTGTCAGCGGTTTGGAGCACGCGAACAGTAGTCCCCTGCTTCAGATCCGCTAAAATAGGCTTATGTATGCTCCCTCCGGTTCGCAGAGGAACAGTCGCACTATTTTTGCGAGAATTTGTTTGGATATTGGCGCCTAAAACCCCTTCCCCGGCTTTATAAAGCAAAACAGCACCCGTATCAGCATTCTCATGTATCTCTATACCGTAAAGCTCCTTAAGGAGATTTGCCGGCAAATAAAGCGTCCCCTTTTTCTCTTCAGGGGCAAATAATAGATGGATCGGTTTGTTATTAATCTTGGCGATTTTTTCATCCGTCTTTAAAAACACAAGCTTTCTAGGTGTCGTTAAAATGACGGATTGCGTCTTTTTCTCATAACGAATGGTCGGGTCAATAACGGATTGTATGACAGGAAGCGGCAGCTTCAAACTGTCCCCTTTTCCTATCGCGGTCCCTTCCATCAGTTTTCCCGCCGCAAATATCGGCTTATCTATTTCCCCAAGCCACTCCGGATTGACATGATTTCGGTTTGGAAGTAAAACGGTAGAAGCCCAATACACTCCAATAATAATTAAAATAAGTGCCAGCAAGCCCTTTGATCCACGCTTACCGCGCTTGTTCCTGCCATGCATGGTTCTTCTGCTCTTCAATGGCCATACCTCCGTCAGTTGATTCGACCCACTCGGCCCACTATGGTTTTGTAAAAATAAAAACGTGAAGAACTCCCGAAGGAATCCCGCACGTTATTAATTTTACCCACAGGTAAAATGCGCCCGATTCAAACTATTAATGTTCCATTCGGCATTCGTTACAGACTCCATATAATTCGAGCCGATGTCCACTGATTTGAAAGCCCGTCATTTCTGCAGCTTTTTGTTCCACATCTTCCAGTGAAGGGTACATGAAATCTTTAATTTTGCCGCATCGCTCACAGATAATGTGATAATGGTTCGAGACGTCGGCATCAAATCTGCTCGAATTATCACCGTAGGTGAGTTCCCTGACCATTCCGGCTTCAATTAGCATCTTAAGGTTGTTATATACCGTAGCCACACTCATATTCGGAAAGCGGGGCTCCAAGGACCGGTAAATCTCGTCCGCGGTCGGATGGCTCATCGATTCCATAAGAAAGGTAAGAATAGCGTGACGTTGCGGCGTAATGCGGACACCGTTATTCTTCAATTGGTCCAGGGCGTGTTGTACGCGTGTTGTCATTATGTCCACCGCCTTTAATAAGCTCATTCCAAAGAAATAGTAATACTAAAAAACAGCTTGCAAGTTTATTGTACTTTTAGGGTAAATCTTTTGTCAACGCAGTATAACCAAGCCTTCGTCAGGAGCTGCGATTATAAGGCATGAGTTCAGCTTTTATTCACAATTAAGTTGCTGTTCCCCTCAACCTTCACCTGATATTCGCCACGGCCAATTGTTCCTTTAATTTCCTTATCCTCGATGACAAACGGCAAATTGGTAAAAATGTCTCCGTAACTGCTGGAACCCTCCAAGGTATAGTTACCTGCGTCCGGAAGATCCACTTGCATTTCTCCTACCGCACTATAAACATCCCAGTTGCCGCCGATCTCCTTAGAGGAGACATGGACCTTGCCGTTTAAGGATTCCGCCTGAATCTCGGCCGAGGCACCGTCTACACGGATGTTTCCATTTTTCGTATTCACCTGGATCTCAGCTTGCGCATCCGTTAAGGAAATATCCCCAACCAGTGTGGATAAGGCAGCTTTGCCCGTGACCCCTCTGCCCTTCATGTTTCCTCCCTGGGTGTCAATTTCTGCATCCCCGAAAATCCGGTACAGCTCCACATCTCCATTCAGCGTTTTACCCGAGACGTTGCCGATGACGTCCCATAGCCGCAAGTCCCCATTTCCTGTCTGCAGCTTGACCTGCTTCATCGCCTGAACGCTCGTTAAAGCAATGCCCCCGTTTGATGTCGTGATATCGAGGTCCAGGAAGCGGTTTTCCGGTAAAATTACGGTAAGATTAACGCGAGGGTGGCGCCGTCCGGATTTTCCATAGGCCTTGTCTTTGACGGACAGCTCCAATGACTTTCCTTCATTCACCTCAACAGATGTATCAGCCGCGATTTCCCGTGCCTCTTCGGAAGGTAGTTGATCAATCCAGATGATCGGCTTGACGATGATTTCCGTAGTCTCGGCCTTCCGGACTTCAATATTCCCGTTCAAGCCGCTAATTATGACCCGATTGGTGTCCAAATCAATCGGTATGTCCATGGACGGTTTTTCAACTCGGTACCCTTCTTCGTTGCTATACTCCGCACCCGCCGCCGTCAAATCCAGACTGACCCTGTTCCATAAATGCATGTAATGGTCCTGCTGTGTTACGGCAAAGACGGAAAAGGCCATGAACATAGAAAATAGCAACCCCCGCACGTCCACCCGAAGGCGGCGCTCCGGCTTTGACGCATTTCGGCGATTCAACATCAAAACAGCGATATGTTCTAGGCCCCAAAGTACAAATACAAGCGGCCACCAGGTTAACATTAGCAGCATGCGATCCTTGCCGGAAATTTCATCGATGACAAGCAGTACGCTTACAGCTATAAGCAGTGAGGCTGCCGTAAAACGTCCTGTACGTAAAAAGCGGCGCTTGCTCTCTCTCCAAAGCTCAAAGCTAGCGACGGCAATGAGTGCAGCAGCTACGAGATAGGCCGATGAGCTTTGAATCAACTCCTGCAGCCAAAACGGCTTCCTCTGAAGCAAAACTAGCAGAAGCCCTCCGCCGATCAGCAGAGCGCTAGCTCGAATTCCTTGATGCATGCCGGCACTAAGCCCGGTAGACTCAGTTCCACTCAAATGGACAACGTCATCGTCATTTTCTTTTTTGATCCGCGAGTTGAACGCATCGGTTGATTGAAGGACATCATATATGCTGTAAAAATACGCAACAGGAATTAGAACCCCCAGTAGGATCAGCAGCGGAACGTTAATCGCCATTCGTACGGAAGAAAAATAAATCAAAGCGGATGCATCGATCAGGACAAAGTAAATGAACATGATTCCCTTTAAAATCATTCCGAGGTACAAATGACCTAAACCCGGAAACAATGCGGAAAGCAGACAGGCGATAAACTTGCGCTTTCGCCGTCTTGGTCTATACCCTTTGGGCTGCTCTCTAGTTATACGATGCTTAAGGAAATCTATCTTAGGCGTCATCTCCCCACCCCTTTCCTCATTTTGACTGACCTGTCTGCGTGGAGATAACCTAGTCTTCATCATAACCGAAAACAATTCTAGCTGTAACGTGGAATGAACTGGACTAAACTTAAGTACAATTGCCTGGTTAGTTGTTAAGCTCTACATTACACCGGATACGATTGAAAGAAAACCAAAAAAGTCGAGCGAAGGGATATCCCCCTACTCGACTGACTGGTTCAAGTCGTTTTACTAATGATCTTGTTCAAGACGAAACAAGGTCAACTCTATTCCCGCGGCGGACGGGAGGGTCTTGATCGGTACAAAGCCATAACCACGATAAAGGGAAACAGCAGGGGGATTGAGTGTACTTGCTATAACATTGAATGTTCGCGTTCCCTCATAGTTTTGCAGGACATACCGAAGTAAAGATCCTCCGATTCCTTGTCGCAAATGATCCGAATGAACCATTAAACGGGTGATATCTAGTGTTCCAGGGATCTCCGATACAACTGCGATCGCTCCGAGAAGTTCCCTCTCCTCCGAAAGACTGCCGAAAAATTCATCTCGGCTTCTACGGATCGAATCAAAGGTATCCGGCAGTGGCGGGCAATCCTTTAATCCAACGGTCTCTGCCTCAAGCCGATATGCGGTGTGCTGCAGGCTCCAAAGCTGTTCTACGATATCAGGGTCCTGCAGCGATAGCTTAACGATCATATTTATAGCTTCCTCCCCAAGGTCAATCCCTCCAGGCTATACGAAGCTTACTCAGGGATTCACTATATAGTGCTATCCCTTAAGCACTTCTACCAGCAGCTTGTTGACCAGCCCTGGGTTCGCTTTACCTTTACTTTGCTTCATCACTTGGCCGACCAGGAAGCCGATCGCCTTCTCCTTACCTGCCTTGTAATCTTCGACAGAAGCCGGATTGTTCGCAACCACTTCGTTTACGATTGCCAAAATCGCCCCTTCATCGCTGATTTGCACAAGCCCCTGTTCCTCAACGATCTGCTGTGGCAGCTTACCGCTTTGCAGCATTTCCTTAAACACAGTCTTAGCAATTTTGGAGCTGATTGTGCCTTTATCGAGCAAACCAATCATTTCTCCGAGGCCCTGACCGGTCAGCTTCACATCGGAAAGTTCCAAGCCATTACTGTTCAAATAGCCCAGCAATTCGCCCATAATCCAGTTGGATACGGACTTCGCGTCCTTGGTGTATTGCAGGCTGCTCTCGAACAGATCAGCAAGTCCTTTAGATGATGTAATCACACCAGCGTCGTAATCGGGCAGACCGTACTCCGACGTATAACGGGCTTTGCGCGCATCCGGCAGCTCTGGAATCGATTGTCGGATTCGTTCCTTCCAGGCCTCATCGATATGGAGAGTCACTAGGTCTGGATCCGGGAAGTAGCGGTAATCGTGCGCCTCTTCTTTGCCACGCATTGAGAACGTTTTGCCTTGCGACTCATCCCAACGCCGCGTCTCCTGCACCACTTTTCCGCCCTCGTCCAAAATTTCCGCCTGACGGTACTGTTCATACTCAAGTCCGCGCACAACACCGCGGAACGAGTTCATGTTTTTGAGCTCGGCCCGGGTACCAAACTCCTTCTGTCCATATGGACGCAAACTGATATTGGCGTCACAACGCATAGATCCTTCTTCCATCTTCACATCGGAAACGTCACAATACTGCATGATGGCACGCAGCTTCTCAAGATAAGCCTTCGCTTCTTCCGGTGAGGAAATGTCCGGCTCTGATACAATTTCTACCAGTGGGGTGCCAACGCGGTTGAAGTCCACGAGCGAAGCAAATCCACCGTCGACATGTGTCAGCTTACCTGCGTCTTCCTCCAAATGGAGCCGAGTAATACCGATCCGCTTGGTTTCTCCATTTACTTCAATATCGATATATCCGTTTAAACCGATAGGCTGATCATATTGAGAAATCTGATAAGCCTTGGGTAGATCCGGATAGAAATAGTTTTTTCGGTCAAATTTGCTCACATCGCCGATTTCGCAGTTCAGCGCCATCGCTGCTTTCATGGCATAATCGACGGCCTGGCGATTCAGCACAGGCAGTACGCCGGGATGCCCAAGGCAAACCGGACAGGTGTGCGTGTTAGGCGGAGCGCCAAACTCCGTGGAGCAGCCGCAGAAAATTTTCGTTTTCGTATGAAGCTCCACGTGCACCTCCAGCCCGATCACCGTTTCATATTTGGATGTTGACATGGCCTAACCTCCTGCAAACTTTAAGTTGTGACTGGTGTAACTTACAACGTTGGACGCTGCTTATGGTGATCCGTATGCACCTCATAGGCATGGGCGACGCGGAGTATCGTGCTCTCATCGAACGGTTTGCCGATTATTTGCAGACCAACCGGCAGGCCGTCCGCAAAACCGCAAGGAACGCTAAGCGCAGGAACACCCGCCAAGCTTACAGGAATCGTCAAAATATCGTTCAAGTACATCGTCAAAGGATCGTCGATTTGCGAGCCGAGCGGGAATGCTGTCGTAGGTGCTGTTGGCCCGAGAATGACGTCGAATTTCTCAAAGGTTTGATCAAAATCTTGCTTGATCAAGGTTCTTACCTTTTGCGCTTTCAAATAATAGGCATCGTAATACCCCGAGCTAAGCGCATAAGTACCGAGCATGATCCGACGCTTCACCTCAGGGCCGAATCCTTGACTGCGTGAATCATAATACAGATCGAGCAAGTTGCCCGGGTTGTCCGCACGAACCCCATAACGCACCCCGTCAAACCGCGACAGGTTGGAGGATGCTTCAGAGGAAGCCAGTAAGTAGTAGGCGGCAACCGCATATTCCGTATGCGGCAGGGAAACCTCTTCCCAAACGGCGCCAAGGCCTTCAAGCACGCGCAGCACTTCAAGAACAGCCGCTTTAACCTGCGGTTCGATCCCCTCCAAATATTCCTTCGGAACGGCGATTTTCAGTCCGGCAACTTCCCCGGTGAGCGCGCTCAAATAATCCGGCACCTCGACGTCAGCGGAAGTAGAATCCTTCGGATCGTGTCCTGCAATGGCCTGCAGCACGTAAGCGGAATCTTCCACATTTTTTGTAATCGGACCAATTTGGTCGAGAGAAGAAGCAAAAGCTACGAGTCCATACCGGGAAATACGGCCATACGTCGGCTTAAGCCCGACGACACCGCAATAAGAAGCCGGTTGGCGAATGGAGCCCCCCGTGTCGGAACCAAGCGTAAAGTAAGCTTCACCCGCAGCTACCGCCGCGGCCGAACCACCGCTGGAGCCCCCAGGGACACGACTTAAATCCCACGGATTGCGAACGGGATGAAAGCTGGAGTTCTCGTTGGAGCCACCCATGGCGAATTCATCCATGTTCAGTTTGCCAAGCATTACCGTTTCCGATTGCTTCAGCTTCGTCACTACTGTTGCATCGTATATCGGATCATAATTCGATAGGAACTGACTGGCACAGGTGGTGCGTAATCCTTCCGTCACCATGTTGTCTTTAATACCTACAGGCAGCCCAAACAATAATCCCTGAGACTCGTTCGTCAAGAGCTTGTCATCAAGGCGAGCCGCCTCGGCCATAGCCCCTTCTTCATTCAATGTGAGGTACGCGCCGATTCGGCCGTCATATTCTCTAATTTTGACGAAAGCTTCCTTAACCAAATCACTTACAGATAATTCTCTGTTGTGGAGTCGGTTATGTATCTCCTGCAACCGCAAATCAAAAAGCGTCAAACCCGCTTCCTCCTTCTAAGTTCACATATTTACAGTTAACGCTCTGGTTTATTCCAATACGGCTGGCACTTTAAACTGCCCTTCTTCTTCATCCGGGGCATTGCGGAATACCTTGTCCAGCGGCAGACTCTCCTCGACAACATCGTCACGCATTACATTGCTGAGATGAAGCACATGTGTTGTCGGAGCAATATGTTCCGTGTCCAGCTCATTTAATTTTTCAGCATATTGTAAAATCGCGTTCAGTTGTTCTGTGAACATTTCACGCTCTTCATCCGTTAGGTGCAGACGGGCCAATTTAGCCACATGCTCGACATCCTTCGTCTGAATGCTCATTGTGGGTGTCCTCCTTTAATACTAGCCTGTAAACCTGATCTGTCCATTCTATCATGTCCATACAGTTGTTTAAAATTATATTGTAGATTACTCCCCAATTCAATCCGTTAACGCGAAACATGGAAAAAGGGGTTGTGAAAAGAAGAACGGGTTCGTGCCCTTTCAGACCGTATCCGTTCCAAATTAAAAGAGAGCCGGCGGCGCCGACTCTCTTTATATCCATGCCCGCAGATTCACCTGTTTGATGAATTCAGCCTGAGACATAACTTCCTTTGTTGGTTCCTCTTGCTCGTCCGCACCATCGCTTTCACCGTTCATGATTTGCATAAAAAGCTTTTCGTTGTGCGTAGCTAGCGCATAATCGATCAGAGCCTCTTGCGCCCTGCGCTCGGCTTCCTGCTCCAAGAGCCGTTCTTCGGATTCTACATCGCTCGAAGGAACGAAATAATTACGTCCCGTCTTCGGAGACCGGACGACATAATCAAAGGCATTATCCGGATTACGGTCGTAAGCAATTACGTAGCCATATTCCCCAACAGGAAGATTCTGCTCAAAGGCATCGCCGACGATTACAACTCTCTCTCCCAAATGCAGCATCGTCTACCTCCCTGAATTGTATAAATGTGCTTGGAATCGTTCGAACAATCCAATCCGCACAATTTTCAAGCTCTACTTTATATAATCCTACGAGATTGGTCAAGAAAATTCAACCGATTCTAAAGATTTTAGACATTTATCCCGGTTCCGTAAACAATTAAACTATTTATGGCCGCCGAATTCGCTGTAGCTTATCGTACCACGGCTGCCCAATAGCTCCCGAGTGGAATGTCATATGTCGCCATTCAAGCTTTTGAATCTTCTGTACGCTACAATTTAAGCAATCAAAATCTATATATGTATTTCGATAGAGCTCCTTTAATAGCCCAAGTTCCTGTCCGCTATCCGTAAAATATGACAAATGGTTCTTCAAAAGCTTCATCCCTTTCTTGTCTTTTCGATCTGGCTTCTGCATCCTGACCACACCCAGTTCGCAAAAAAGACAAAAAAAGAACGCAAACCGGGATCAATCCACAGCTTGCGTGCTTCGCAAAGGTTACAATGATTTAATAATTACATCCTATCAAAGGAACGCACCTTTGTCCACTATTTTTGTGCTTTTTCGTCTATTTTTGTAGATATGCGCACTTGTTCGTTCATCCATCACCGATACTTAAGATATGTATGGATTATTAGCGCGTTCAAAGCCAATCGTCGTTTTAGGCCCATGTCCCGGGTAGACTTTAATTTCATCAGGCAAGGTGAACAGCTTCCCATGGATCGAGTTATAGAGTTCTGCCTCACGACCTCCAGGTAGATCGGTTCTACCTACACTGAGTCGGAACAGCACATCTCCCGAAAACAAATCATTCCCGCACAAAAAGCTAACACTACCCGGCGAATGTCCTGGAGTATGGTATACGGTAAATTCATGGCCAATCAAAGAAAGCTTCTGTCCATCGGCAAGGTCAAATTCAGCCGGATCGGTTGCAATCGGCGCAGAAACCTCAGGCCACATGAGAGAACCGTTCAGCTTTGGCGTCGTCAGCCAGTCACTTTCCAAGGAATGGACATAAACGGGACAACCTTTGAGCTTGCGGATTTCGTCAACACCACCAATATGATCAAAATGGGCATGTGTCAACAAAATAGCCTCAATCTCCAAATTTTCGATCCGCCGCAGCAATGGTCCGGGTTTCATGCCAGGGTCGATAATGATTGCCTTGCTCTCGTCTTCACCACGCAGAATATAGGCATTCGTTTGCAAAGGTCCTAGAGGTAACATATCTATCTTAAGCATCGTTTAATCACAACTCGGAAATTAACGCACGCAGTTCAGCTACAACCGTAGCGTTAACTCCAGCTCCTTCCTCGTATTTCTCTGCCATCATCTTGCGGACGACACTGATTTTCTCCTCATAATCCGAAGCTTCACGGTCCGGGTTGTCTTGTTTGAATTGAATCATCAATTGTTGAACATGCATGGGGCGAGGCCCCCAATGCCCTTGAACCACACCCTGGTTATTTACAAAAATAACAATTGGAACTGCTCTACCGCCCATTGTCAGATAATGATCCATGACATCCTGGTGTTCCTCTACAATAAGCACTTCCGTTTGAAGCCCCGAGGCTTCGAGGGCACGAAATATGACCGGAACACTCCGAACCACATCTCCGCACCAATCCGCGGCGAGGATGAGTACTCTTAGATCGGCCCGACTTTGGAGTCCTTCAAAAAACTGCCGATCTTCCGCCGTGATCCAGGCAAAACTGTCATACCCCTTTTGAAATGCCTCTTGATTGCGCTGCATTCCCGCTATAAACTGCCCCGGAGTAATTCCCTTGCCGAATTTATGCGCCAAATTAACCGTCATTTACGCCTCCCCTTTCTTCTTACCTCCGAACATCTTAATCAGAATGTAGATGATCAACAATGCTAACGCACCGATCAGAATCGGCGTCACGTATGGTCCCGCCTTCTCATCGATATGCTGCCAATTTTCGCCCAAAAGCATTCCCAAATATATGAATAGGACAGACCAGGGAATGATCGCGAGCGTGGTTAAAAGAGTGAACTTACCGAGCGGCATCTTCGCCATGCCCGCAGGAATGGAAATCGCATGCCGGGCAACCGGAATAAACCGGGCGGTAAAAATCACGCCGGGACCGTACTTCAAAAACCAGGCTTCGGACACATCGATGTGCTTTTTCTTAATGAAAATGTACTTTCCGTACTTCTCCAAAACCGGTCTTCCACCGTATCGGCCGAGCCAATAAATGAAAAGCTGGGCAATCACCCCGCCGATGACGCCAAAAAGTACAGCGACGATAAAGCTGAGCAGCTTGCTGTCCAAAAAATTAATATCGCCGGAATGAACCAAATATCCTCCATAGGCGAGCACGATTTCACTCGGAATAATTTCAATCATCAAGCCGAGCATAATGCCGATGTACCCCAATTGCTGCACCCATTCTAACAATGTGCTAACTAAATTCGATATCCAATCCACTGGTTCGTCCTCTTTCCTGTAAACTTTTTCCTAATTATTATCGCGTCAATCTATCATAGGAGCGTTTAGGGCTCTATGATTAAATCCTATTCTATCATAGCCGGGGTCATGCATTCTAGTTGAGCAAGGGTGACTTCCCCCCCAGCGAATGCATATGTTGTGATGAAAGGAGGCGGCGATATGGCAAATTTTCCGACAAAACATCAGTCATCCCTCCCTACCCCGCGCAAAATTCGCCGTGGCTGCAGCAAGGAGCTGTACAGGACTGTGAAAAGGCTCGGTCTGTATATCCCCAATGAGCTGCTTCAACAGGGCGAGTCGCTGTATTACAAAAAGGTCATCGGGAATCTGCTTTGGATCGGCGAAAACCGGAGCAATCGAAAGGTGCTCGCCGACTGGTGGGACCAAGAGGTAAGCGCCGAGCTCGCTGAGCTTTGGCAGGTTGACCGAGAGAAGCTGTCTTCCGCTTTTAGGGCAGCATTTGGCGGGTAGTGGATAGGTTTCCGAACGTTTAAGAGGAATACATTGGAGTAAATTGCTAACGTGACGAGCCTGTGCGAGCCGCTGATTGCGGATGAGCGTCAGCCGTAGCTGTGACTGATTTTCTGATTTGCTTCAGCTTATCACCTAAAGCTTCGGCCTCCACAGTCATGTGAAATTGTCGATCATTGCGCCCGTCCGTTAAGGCCACCTGCATGACCAACTGTTCATAGCGGCTGAATGCAGCCTCGCCTGTGGCGACCGCCACTTGGGCTTCACGGAGGCGACCTTGGCTTTGCAGGTGCTGTGCCAGCAATACGATGCTTCGCAGGACCGCGGTTTGCTGAGCCCGGTCGAAGCGGTCCAGCTCCAGCGCCCGCTGCAAAGCCGGGATAGCGGCTGGGTCTTCCAGTTGGGCCAAGGCATCGCCAAGGGCCAACCAGAGGCCAGGGTGGGCCGGGTCGTAGACGAGGCCCACCCGCAGCTGCGGCGCGGCGTCGGCGGGAGCCGACAGCGCCGCCAAGGCGAGGCGAGCCGAAGGACGGTACGGGCTGTAGGCGAGCGAGCGTTCAAGCCAGGCGGTGGCTTGAACGGTGGGTGTTGGCAAGGCGGTGTCCGATATGGAAGCTGCGGACACCGCCTTGCGGTAATATTTGAGGCTTTCGGCTTGGCGAAAGCCGACGGCGCCGGCTGCAAGCAGCAGGGCGGCGACACAGGCCAGAACGAGGCGCGGCGTGCGGGTGAGCGCCTGGGAATGCGCTGGCGTATGCGGTGTATGACCGCTGGTCGACAGTGCGTCTCGCTCCGTGTTAAGTAGCAGTTTGCCGAGCACTTCAGCCGCATCGGCTGGTTCTGTAGGTTCTACGATTCCGGTGAATTCCGCTTGTTTGACGATTGTTGGGGCGACGATATCTGCTGATTCGGTAGGTTCAGCGATATTGGCAGTTTCAGCTTCAATGTTTCTTAAGCCTCCTGCGCCCGCCGCAGCTACGGCCAGCCACAGAAGCAGCAACCATACGAGGCCATAGCTCATATCAAAATCGACCGCACTATGCAGCAGCAGAACGATCGTCGGGGGAAGCATGGCGCTGCGCAGCCGGTACATCCGTATAACGATGTACCCGAGCCAAAGAATCAGTACAGCGAGGCCAATCAGCCCGAGATCAAGGGCGATATCCAAATAGCCGCTGTGAACCTCGCTACCGACGTAAGGCCCATGCTGGATGCGGTGAAACGCATGCCGCCAGGTGTCGCCGCCGCGGCCCAGCCAAGGCGCGTCGCGGAGCAAAGCTGCGCCGTCGCGGTAGAGCGCGGCGCGCGCATATCCGGTTCCCGGGCGGAGCCACCGCCCGAGGGAACCGGCGCACGCGAGCAGCGTCGCAGGCAGCAACGCTGCGGCGGCAAGCACCGCCGCGCCGCGCAG
>NZ_JBHTLM010000037.1:0-23344 GCF_042678945.1 Paenibacillus puldeungensis | reverse complement strand
CGCGCTGCCTGGCAGCGCGGCCACGGGCCCGGGGCGGCCTGACGCAGTCGGCCGCCCCGAGACGAAGACGCCGGCTCAGCGCGTCTTCATCAAGATCACGGCCGCGGCGGAGAACGCGCGCCTGCTGGAGAAGCTCAAAGCATTGCTGGAGCTTCACCCTGGTCCGGTCGGCACCGTGCTCTTCTATGAGAGCACAGGCAAGCTACTCGCTTTAACGGAACGCTATAACATCAAGCCGTCACCTAGCCTATTTCGCGAGATGGAGCAAATGCTGGGGCCGGATACCGTTAAAGTTAAGTGATCCGCCATCTTCATTTATCTAGCCTGCCCCTTGGTGTTTTGACCGGTGCGGGCTTGTTTTTTTGGTGATTTGATTGGCCCTTTTACTCCGCTTTTACAATAGAGGTGGACGATTTAACGAACATTTCATTTCATCCAAGCATACACTTAGGAACACGGCGCATCTTGAACAGGGAATGTTCCATAGTAAGCTTCTCGGATAAATTGCACCGACTAAAAAGCCGAATTAGCAGGCTCGGGCAATGAGTGCAAAGAGTCCGAAATAAAGGAGGAAATAGGATGTCGTATGAGATTGCAGAGGCGGAGCTGCTTCGTCGAGGGGTAAAACTGGAAGAAATTGCTGAGATCGTTTTTTCACTGCAAAAAGTATATTACAGTGACCTGACGCTGGAGCAATGCTTGGATAGCGTTAAGGCTGTGCTGCAAAAGAGAGAAGTACAATACACGTTATTTACCGGAATCGCTTTAGATGAACTTGCGGACCAGCATCTACTTCCCGAGCCGCTACAGACGATTATGGAGGCTGATGAGCCGCTGTATGGCGTCGATGAAACGATGGCTCTTGGCATTACGAGCGTGTTTGGGATGATTGGACTGACAAGTTTTGGCTATTTGGACAAGGTTAAGCCTGAGGTAATTGGACGATTAAACCAAAAAGGCGACAAGATTCACGTCTTTTTGGATGATCTTGTAGCTGGTTTGGCGGCGGCTGCTTCAGCGCGGATCGCTCATAAGAGTAAGCATGCAACCACTTATTATTAGAAGAAAAATGCTTTGAACACACCTGCTACTGATTCCATTTATGAATAAGAAATACAGTTATGTAAGAGTTGCAACGCAGAAACTGACAAGTTTGGTTCCCCGCTTTACATTCGACTATTTTTGCACTACCAGCTCCCTTTTGTGGCCTCCGACCTTTGTTGCGGGATTTTTGAAAATTATGTTATCATTACTCTATTATACGGGCTCAAGTGATAAGGTTAGGGGGCTTTGAAAAGGGCATGTGGACTGTAATGTATATCGCACCAACCGCTAAGGTTGCCGACATGATCAAAACGAGACTCACAGAGGAAGGCTTTCTCGTCCAAACACGTCCTGTCAATTTATCAAAACAGCAGTTTGAAATTTTAGTTCCTTCCGGGGAGCTTGAAGAGGTTCAAGAGGTGTTGAATTCGATATTGCACTCTTGAGGTGAAGAAGTAAACGGCTTAGGATATGATAGAACAATCCTTGGGGATTGTAGTTATGGCCAATAAATTAACGGCTGAAGAGGTGTAGTTGTGTTTAAAGATTTGTTCCAAAAGAAAAGAAAATACGCGACCATTCCTTCAGAGCGTCGGGGGAGCGAAGACGGTTCGCCGACGGATGATCGGCCCAAACGTGAAATTCCGGAAGGTCTGATGAATAAATGCCCGCATTGCGGCAGCATTCAGTACAGCAAAGAACTAGAGAAGAATTTTAAAGTATGTCCTTCATGCGGTCACCATATGCGTCTTAACGCAATGGAACGGATTCGTTATACGCTGGATGAAGGCAGCTTTAAAGAATATGATGCGGATTTGATCTCCGTGGATCCTTTGGAATTCCCGGGATATGCTAGTAAGCTGGAGCAGCAGACTTTAAAATCCGGCCTGAGGGAAGCGGTTGTGACCGGAGAAGGAACAATCGGCGGCTTTCCTGCTGTCGTAGCGGTCATGAGCTTTGACTTCTTTACGGGAAGTATGGGTTCGGTTGTGGGTGAAAAAATAACGCGCGCGATTGAAGCGGCGGCGGACAAGTGGTTGCCGATGATCATCTTTTCGACGAGCGGCGGAGCCCGCATGCAGGAAAGCATCCTGAGTCTGATGCAGATGGCTAAGACCAGCGCGGCTTTAGCAAGGCTTAGCGAGCAGGGAGGCCTATATCTTTCGGTCATTACGGACCCGACTACAGGGGGCGTTTCGGCCAGCTTTGCTATGCTTGGAGATATTATAATCGCAGAACCTGGAGCTGTGTTCGGGTTTGCCGGACGAATTGTCATCGAGCAGACGATTCGCCAGAAGCTGCCGGACGATTTTCAAACCGCTGAGTTCAATTTGCAGCACGGTCAGCTGGATCTTGTTGTTCACCGTAAAGAAATGAAAGCCACACTGTCCAAATTACTCGATTTGCACGGTGTGAAGGGAGGAGCATAAATGGCAGGCGAATTGCCTTTTGAAACGCCTCTCGTAAAGCTGCGCGAGAAAATTCAAGAGCTTGAGCAGTTTGGTACGGAGAAGGGCATCGATTTCACGGAAGAAATCGCACGTCTCGAAGAGCGTTATCGTCAGTTAGAAGAAGAGATATACAGCAATATTTCGCCGTCTGAGAAAATGCATCTGGCCCGGCATCACCAGCGTCCAACTTCGCTAGATATGATCGGCCTGATCTTTGACGATTTCATTGAACTGCACGGGGACCGGGTGTTTGGAGATGACCTCGCTGTTGTTGGCGGGTTGGCCAAGCTGGGTGGCGTTCCTGTAACAGTGCTAGGTCAGCAGCGCGGAAAAGATACGAAGGACAACATCGCTCGCTTCTTCGGAAGCGCGCATCCCGAGGGCTTTCGTAAAGCGCTGCGGTTAATGCATCAGGCGGACAAGTTCGGTCGTCCGATCATTACGTTTATCGATACAAAAGGAGCCTATCCGGGCATAACGGCGGAGGAAAGGGGGCAGTCTGAGGCGATCGCTCGTAACTTGCGGGACATGGCGATGCTTCGGGTGCCCGTCATTTGCGTTGTCCTCGGGGAGGGAGGTAGTGGCGGAGCCTTGGCACTAGGAGTAGGAAACCGTGTGCTTATGCTCGAAAACGCCATTTATTCCGTCATTTCACCGAATGGCGCTGCGTCAATTTTGTGGAAGGATGCCTCGAAAGCCGACCAGGCTGCGGAAGCGATGAAAATTACCGCGCAGGATTTGCTTGAAATGGAGGTTATCGAGGAGATCGTGCCTGAGCCTAAAGGCGGAGCGCACCGGGATTATGAGGCTACTGCGACAGCTATTAAAAGCGCCCTGCTGCGCCATATGGGAGAATTGTCTGTCATGAATTCGGACGAGCTTCTTGAGGACCGTTACCGCAAATTCCGCAAAATTGGGAAGTTTACTACAGTGGCTAGGGAAGTGAAGGCGTCCGCTGAACCGGCGGTCCATCCTTCACAAGACTAGGTCTGTTGCCGTTTGCGGTTCATCGATTTATGTATAGAGATCGTGACAATATGATAAACTTCCTATACAAAATGGGCAAACTGTAGTAAATTTAGTTGTTGGAAAAGATTATATAGAGAGAACTAATAAAACGGAGGAAACCCAAATGCGCAAAACAAAAATCGTATGTACCATCGGTCCTTCTAGTGAATCGTTAGAGAACATCAAGAAACTGATCATGGCCGGAATGAACGTCGCTCGCCTGAACTTCTCCCATGGTGATTTTGAGGAGCATGGCAACCGGATTAAAAACATCCGTCAAGCGAGAGAAGAGCTGGGGAAATCAATCGCCATACTGTTGGACACCAAAGGTCCTGAAATCCGCACCGGCAAACTGAAAGAAGAACCGATTGAGCTTGTACAAGACGAACTCATCACTTTGACGACCGAAGAAATTCTTGGCGACAAAGACCGCATCTCCATCACGTACAAAGATCTTCCTCAGGATGTAGAAGTCGGTTCGACGATTCTTATCGATGACGGACTGATTGGGCTGACAGTTGTTGACATTCAAGGCACAGAAATTAAATGCCGTATCGTCAACGGCGGGACGATTAAGAGCAAGAAAGGCGTTAACGTTCCTGGCGTCAACATTTCTCTTCCGGGCATCACCGAGAAAGACGCTAACGATATCAAGTTCGGGATCGAACAAGGCATCGATTTTATTGCGGCTTCCTTCGTTCGTAAAGCTAGTGACGTACTTGAAATTCGTAAATTGCTTGAAGAAAATAACGCAACCCATATTCAAATCATTTCTAAAATTGAAAACCAACAAGGTGTTGACAACCTAGATGAAATCTTGGAAGTGTCTGACGGCCTGATGGTAGCACGTGGCGACCTCGGCGTGGAAATTCCTGCAGAAGACGTGCCGCTCGCTCAAAAACGCATGATTGAAAAATGTAACCGCGTTGGTAAACCGGTTATTACGGCAACGCAAATGCTGGACTCCATGCAGCGCAACCCTAGACCTACTCGTGCTGAAGCCAGCGACGTAGCTAACGCTATCTTCGACGGTACTGATGCAATCATGCTGTCCGGCGAAACCGCTGCAGGGAAATATCCTGTAGAATCCGTGCTCACCATGGCTCGTATCGCCGAAAAGGCAGAATCTGCCTTGGAGTACCGTGAAATCTTCATCAAACAAAGTAACGCACAGCAAACGACCGTTACGGAAGCGATCAGCCAAGCGGTTGCAAACTCTGCGCTTGAGCTGAATGCCAAAGCCATCATTACTTCTACGGAAACTGGATATACGGCTCGCATGGTATCGAAATATCGTCCGAAAGCGCCGATTATTGCAGTTACGACCGAAGAGCAAACGCTTCGTCGTCTCGCATTGAACTGGGGTGTAACTCCGGTTAAAGGAAACATTGCGGCCACAACGGACGAAATGTTCGACAAGGCGATGAAAGGCGGACTGGATTCCGGATTGGTTAAAGAAGGCGACCTCGTTGTTATTACAGCTGGAGTTCCGCTTGGACGTTCCGGTTCCACCAATTTGGTGAAAATCGGCCAAGTCCGTAAATAACTATAAAACGTTAAAGAACAGCGTATCATTGAATCGTTCATTCGATTCTCAAAAAAAGGCAATGGGAAACCTGGCGACGGGATCCATTGCTTTTTTTGCAAAAAAGACCTGAATCGAGCAATTAACGAAGGCTTTTATGGAAGGAGCGGGAGCGATATGTACATAAGCGAATTAGTGATCGAGCCCAAGTATTATGAATTCGATATGATGGGGATCATTTATCACGCCAACTATCTTGGTTGGTTCGAAGCAGGACGATCAAAGCTGTGCGAGGATCTGGGCTTCAAATATATCGATATGGAAAAGGCGGGATACATATCTCCCGTCTATGAAATGAAAGTGGAATATAAAAAAGGCATTCGGTATGGGGACGAAGTGCTGCTAAGAACATGGATTATCGAGAACGGTGGCGTCAAAACGGTTTATGGGTATAATGTACTAAACGGAGAAGGGACGTTATGCGTTGAAGGATCGTCATCGCACTATGTCGTGCGGCGTGAGGACTTCAAGCCGGTTCAGTTTAAGAAGGTGTTTCCGGAGTGGCATGCTGCCTTTGAGGAAGCGAGCAAGTGATGTTTTTTGATTAACCTACATTGAAGCGGTAAAATACAACTTAGAAATGATGCTGCAATAAAGGAGTCATAATATGCGTAAATGGATAGCCGTTTCAATCGTGATCATCCCGATTGTTGAATTCTGGGGGTTTATGTTCGTCGGCGAACGCTTAGGAGCCGGAAAGACCGTATTTTTGACGCTCGCTACTTCGATTATTGGTGGGCTGATGATGCAGTTTGAAGGGCGCAAGGTGTTGGAGGATGGCAGAAAGCAAATGAGCGAAGGGCAGATCCCGGGGCGGGTGGTGCTAGATGGAATTTGTATATTTGCCGGCGGGATTCTGCTGCTTATTCCCGGTTTCATAACGGATATTATTGGTTTTACAATGGTATTTCCGTTGACTAGGCCGATTTATCGTTTGCCAATGATGAAGTGGGTTAGCAAAAAGATCAAAGATGGTTCGATTACGTATTTCCGGCGTTGACATTTTCTTCTGATTCAATTATAAATAGTTCTAAGCTAATGATGTGAAACATTGATGAACGGGACAGTACTTCATGAACCGCCGTTACAGCGAGCCGGAAGGGTGGGAGCCGGTACAAGGGACATGAAGGAAGCGGACCCGGGAAATGGTTTGCCGAACGTGGAATACAGGAAGCAAGTAGGCAAATCCGGTGGCTGGCCGTTATTCGGATAGAGTGGCTTGAGCGTATGCTTGGCACTTAGAGTGGTACCGCGGGAACCTAAGGCTTCTCGTCTCTGATTTGAGACGAGAAGCCTTTTTTGTTTATTTTTGATAACGAAGGAGTGTGTAATTTATGGAGCAAATCAAAGCAGAGCTTGCCGGCCAAGTAGCTACTTTGCTTGAAGGAGTTGCGGCAGAGGGCATCGCTACGATGATGGAATATCCGCCAAATGAGGAGATGGGAGATATTTCTCTGCCCTGCTTTAAGCTTAGCAGACAGCTCCGCAAATCCCCTCAGGCGATATCGTCTGAGCTTAAGGATTCTCTTATGGCTAAAAGTGCTGAACTAAATGGACTCATAGGGCGCATTGAGGCGGAATCAGGCTATTTGAATTTTTATGTGGATAAAGGAGGATTGGCTAATTGGACGATCCGTTCGATATTGCAAGCGGGAGAGCGCTATGGTGCGCAAACAATTGGAACCGGCCAGACAGTAGTCATTGATTACTCCTCGCCGAATATAGCCAAGCCGTTTCACATTGGACATCTTCGCTCTACGGTTATCGGGAATGCGCTGTATCGGATTTACTCCTTTCTGGGTTACCAGGTCATCGGGATTAACCATTTGGGCGACTGGGGAACCCAGTTCGGCAAATTGATCGTGGCGTTCCAGCATTGGGGTGAAGTGGCGAAGCTTGAGGAGGCCCCCATTGATGAGCTGTTAAGACTGTACATTAAGTTCCATGCAGAAGCGGACGGATATCCTGAGCTTGAAGAAGAGGCGAGAGCTTGGTTTGTGAGGATGGAGCAGGGAGACGAGGAAGCGCTCAGATTATGGCGGTGGTTTGTTGAGATCAGTATGGACGAATTTCAGAAAATATACGACTTGCTAGGCGTTCATTTTGACCACGTGACTGGAGAGAGCTTCTATAACGACCGGACTACTCCTGTCATCCAGGAGCTGAAGGATAAGGGGCTACTAGAGGTGGATGAGGGAGCCAGGCTGGTTCGCCTGGATGCCTATGGAATGGCCCCGGCCCTGATGCTGAAGAAGGATGGCAGCACACTCTACCATACCCGCGATGTGGCGGCCGCCCTCTACCGTAAAGAGGCATACCGGTTTGACAAAGCGATCTACGTAACGGATTACTCGCAAAGCCTACATTTTCAGCAGTGGTTTAAGGTGGTTGAACTCATGGGCTATGATTGGTCCAAGGATCTCGTTCATGTTCCCTTCGGTCGTGTAAGTTTGGAGGGCGCGAGTTTGTCGACCCGAAAAGGAAATGTAGTCAAGCTCGATGATCTCTTACAGCAGGCTATTTTTAAGGCAAGAGAAATCATCGAATCGAAGAACCCTGGCCTGGACCAAAAGGATGAGGTTGCCAGACAGGTGGGAATAGGGGCAGTCATATTTAACGATTTGACTGGGAATCGGATTAAAGACATTTCGTTTTCCTGGAAAGATGCCCTTAGCTTTGAGGGGGAGACGGGACCGTATGTTCAGTACACCCATGTGAGAGCATGCAGTCTTCTGCGTAAAGTAGATGAGCAGCGGGAAGGTATACAGGCGATTCTCGGGAGTGAAGCGAAGGCGTATTTCGATTGTTTAACACAAAAGGCCGAGTTTGAAGTGATCAAACAGTTATCATTGTTTCCGGAAACAATCAGGCAGGCCGCGGAAAAAATGGAGCCTTCGTTGCTCAGTCGGGGGTTAATCGATCTTGCGCAGGCTTTCAATCGCTTTTATCGCGAATGTTCTGTTCTGGTGGACGATGCTGCTGTGCGCTCAGCAAGGCTCGCTCTGGTCTGGTGCGTTCAAGTCACGCTGCAAAGTGGCCTACACTTGGTCGGGCTGGAGGCGCCTGAGCGGATGTAACTTGATTGCATTTTTCTTACCGTAGACGCCCATGCAGGATATAGTTGCGCAGATCCCGTACCAAGCCAGCCCGAAAGGCTGCGCCGACAATGACGAGTATGACTGGACCGATAATAAGACCCAGAAACCCGAACAGCTTTAAGCCGACAAACATGGCGATCAACGTCGGCAGGGGATCGAGCCCAACGCTGCTTGCAAGCACTTTGGGTTCGATCAGCTGTCTCGAGATCAGAATGATACCGTACAGAATCGAAAGGCCTATTCCGAGCGAAGCTTCGCCAGTGGCGAAGGCATAGATGAGCCAGGGGATCATGATTGTTCCTACCCCTAAATACGGAAGTAGGTCAACTAGGCCAATGATCAGAGCATAAGTGAATGCGGAATCAACTCCAAGGATAGTTAAGCCTAAAAGCACAATGAAGGCAGTAATTGAGATCATGATGAACTGGGCACGAAGGTAGCCTGATAAAGCTCTCTGCAGGTCCTTCCAAATGTCTCCGGCCGTTCTACGAAACGGGGCAGGAATGATGCCGGCGAGATACCGCATATCCCGTTCCCAATGATTGCTGATGAAAAAGGTAGCCAGCAAAATAACAGCAACGATGACACCCAGGTTTGGAAGTGAGGAAATCAGGTTTACGATGGTACCCAAAAAGTTATTGATGATATGGGTAACGGCCGAGCCGATCTTTTCCGCGGTATTGTCGATATTTTTATGAATCGTATTTTCATAGCCCGGGTTGTCTGCAATAAAAAGGTTGATCTCATTCAGAATATTCTGAATACTCTCGCTTTGTGCCCACTCGACAAACAAGTTTCTCCACTCTTCAATTCGCAGATCGAAAGATTCGGCTAAGTGAACTAATTCCTTGACAAGCCGTGTTAGTGCTGCGGTAAGAACAATAGCCGCACTACCTACGCAAACAAGCAGTGAGACGCAGACTGCAAGCCATTTTGGCAGCCTCACGCTATGCTGCAGCCAAAGCACAAATGGATTTATAGCGTAGGAGATGAGCCAGGCGATTAAAAACGGATATAGTAGTGGGAGCAGCAAGTACATAAAAGCAATGGAAGAAACAAGGACGATGCAAATCCAGCTTCCTCGCAGCACGCGCTTAACGATGACATTATCCAAGCAGCATCCCCCTTTTCCTACTGTACAAGTCCTGTTTCTACGATATTACTTGTCCGTACGGAGTATTCCAGATTGATATTTTTTGATAGCATGTGACAAAAATCATTGCACAATTGCAATCGTTTACAAAAATTCTTTATGATCGTGATAAAAATAAAAGCGGCATAAACCGCTTTGTATCAACGATTTGTCTATTTGTTTACCCACATATCACCCACATCTAGTTAACACTGTCCATCAGAGCATCTAATTTTTCTACCGCTGACCGCTTTTTAGGATTAGTTACATGGAGATAAATATTTTTTGTGGTATTATCGTTTTTATGTCCTAGTAGTTGTTGGATCGCGGCGAGTTCCACGCCAGCCTCAGCCATTAATGATGTATAAGTGTGGCGCAAAGAGTGGGGAGTAATGTTAGAAGGTAGATCAGCCTTTTTCAAAATTTCATTCATGTATGCTCTAACTTCGGCTGGGTGTAAAGGGTAGCCCATCATCCATTTTTCGTTAAAAAAAAGAAAACCATCGTCTACTAAAAATGCTTTTCTGTTCAACATTTTATATTCATTTTTCCATGCTATTTGTTCTTTAATAACATTTATAACCCTTTGGCTAACATCGATCTTGCGAATAGATGACTTGTTTTTTGGAGTATTTAGTTTGTAATGCTCTACTGATCCTTTAATGTATAGAGTTTTTGTAACAGAGACACGCTTATTTATTTCATCGATGTCGCTTACCTTTAAAGCTAAAAGTTCACCAATTCTCATACCTGTATAGGCTAAAATAAGCAATATTCTATGACATTGGCTATAATAAGGCTGCTCTTTATCGCTTTCGCTTGATACGCTAAATAGCTTTGCTAACTGCTCTTTTTCGAGATATTTAGGCAATTCGTCCTGCGCTTCTATTTCTTCTACTGTTTGTTCGAAAGCAGGTACTTTTGCATATTCTGTTATATCTTTTTTTACATATTCTAATTCCAATGCTTTCTTAAAAATCATTCTCATTACAGTGTGATAATTGCTGATCGAGCTTTTTGAATAAGGTGTGGGCTTGTCTTCTCCTTTTTTGAAATAACCAATATCACGCATTTTATTAAGTTGCTCCTGGTACTTAGAGCTTGTTATTTCTTGGAGATGTAATCCACCTAAAGTTTTTTTGATCAAATTGACCGTGCTTTTGCGAAGATCCTTTGAAACACCTTTTATGCTCATTGCACCATACAGTTTTAGCCATTCATCTGCAAATTGCGATATAGTTTTTTTATTTTTGTCTATGTATGTCCCGTTTAAGATTTCAGCTCTAATAATTACGCCTCTGTCTCGCGCTTCTCCTTCTGTCGCATATGGACCATCCTCTTTTTGTACGCGCTCTCCAGTTGCCGGGTCTTTAACGCTATATCTGTAGTAGTATTTTCCATCAATAATACAAACATTTTGGGTTTTTGTTTTTTTTCGTTCGCCTTTCTTTGGCATAATATCACCCTTATTCCGGTTTGTTTATATATATTTTCATTAATTCATTAAGCACCTTCACATCTTTGTCAGACAGGTTGATAATAGTATTAATAGCCGTTGCTTTTTCTTCGCTCATTAATTTATCTGCATTAGTCTTGATCTCTTCCATGTTTTCGTTAAAAAGAAGGTCATCCAAATCGACGTTTAGTACATTAGCAATTTGTTGCACTTTGCCCATTCTCGGTTCATTTCTTCCTGATTCCCAATAGCCTACTGTCACACCAGACACGCCGATTCTTTCGCCCAACTCTTCTTTTGTAAGTTCTCTCCATTCTCTAATTCTTTTCAAATTTTCCGCAAAACGAATAGTTTTCAACTTAAATCGTTCCCCTTTTCAGATTATATTCCTGATATTAACATACTGTTAGCTAATATTCCACATTTATTCTAACTTATACTTAAAAAATTTATGAAAACCGTTGACACCTAACTTTATGTTAGATATGATTGAGGTGCAGTTAGGGGGTGACACGAATATGGAACAAGCAATCGCGACTGTGGGCAGACGTAAAACATTGCGTGAATGGAGAGCGTTTTGCAGACTGAATAAGAAAGAAGTGGCTTCACTGCTAGGCGTTCACATTAGTACGTATGCAAAAATGGAGGATGATCCAGTCAAAATTCAGATTAAGTATGTGCCAAAACTCGCTGAGGTTTTTGGATGCGACACAAGAGACATTATTTTTTTTGAAAATGATCCTAACACTATGTTAGATGGCATCATTTAAGGAGGTGTTAACATGGACGAATTGCCACCAATCGTTTCCGTCGATGATGTAGCTGAGTATTTCAAAGTGTGCAGATCAACAGTTTTTAAAGCAATGAAATCTGGAAAATTGAAATACTACAAGTTTGGACGACAAAGAAGAATCAAGCGGGAGTGGGTCATGGAGTTTGAAGCCTCCATGATCACCGAAGCTAACTAACCCATAAGGAGGTGAGAAGAGATGAAACAACTTACTGAAGAACGAGTAAGGGAGATTGTACGAGAAGAAATTGAAAAAGAAAAAGCCGCCAACGCTACGGCGACTCTAAAACAATTACGTGAACGATTAAGCAAGTCATATATACCAGAGGACCCGTGGGGAATTAATCACCGTCAACAAAACCTTTAATTCTGATTGGTTCTCTATTTGGATCATCTTTAGGGGTAGAGGTCAAAAGAAAACTCAGTTGGCTAACGTGTTGGATTAATTCGCTTTCTCTTCCATTCACAAATCCATAAAAGCGAATAATTGATGGGTTACTGTAACCGACATTAGTCACTTGCATTAGCACTGTTTGCCCAAAAGAAGCGAGAAATAGAGCTACATCCAGGGTATCATCAAGCTTTTTCTGATAGTCCAAAATTGACTCTGTAATGACCTCATATTGATAATCGGCTAAATGGTGATCTCTTAAACCTGAAATATCAATAGTTGGAATAGCCCTATTAATTACATTTGAGGAATCATCAAAATCAAAACCACTCATTTTTTACACCTCCCTTCATTTCCATTATTCGACAGGGAGAGCAAAAGTCCTATTAGAAAGGAGCAAGTAAATGAATCAATTAACGATTAGGAGCGTTAACGGTAAGCTTTTGGCAGATAGCCGGGAAGTCGCGGAGATGATTGAAATAAGACATGCCGACCTTCTTGAAAAAATCAAAGGATACATCCAATATTTGTTAAACGGAAATTTCCGTTCATCTGATTTCTTTATTGGGAGCACTTATAAAGATAACTTGAATCGCGAAAAACCTTGTTACCTACTCACCCGCAATGGCTGTGATATGGTCGCCAATAAAATGACCGGGGAAAAAGGGGTGCTCTTTACTGCGGCATATGTAACCAAATTCACGGAAATGGAACGACAGTTAAGTAACCTGCATGTTCCTCGATCTCTGCCGGAGGCGCTTCGGTTAGCTGCTGACCTAGCAGAAAAGAATCAAATGTTGCTGATTCAAGCCGAACAGGATCGCCCCAAAGTGCTTTTTGCCGATGCAGTAGCAACGAGTAAAACGAGCATTCTTGTTGGGGAACTAGCAAAGATACTAAAACAAAACGGCGTCGAAACAGGCCCAATCAGATTATTTTCGTGGTTGCGTGACAATGGTTATCTGATTAGTCGAAAAGGTACTGATTACAATATGCCAACACAACGCTCGATGGAATTAGGACTGTTTGAGATTAAAGAAACCAGTATCAGCCATTCTGATGGTCACGTGACTATTAATAAGACACCAAAAGTAACTGGAAAAGGGCAAGTATATTTTGTTAACAAATTCAAAGATGAACAACAACTTGCTTAGGAGGTGGCGACTGTGAAGATTAAAACGGAAATTTACAACAGACTATTTAAAAACGAATGCGTCAAACACTTTCCAATCGTCAACGGATTTGATTTTGAAACACATAAGAAGCTTGTGTTTTGGGGAGTAAAACTGTTTGGGCGAGGACGTGCCAAGCCAAAGACGATTGAAGAGGCTGCATTAATTTTTAATACACATACATTGATTTTTGACTTAATTGGCCTTATGACACCGCGGCAACTAATGACACTATTCCCCATTGATAAAGACTATGACGGCGATAAGTACCAAACAAAAGATTATTTTTACACCATGGATGTGTGCATTAAACACGGACTTGATACGAAAATTGGTGATGCCTTTGATTTCCTTTGGGACTATCAAAATTGGGACATTGCAGGGCTAGTAGTGGAACATCTATCCATAACAAGCGACATACGAAAGTTTGAGGGGTATCCCGGGTTGCTTGAAGAATTTGCGGCAAAAAATGGCCTCAAAACATACCAGATGCGTGAAATGAATGGTTCAACAGTTTTGATTGAAAATCTCGTAATCACAGAAGATGGAAAAGTCTTGTAAGGAAAGGAGCATGACTATGCCTGAATTTTTAGCCTTACGTAGTAGACGATGCGAATTGCTCTTACTACGGTGGAGATTGCTTAACGGTCGAATCCAATGTGATCCCGAAGTTATCCCGGCTGCGGTTGATTGGATTGACTCCGAATTAGCGGTGATGCACCCATGATCAAATGTGCCGGTTGCGATAGGGAAGCCAAATACGAGGTATACGGTCAGCCACATTGCCGGGAGCACATGCTCGAAGCAATTGACTGTGCGGTATACGTAGAGGTTAGGAGGTTGGAACCGCTTGAGTACTTATCTCGAATCAGCTCTCAGAAAATTAAAACGGCTGCAAGACGAAACGACTAATGTTTCGGTTGGTACAGCAATGGAACAAGTTGGGTGGTTTTTCAAACAAGACTTTCAATCAGTGATCGACGACTTGGAAACCCATAAGATTCTGCTTGAAATGAAAAATGACCGCTGCGCTAACAGCGATCACTCAGAGACATTGTAAATATTATCACGGAAACAATAACACATTTTTAGGGAGGTTGTAAAGATGGTAAAACAATCGGATCAGTTAACTGTCATTCATAAAAACCTGAATAACCTTTTGGATTCTAAGCGTGATGCCATGCCAACTAACTTTAATAAAACCCGTTTCCTACAAAACTGCATGACGGTATTACAAGATACAAAGGGTATCGAACAGTGTGACGCTACCAGTGTGGCACGGACGATGCTCAAAGGTGCTTTCCTAGATTTGGACTTCTTTAACAAGGAATGCTATGCCATCGTTTACGGCGGCACGGTCCAGTTTCAGACGGACTATAAGGGCGAAAAGAAACTTGCTAAACGGTACAGTGTGCGGCCTGTCAAAGATATCTATGCCAAGCTAGTACGGGAAGGTGACGACTTTAGGGAAGAGGTAAAAGACGGTGAGCAAACAATCCAATTCGTGCCTATGCCATTTAATAACAGCGAAATCCTTGGAGCATTTGCTGTGGTTTTATACAACGACGGTGGCATTGCTTACGAGGTAATGTCAACGGAAGAAATCGAAGCAACGCGCAAGAATTACTCCAAACAGGCTAATGGTCAGGCTTGGACTAAGAGCAAAGGCGAAATGTACAAAAAGACGGTTCTGCGCCGGTTGTGCAAAAATATTGAACTTAACTTTGACACCATCGAACAGGCAAGAACATTTGAAGATTCCAGCGATTTTGATATGAACAAGGAGCCAAAACCAGAGCAACAAAGCCCGTTAAACGCTAACGCTACAGTCATTGACGTCGAGTATACAGAAGTGCCGGAGGAGCCGGAATATGAAGCTGACCAAGAGTAACTATTACAGCAACGAAGCAAACCGCCAATATATGAGCGTCAGTCAATTTAAGAGCTTCTTACCTGCCTATGGTGGGTGTGAAGCTCAGGCACTGGCTGTACTCAACGGAGAGTTTGAATCTACGCCTATAGAGGTGTTTATGGAAGGGCACTATGTCCACGCCTGGAACGAGGGCACATTGGAAGAGTTTAAAGCAAATACCCCTGAGATTTACAGCAGTAGAGGTGGATCAAAAGGGCAACTAAAGTCCAACTTTAAGATTTGCGAAAAAATGATCGAAGTCTTGGAAAACGATCCACTCGTTATGAAGGCGCTGGCTGGGCAAAAGGAAGTCATGATGACAACTGAGCTTTTTGGAATCAAGTGGAAAGTCATGTTAGATAGCTACCAGCCAAACTTAGGCAATAACACCGGAATGTTTGCCGACCTTAAGACCATGAAAGAAATTGACGGGAAATGGTGGAACAAGGATATCCAAGCATACGAAAACTTTATCGATCATTACGGCTATAACGTACAAATGGCGATTTACGCCGAGGTTGAAAAGCAAGTAACAGGCCGGGAAAACTGGCTATTGCCTCACATGGTTATTGTCACCAAACAAGACCCACCAGACCATGACATTATCTATTTTGATTATGACAATATCGAAGCCGGATTACAGATCGTCGCTAGAAACATTGAGAGAGTCAAGGCGGTTAAGTCGGGCGCGGTCGAACCGGTGCGCTGCGAGAGATGCGATTACTGCCGATTGACCAAAAAGATACAGCGAATTAAGCACGTTTCAGAATTGAGTTTGTACTAAAAGGAGGAATCAGCATGTTAAACAGAGTGATTTTAATAGGACGCCCTACACGCGATCCTATCCTTAAATACACGCCGTCAGGTGTTGCCGTGACTACTTTTACCTTGGCAGTAGATAGACCGTTTAAAAGCGAATCTGGAGAGCGTGAGGCAGACTTTATTCCCGTGGTTACATGGCGGCAACTTGCTGAGACGTG
This sequence comes from Paenibacillus puldeungensis, assembly GCF_042678945.1. Taxonomy (NCBI): domain Bacteria; kingdom Bacillati; phylum Bacillota; class Bacilli; order Caryophanales; family Paenibacillaceae; genus Paenibacillus; species Paenibacillus puldeungensis. The sequence continues at coordinate 7,325 of NZ_JBHTLM010000037.1, read as the reverse complement.
CGCTAACTACTTACGGAAAGGTAGATTGACAGCGGTTGAGGGCCGAATCCAAGTACGGAACTACGAAAACAGCGAAGGAAAGCGGGTGTACGTCACAGAGATTATAGCTGATAACGTTCGTTTCCTTGAAAGTAGCAAGTCAAATTCCAACGGCCACCAAAAAGACGACCCATTTCAAGATGACGGAACACCAATTGATATAGACGAAAATCTGCCGTTTTAGGCGGTGATCCTATGGACTTTGGATTAAATCAATATACCAAAGAACAGCAATTAGGGCGCAGAAAAAAGGTGGAGACACCTTTAAGAAAACGACCAGAGGATAAAAAGTTGACTAAGGAGCAGGTCCGGGCAGAAGTCAAAAAGCGCGATGGAAATTGGTGCTTAATCAGTGGCAAGCCTGGGCCGGGGCTTCACCTTCACAGAGTGGTTTATGGCGGTATGGGTGGTGGCGGTGGTAAGTACGAGATTTGGAACTGTGTGCTGCTTTCAAACGAAATGCACACGTTAGTCCATTCGAATAAACGTGTTTGGATGCCATTACTACTAAATTACCTAGCCGCTAAGAAGGAAGCCAAAGACCCAAGCGAGATACTAGCAAAAATACGCAAGAAAGCAAATGTGAGTGGGTGGTGACATGAAAGGCGCGTTTCAGACGAGCCGGGAAATATTTGAAAATCCAATATGGCAAGACATCCCTAAGTTTCGAATCTTTTTCTACATTGTAGGAAATGCCGTTTATGCCGAGGAAGGGGCCGTTGTGGCTGGCATGCACTTAAAGCGCGGCCAATTCCTCCGGGCATACCGGAACCTAATGAAAGACTTGGAATATATCGAGAATCGTTCCGTCAAAAGATACTCACTCTCTGTTATTTCAAGAAAAGTTGAACAACTCGTCAAAGAAGAACGATTGAAAATTGAAGATACCGAACTTGGAACGCTGTTTACGGTAGTCAATTACGCACAGTATCAGGGATTCGACCATTACAAAAAGAAAACTTGGGACAGCGTTGGAACGGACTTGGAACGCGACGAGAACAGGGATGGAACGGAGTTGGAACAGGGATGGAACAATAATAATAAAGATAATAAAGATAAAAAGGTTAAGAAAGAAAATAAAAAAGATAATACCGCATTTGAGGATTACACCTCAAATCCTGTTTTACTCGAATCTTTGAACTCATTTTACGAATATCGCAAAAAGAGTAAAAAACCAATGACAGATGCGGCGATAAAATTACTGCTCAACAAACTGAATGACCTAGCAAGTGACGACGAAACAAAGGTTGACATTTTAAACCAATCAATACTCAATGGCTGGCAGGGAATATTCCCGATTAAGGACGGTGATAAAGGTGGAAGAAGTTCCGGGATTTCAAAGCACGAAAGGGATTCTAAACCAGGATATGGCGGATCGGATCGAAAGATTACGAGCCTCGACAAAACGTCAAACGTCCGAGAGTTCAGCGACGAAGAACTTGCAAGGCTCATATAAGTGCGAGTATTGCAAAGATACGGGCGATGTATGGATTGATACTTGGACGCTTAGAGAGTGTAATCACTGCAACGCTCGAAAAATGCAGGATATACAACGTAAGATCAAAGCCGCACAAATCACAGACGAATTTAAAAGCAAAACATTTAAATCGTTCGAAGTGTCAGATAGGCCAGAACAAATCAAAGAGGCAAAGAAGGTAGCCCAATCCTATGTACTAGCTTTTCCAAAAATACGGAAGGACAAACAAAACGGTATAGCCTTGATGGGAAACCCCGGGTGCGGCAAGACGCACTTACTTGCAGCAGTATCAAATAACCTGCTGGATAACGGGGTGGAAGTTTTCTACTTCCCTTGGGTTGAAGGAATGAAGGAACTGACGAATGCAGATTTTGAAGAGAAGCAAGAAATCATCCAGCGTATGCAAAAATGCGAGGTTCTTTTTCTAGACGATTTGTTCAAGGGACGTGGCAAGCCTACAGACTACCAATTTGAAACGGCATGGGCAGTTTTGAATTATCGATATTTAAACAACTTACCAATTATGGTTAGCACAGAACGAAGCATATCGGACCTGCTTGATATTGACGAAGCAATGGGCAGCCGGATTGCAGAAGTTACAAGGGCATATAAAGCAGTTATAAACGGAAGTCGTGAGGAAATGAACTGGCGAATCAGAGGTATGGGTGAAGCAAATGGAACCAATTGACGATTACGAATTGTTTGACAAGGACTTTGAAAAATTCGTGCAGTTAGGACGTGAAGCCTTTGGACAAGAAAGAGAAACGGCAACAGCACGAAGCAAAGCGCCAGAAACGGGAAATGAGAGAAACATGGGATTCATTCGAATATTTACTACGAGAGAAACTAGCGGGCGCAGATAACATACTAGCAAGAATTGACTATGAAGCATCTGCCGTTGGTGTATCAGTGACGGTAAGACGTGAATTTGTGTGTAAAAAGTTGATCGAGTTGATAAATGAAATTGTAGACGAAAGAGAGGGGAAACGAGATGCAATGTAAAGTACCAGGATGTAGCAATCAAGCGGTAGGCAGTTTTGCAACTGTACCAGTTTGCAATACATGCCAAATGAAGTTAGTGGATGAAGCCATAACATTTTACAAGAAAAGAATTGATGAAAGGCCGTGTTTTGAATCGATCCGACACTTAACACCTTGGAAACAGATCGGTGAAGGTGATAAACATGTAGCCGTGGTAGAAAAAATGAAAAACGGGGTTCCAACTGTTTATATGATTCGCGGCAAACGGTACGTTTGTGACAACAAATCAACGTTCAAGGGGGCAAGAGCATGAGATTTATAGGAATCGACCCAAGTACAAAGACCGGTCTGGTTATCCTAGATCGAGATGGAAACATTCTTGATACGATGGAAATCACAGCTAAAGGCGAGGACCCGGCGAGAATGGCAGACATTATTTATAAAACAATCAATAATCTCGAACAAGGCGATTTGATAGCAATAGAGGGATTTGGGTTTGCATCTCAATCAGGTTTCCTGCTCGGCGGCATCGGCTGGGGAATGAGAGTCGGAATGTACTTGGGCAATATCCAATACAAAGAAGTTGCCCCGGCAGCTCTCAAAAAGTTTGCCAGCGGCAAGGGAAACACCAAAAAGGATGAACTAGCGGTTCACATTTTTAAACATTGGGGATTCGAGAGCAAATCAGACAACATAAGAGACGCCTTTGTATTGGCCCAAATAGCCAGAGCAATACGAATGAGTACAGCAAACACCAAATATCAGCAAGAAGTTATACAGACCATTCTAGAGCCTTCAAAAGCAAAGAAGAAAACAAAGGTGGGATAACATGACACCACGTCAACAAGCCGTTATCAATTTTATATACTCTTACTCCAAAATGCACGGATATCCACCAACGATAAGAGAGATCGGAGACGGAACCGGTCTAGCATCATCCGGTGTAACTCATGGACATTTACAGCGGCTTGAGAAAAAGGGATATCTCAAACGTGAAGCAGATAAACCGCGGGCTTTAACATTAACGAAGCTTGGGATTGCATTTGTGACCGAATATGAAGCCGATAGAGGAACTTTTACAGATAGGTAGAGTAATTGCAAGGGTAAAACTCATAAGCCCACTACACAGCCACACAGACCGTCACAACACATTAACCGAGTATACGGGGAAGAAAACTTAGTATAAGGGAGCGATTAAATATGCCAACAGGATATACAAGTTCAATTTGTAACGGAGAAGAAATAACGGTTAAAGATTTTATTTTGGGATGTTCAAGAGCTTTTGGGGCGTTAGTCATGATGAGAGATGAACCAATGGATGCGGAAATACCTGTGTTTGAACCAAGCAAATACAATCTTGAAAGCTTGGAAAAAGCAAAAGCACAATTGAAAGAATTTACCGACATGAGCGTTGAAGAAGCCGAGAATCGCGCAGAAGAAGAATATCAAAATGATGTAAAAAAGTATCATGAAATACTCAATCAAAAAAGAGAATTGCGTATACGATACGAAAAATTATTAGCCAATGTTGAAGCTTGGACACCACCAACTAGTGAGCATTTAGAGCTAAAACAATTTTGTATAAAACAGCTTGAAGATAGTATCGATTGGGACTGCGACGAAAAATATTTGACACCGCCGGTTCGGATCAGTGGAGAAGAATATCAGAAATCTGCGATTGAGAAGGCACAAAAGGAAATTAATTATTACTCAAATGAACATGAAGAGGAAGTGCAACGCACAAATAGACGCAATCTTTGGGTTAAGCAATTAAAAGATTCTCTTAAGGAGGACTAACCAATGCTAGGTAAAGACGGATTGACTAACAATGACCAGATACAAGAGATAAAACGAAGACTTTCTAAAACGAAAAAGACTCTGGAAGAAAACGATTTACCAATGACAAGCGCAGTTAAGGACAGGGAGTACCTTATATCCGAAGTAGAACGACTACAGGAGATTGTTGAAGCACAAGGCAAAGTGATTGAATCATACCAGCGGATTGAGAAGGACATGGAAAGTGATTATGTGCAAGTGTTGGAACTCATAAAAAAGAATGAGTTATGCACACACATGAGAAAAACAGGGACTTATAAACTTGCCGAGTCTGCCCTATCCCACCTGAAAGGATGAATAAACCCTGATACGGCTGCCGCTATCGCTGGGTAATTCGGTCGGATCAAAGCTAAAACCATAAACCAAAGGAGCAAATATATATGAAAATTTATAATCCGAGTAATAACAACATTCATCAAGTGGAAATTTGTTTGCTTGATGAAGAGGGATATAAAGGAGCTGTAATTATTGAAATAGGCGGAAATGTTCGGGGTTCATCAATTATTCAGGGGGCGATAGATACATTTGTGGACGGTGATTTTTTCCCAATCCAGCACGAACTAAATGAAAGGCACATCGACTGTGTATCTGATGATGGGTACCCTGAATTAATTGCTCTATTTAAAGATGGTAATGATGAAGAATTGCTCATTGATATGCCAGACATTGAAGATTACATTGTCGGGGCGAAAATCATTTCAGTACGAGATAGAAACTAATTGGCCGAAGGCGACCAATGCGACTGAATCCACTCAGCGAAGCGGAGGCCGGAAAGGAATATTATGTTTAAACTAACCAATCCACAAAAGTTACCAGACCCCATAAAAGTATTAGAGAGCCTATCAGCAGAGTTAAAACAGATCGTCGTAACTTATGAAGAAAATCAAGACGCAAACCAAATGTATAAAGGGATTAAAGACATTTTAAAGAGGGGTGATGGGGAATGAGATGTCATGACTGTAAACATTATTGGTGGATGCTACAGTCAGTTGATTCGCCATATGGTGAAGCGGCTTGTATGAAAAGACAGCAAGATTTATTTGGTACAGCACCAGAAGATGTAGCTGATTGCGAGGATTTTGAGAAAAGCACATTGGAAGGTGATAAGGAATGAGTAAAGAGGATGCGAAACGTAAAAAGCACCGCAAACTTGCAATCCTACAACGGAGATTAAAAAAGCTAAAAGACCCTAATAGCACCTATCAAGTACTTGAAAGATTGAAGCTTAAAAAGCGGATAAGGAACCTTAGAGATTAACCCCTATACAGCTAAACAGTAATGAGCAGTAATGAGCAGGAGACACATTTAACGCAGCAAGGGAGGAGAAATATGAGTACTAAAAATATAGTTTCATTGTCCGGTGGTAAGGATAGCACAGCACTATGGCTTTATGCGCTGGGAAAAGGTGTAGCGGTAGTTCCGGTATTTGCTGACACAGGAAACGAGCATCAAAAAACCTATGAATATCTCGAATATCTTGAAAAACAACTTGGGCCGATCCATCGGATTAAAGCTGATTTTACTAAACAAATTGAGCATAAAAGGGAAGTTGTACAAACCAAGTGGAGAAACGAAGGTGTTGAAGAGTGGATTATCGAACAGGCGTTAAGTGTGCTTCATCCCACTGGAAACCCGTTTCTTGATCTATGTATCTGGAAGGGACGATTTCCTTCAACGAAAGCTAGATTTTGCACTGTAGAGTTAAAAGTAAGACCATTTTTTGACCAAGTATACTTGCCGCTTCTGGAGCAAGGTCACAAGGTTATTAGCTGGCAAGGAGTTCGAGCGGAGGAAAGTATAGCGCGGTCAAAACTATCAGAACGTGAAGATACACCTGAGGGATACGAGATTTACCGTCCGTTACTTAAATGGACAGCGAATGAAGTGTTTGCAATGCACAGTAGATACGGGATTGATCCAAACCCGCTGTACAAACTTGGGATGGGCCGTGTCGGATGTATGCCATGTATAAATTGTGGGAAGTTGGAGCTTTTTGAAATCGCAAGAAGATTTCCAGAGGAAGTCGAGCGGATCGCCGCATGGGAAGAAACAGTCAAACAAGCATCAAAGCGAAACGGAGCTTCATTCTTCGCAGATGAAAATGGAGCAGGTATATACGAAAAGGTAGAGTGGTCAAAAACAACATTCGGCGGCAAGCAATACGATCTACTTAAAGCCATTGAAATGGAAGATGTTCCGATGTGCTCCAGCCAATACGGATTATGTGAGTAATGCGTAGTTCGAAAAAATAGCGCAATAAGGCCGAAGGCCCGCGAATCGACCGAACAACCGAGCGAAGCGTGGGCCGAATAAGGTCATGATAACCCCAATCTATTGGAGGGATAAGAGTATGGATAAACAACCAAAGTTAATAGATGCAGATAAGCTGCTGTATGAACTCGCCCTACAGGGAATGATGACAGATGATATTAAACGCAAAATTGACGAGGGAGAGTTTGATCCAGATCCCATCCCCTTACCAACCATAAAGCCGGGAGATAGAGTGCATCACGATAGGTTTGAAGCAAACGGTATAGTTAAACGAATCTCCAAGAGTGGAAAAAGAGCCTACGTGATATGGGATAGAGGAGCACCGTCTTATGTTGAACTTAAAAGTTTGGAGGTAATCTCCCATGACTAAACAGGTTAGAGAAGAGGATAAGAAAGCAGAACAAGACGAATTCCCCATTCTTCATTGGTTTAACAAATATACAGCAGAGAAAGAACGTGCAGATAAGGCAGAAGCCCGGGAAAAGAAACTACGTGAAGCAATGGAACATTGTATCAAGGAATACCCACAATGGGACTCCAAGGAAATTGCAGCTAGTTTGATGCTGGATTACATGAAAAATATTTTATCTATACTTTACCCCTTAGATAAGGAGGAAGAAGCAAAATGAACGCAGGTAGAGCAATGGCCTTTATCAGCCAATATGGAACATGTCCAGAATGCGGAAATGCGTATGTAGGAAACGGAGATGGCAAGTTGATT
>NZ_JBHTLM010000036.1:0-26091 GCF_042678945.1 Paenibacillus puldeungensis | reverse complement strand
CTCGATATTGTTTAACCCATTTATACAATGAATACGGGGAGATTCCATGTTTTCGTGCAGTTAATGCTACATTCCCCCGGTCTAGTGCTTCCTCGACGACCTGTATTCTCAACTCGTCAAACTTACTATGTTGCACTCTCATACGGACTACCTCCAGCTAATTTTTATTGTATATTGTTTAGCCTGAAAGTGTCCAAGGTGATTAGGGGGCTTTATAGTTTTCTTTCAACAAAACAGGAATGCCATGTAAGTTACCTCTAATCCCTTTTATTTTTCTTTCTTTATCTAAAGCTTCTGCAATAAAAATCGCATCTGGATTTATTTCCGCAATAGAATTTATGTTTTGACCGCCTTGATCATATTTCGCAATGCGATACATGTAGTACATAACAAGTTCTCTAGAGCTAATTTCCCCTCTGTTCATTGCTTCTTGTAATTCAAAAATGGTTAATTCCTCACCATTTCTATTTTTTAGCTCAAAATTAGGTTCCATTGGATCTCTCCTTCAATGAAATAGATTACTAAATCCACATTACCATATACTAGGAAACACCGCTTCACTGACCGTAGGTGTCAGTGATGCTGTACTATCATGGTGATAGATATTGATCATCCAATTTTGATGTAAAAGGAGCATTTTAATATGAGCAGCACTGTATATGTTTATGTATTTGATACGATGGCAGATTGGGAGATTGGTTATTTGACTGCCGAACTAAATTCAGGAAGATATTTTAAGAAAGGGCTATCCCCAGCAAAAATAGTTACCCTGGGAGTTGAAAAGACTCCTGTTACTACAATGGGAGGTTTGAAAATATTACCTGATATTACACTAGAGGAGTGCAGCATGAAAAGCACGGATGCTTTGATTTTACCGGGTGGGGATACCTGGATGGAAACCATCCATGAACCTATAATAAATAAAGCAGCGCAGTGTATAAAAGAAAATATAGTTGTAGCCGCAATATGTGGCGCTACGATAGGGCTGGCCAAGAATAGCTTGCTGGACTCAAGACGGCATACAAGCAATGATTTAGGATACCTCAAAATGGTATGCCCCGATTATAAGGGTGAAAATTACTATGAAAATGAGCCTGCTGTTGCGGATGGGAAATTAATCACTGCTTCGGGGGTAGCTCCATTGGAATTTACTGTTCAAGTCTTGAAAGCTTTGGATGTGTTTTTGCCAAAAACATTAGATGTTTGGTATAAGCTCTATAAGACTCACGAATCTAGTCATTTTTATGAGTTAATGAATTCAATTCTATAGTCGGAGATTGGACGAAATGAGTCAAAGAGGGGCTAAAGCCCCCCTCATCCGAACCTTTGATATGGAGCAAGTGAAAATCGGAATCCCTCTCCCCTTCACAGACCATTGTCCAGCGCTTACCGAATTTGATAAGCTAAAGTAAACACTATTTCCAGGGGGTACCATGTCAAAAAGCGATAACATGCTGGCCATTCTATGGATGCTGAATTCCGGAGAAAAAATAACCGCGAAAAGAATAGCGGAAAAATTGGAGATTAACGTGCGAACGGTTTATCGCTATATCGATTCGCTTTGTGCCAGCGGAGTCCCTATCGTGTCTGATGCGGGGCAAAATGGAGGTTACAGCCTGCTGAACAAATTCATCAGCGCGCCTTTGGTCTTCGATGTTGAGGAGCAAAAGGCGATTCTTCAAGCCGCCGTATTTGCCAAAGAAGCAGGGTACCCTTTCAGTGAAGCATTAATCAAAGCAACCCAAAAGCTTAAAATGTATGCAAACCAAGAACAGGAAAGTATTCTCAACCGTCATCTTACCGGTTTTGAAGTGATTAGCCGTGACATTCCCCCTTCCCTTAAGCCGACACTTACGGAGCTGGAGCTGGCTGTGGCAAACAGCTACTCTTTAGAGATTGATTATCTCACAAGTCATGAACAGCAATCCAAGCAACGAGTGATCGATCCTTATGGCGTGATCTATTGGAATAACAAATGGTACACAGTTGCATTTTGCCATCTGAGAAATGAAATTAGAAGCTTCCGTGCTGAACGGATATTACAGATAACGCGAACACAAATGGCGTTTATACGGCCTGACGCCTTTTCTGCCAAGGAGTTTTTCCTGCAAAATCTTCTACCAGATCCGGCAGGAAAAGAAGGACTGACATCTCTAATTGTCAAAGGCCGGCCAGAGGCATTGGATGATCTCTGCATACATTGGTTTTTGGGCCATCATCTAAAGGAGAGGACTTCAAATCAAGCAGTCTTTCTAATTGATGAACAAGTCATTCACGCTTACGTACCGTATTTTCTCTTATCCTACGGGAAAGCTATTCATGTGATAGAACCTCAAAGCCTGAGGAAAAAACTTGCTGCCGTCGCCTCTGAGTTAATGGAATATTATCAAGCTCAGCCGCTTCACTGACAGCCGTTGTCAGTGAAGCTGTTTTATATTTGGGAAGAGCATCCGTAAGGTGCTTTATGATTTTAGGAGGGATAACCATGACAGAATACATTGGAGCCACCGGAAACTATACAAAAAATGGAGTGCCTAACGGATTTACGTCGATCACACCGTTTATCGCAGTAAATCAGCCTTCTGAAGCCATCGAGTTCTATAAATCCGTTTTTCATGCAAGAATTAAGGATATCACTGAATTTCCAGACGAAAATGGCAATACAATAGTCGCTCATGCGGAGCTCGATTTTGGAAACGGCTTTTTGCAATTGGGTGCGGCGAATCCGGCCTTCAAACTGGTTTTGCCGCCTTCTGGGGAAAATGCCTGTTATTCATTGAGCCTATATGTTGCTGACGTTGATCAGGTGTTTGAAGCAGCAGTAGCCCATGGAGCGAAAGTCAGAGAGCCTATTGCCAACTTTGTTTCTGGTGATCGGTATGGAAGCATTTTGGATCCCTTCGGAGTTCGATGGACCCTGATGACTCGAATTGAGGATTTATCGGAAGAGGAAAGTAATCGGAGGGTTAAAGCATGGGCTGAAAGTATGAAGAGCGAACTTTAAGCCAATCAAATGAGAACATTAAGCAACATGTCTGGCAGGGAGACGATCCCCTGCTTCTTTTTTTACCCGCAAACCGCTAAAAATTTACAACAAATGATTAATAATATGCAATCCCTTTCAGATCTGTTGTGGTAGTATGGCAGCATAAACAAGGAAAGGGAATGTTACCATGCATAAAGATTTAGAAGCGGCATTTAACAGAGTCGTAGAAATGTTAAAAAAAGATCAGCGCTGCAAGGGTGGCTGGCACTATGGGTCCATAAGCCGCGGGGCGGAAGATATTTACTCGGATTATGATCCTGTTTTTCTGGTTGCGGATAGGGATTTTGAGCAGTTCGACGCAGATGTTCCAAAAGCACTCGCAGCGGCTTCAGACGAGCTTTTAGTTTTCTGGGGCGAGAGTTTTAACAATGATCATTTCAAAAATTACTGCAGCGTCATTCGTCTGGGCAGCGATTTGCACCAGTTTGATTTCTTTATCATTAATGCGGATTATCCCGAGGAATGGATGTGCAGACAGCATTGCAAAGGCTGTACAAGCGACAATATTATTTTTGACAGGACCGGGGAAGTAGCTACTTTCCTTGACAAAGGATATAGAACGGATAATGATATTCCCGATCCTGTAAGGGCTATGGATACATACTGGTTGCATACAGAAATGTTGATTAAATATTTTAAGCGCAAGGATCTATTTAAACTCATAAAGAATATAGACATATTGTTCCACTCGCATGTAGACCTTCTGTTAAGCCAATATGATACGCTAGACTGGGGTGCATGGGAAAGTAAAGTGAAGTATTGTGTTCCTGAGGAGAAGCAGGAGCATCTGAAGCATTATTTTACAAATGCAGAATTCTCAGCTTTAGAAGCAGCCGTTAAAAGGAGTATAGTTTTATTTAAACAGGATGCAGAAGAAATATGCCGGGCTAAAGGCATTAACTACCCGGCCAGAATCGCGGAGCAAGTTGTTACATACTTTAATCGAAGAATGGAAGATAAAGATTGTGAAGCTATTAATTATTGAAGACGATTCAGAGATTGGCGAAATGTTAAGTGATTTTTTGAAAAGTGAAGCTTACGAGGTTGAAATTGCGGTCGATGGCGAGCTAGGTGTTCACAAATTTCAAGACTCTTCTTTCGATCTGGTTTTGCTAGATATTATGATACCTAAAATCAATGGGCTCGAAGTCATGCGAAAGATCAGGTCGATAAGCGTGGTTCCTATCATTATTATATCTGCAAAAGATACCGATTCCGATAAGTCATTAGGGCTGGGATTAGGTGCTGATGATTACATCACAAAGCCCTTTTCCGTCACAGAGGTGCTGGCAAGAATCAAGGCAAATATCAGACGTTCAACGCAATATGCTCAAAATAACAACCAGGAACCAAAAATACTTACTGCTGGCGGATTGGTCATGAACTTAGAAGATTATTCGGTGACTCGAGACGAACAGGCTGTAGGGCTAACATCCAAGGAATTTGAGATACTAAAACTTCTTATGCAGAATCCAAAAAAGGTGTATACGAAGGCTCAGATTTACTTCATGGTTTGGAAAGACGCTTATTGTGGGGATGAAAACGCCGTGAATGTCCACATTAGCAGAATTCGAACAAAAATCGAAGATGACCCCAGGAATCCAAAATATATCGTAACGGTATGGGGAATTGGATACAAATGGGGTGAACAGGATGGTTGATTCTTTATACATATATCTGCTACTTTTCGTGATTGCTGCACTGATCTTTAGTTTGATGATGCTGTTCAAATCCCAGAGAAATAGCTTAAAAAATATACAGCAAATCAGCGACAAGCTTTCACAAATACTGGATAAGGATACGGATGAAAAATTGATGGTATTCACAGATGATAAGGTGCTGGCCCAATTACTTACCCAGATAAACCGCGTATTGGAGGATCGCCAGCGTATCAACGTGGAATACCGCAGGTCAGAAATTGCTTCAAAACGTATGTTGTCCAACATATCTCATGATATCAAGACACCTCTGACCGTCATTCTCGGCTATTTGGAAATGATTATGCTAAATGCAAAGGATGACGCCGCTATGCTTAAAAAGGTAGAAAACAAGGCAAAGCAGCTCATGGACTTGATTCAGAGATTTTTCACCCTGGCTAAAATCGAGGCTGGTGACACAGAAGTTGGGACTACCCGCATTAATATTAATGAATTGTGTAAAGAAAATATATTAGATTTTTACAGCATTTTGCATGAAAAAGGGTTCATCGTTGACGTACATATCCCAGAAGAAGCTGTATATGTCTACGGTAATGAAGATGCCTTAAACCGTATCCTATTCAATCTGATCTCTAATGCCATCCATCATGGACAGGAAGGGAATTATCTCGGTGTTGTACTGCGGTATGACACTGTTTTTGCATGGATTGATATTGTTGATCATGGTAAAGGTATTGAAAAGTCTTTGGCCTCGAAAGTGTTTGACCGTTTGTATACGATGGACGATTCAAGAAACAGCAAACTTGGTGGAAGTGGCCTTGGTCTGGCCATTGCGAAAACATTAGCTGAGAAATTAGGCGGCGATATTTTGCTGGAGAGTAATCCTTATGAAAAGACTGTTTTTACCGTGAGATTAAAAAGAATGAATTACTAAAATGCGGGGCGGGTTTTTTCTCGCGAAAGAAATTTGAAAGATTTAATCAAGAGTTTTGAAAAACAAAGTTGGTAGAGTGATCTCTAAAGAAAGGAGAGTTATACATGCCAACTATTTTACGGACGCAAAAGCTTACTAAATCCATTGGAGGGAAAGAGATTGTATCCCATGTAGATATCCATGTGAACAAAGGCGATATCTATGGATTCCTTGGCCCAAATGGAGCCGGCAAAACCACAATCATGAAAATGATCACAAATCTGTGGAAGCCCACTTCTGGCGAAATTGAATTGTTTGGGGAAAAGCTGACTTCAACTTCTTATGAGGTCCTCAAACGAATGGGAAGCATTATCGAGTATCCTGTTTTTTACGAAAGACTTAGCGGAAGAGAAAACTTAGAGCTGCATGGTGAATATATGGGCTATTACAGTCCTAACAGTGTGCAGAAAGCAATGGATATGCTCGAATTATCCTACACGGATCATAAACCGGTTCGCAGCTACTCCCTTGGGATGAAGCAGCGTTTAGGCATTGCAAGGGCTATATTGACGAAGCCAGAGTTTCTTGTTTTGGATGAACCAACCAATGGTCTGGATCCTGCCGGTATCAAACAAATGCGTGATCTGCTCAAAGTGCTATGTCATGAATACGGAATAACCATTATGATTTCCAGCCACCTTCTATCTGAAATTCAAAACCTGGCTACAAAAATCGGTGTCATTCATCACGGCAAGATGGTGAAAGAAATCGCGATACAAGAAATTTTGGATATGAATCTGGCCTATGTGGAATTGACGACATCCAATATACAACATGCCTCCTTTGTCCTCGCCGATAAATTAAACATTCACAATTTCAAAGTTGTGGATGACAATAAGCTTCGCATATATGAAAAGCAAAGTTCGGTTGAGGAGCTTACCAAAGGCTTGGCGATGAATGACGTCCCTATTGAGAGTATCAACGGTCAAGTGGAGTCATTGGAAGACTACTTCCTTAAAATAACAGGGGAGGATAAATAGATGTTTAAATTAATAAAACTAGAATGGAAGAAAAATAAAATCTCCAAATACATCCGAAATGCTATCATTTTATCGACGATATTAGGGCTTTTTCTATTTGCTCAATGCTTCCTTGGAATTGCTAATGACCCGGATACCGGAGTTCCTGATGCAGCCGCTGGCACCAATAATATTTCTTCTCAGGTTGAAATACTTTCAAGTGCTTCGTTTTTAGTGTTTACAGGTGTGATGCTGGCTTCCTTTATCATCAACGCGTACAAAAATAAAACCATGAATCTAATGTTCTCTTATCCGATCAAAAGACAAAAAATCCTATTGTCTAAGATGCTTGCGGTATGGATTTTTAATTTTGTAGCTCTTGTCATTACGAAAATATTGATCTATGGCGTTCTCTATATGACTTCGGGCTTCCTAAAATCGGATTTTCCCGTCGACTATAATATGGCGGACCCCTCTTTCTATTTACAGATTGTTTTGAAATCATTCGTGACCATAAGTATCGGATTCATCGCTCTGTTTATTGGAAAAATTATGAAATCCTCCAAAGTAACCGTGATTTCATCCTTCCTGCTATTTATTTTACTAAACGGCACCATCGGAGATTTTACATTAGCGAACAATGCGATATTTCCGCTGATCTTAGCAGCTGTATCCGCTCTTTCCGCCATTTTGTTTATCGTAGGGGTGGAAACAAGGGATGTCGTGTAATTTTATCTCCCCCTATCACCGGCGAGCTTCGCAGAGTAAAGAAGCAATCCTTGTCAAGCGTTAGGATTGCTTCTTTACTTGAATTATAGATTGGATCTGAAAACGAGAGACGGTGCTTCAACCATTGCTTTAATGATTTCTTCCTGATTTTTAACTTCCACCGGTATTTCAGCAGTATAACATACCTCATTCTGCTTCCATACATATTTCACCGCTACTGTAGAGCCTGATCCTCCCCCACTATATGTAAAAACTTCATTGCCTTTAATGCTTAACAACCGGGGCTTAACCTTTTTCACCTTTCCTGTCACTGGGTTTCTAACGTTCACATAACCCTTCTTTAAAGCATTATAGGAAAACATATCTTTCCCCTGGTCGAATAATATCTCCAGCGAACCTGCATTATCATCGTTCAGTTCCTTACCGCCTATGTTGTAAATTGTAATCATCAGAGTGCTAGGAGTTTTCTGCAGTTGCGAGTTGTCCTTTTCGTCATAGCTGCTGCGTGTAACCTCATAAACATTGGAGCGAGAAGGAACAAAACCTCCAGCTAGAGTCGACGGCAACTTGGGTGCAAAACCAAGAAGCTCTTCTGCCCTTTTTAAATCTTTTTCATCATAGATGTTAAGAGACTTTCCAAACGCTTTGGATGAATATCTCGCATCTTTCACCTCTTTGGCGTACTTGAAGGATCCTGCCACTTTCTGTAAGTCCTCCATGGAAATCTCATTAAATACATCAGTTCTCCCATCCGACCATATCTCAGATTCAAAACAGTTAATGCTGTACCAGACACTTTCATCCTGCCATATAAAGAATTTACTAAGGTTTCCAATAGTATGTGGCTTGTGATTCTCGCTCTCTATATAATTTAATTTCTTAGTTAGAAATGTACCTTTCACCCCGGAAATTTCCATAGCTTCCTCCTGGATCGTAGGGTCAGCCTTGCCCTGCTTCTTTTTCAAATACTGCAGCAGGTTTCCCTTGGTGATTTGCATGTCAAAACGTTTAGTAGAACGTCCTACGTTCATATTTGTCCAAAATCGTATTAACAGTTCATTTTGATTATCAATTTTCTTCTCATCGAGAAATACATCATAAAGCTCAAAACCCGACGGAAGAAAATCAGGGACTTTAAAGTCAAAACCTGCATAATCCACCGCTCTTTCCAGACTATAAAATTGTTTAGTAGACTCATTTCCAATTCTGAATTTCAAACCGTCTCCCTTATCCAATGTACCGGCAGCCTCTGTACTTACGCTGGGGCTTATGCTGGAATTTTCAGCATTTGCATTTGCAGGTGTCAAGGAACTCACGACCAAGCACAGTAAAATTGCAGCTGCAGATATTTTATATGAACCTTTTTTAAAGCTCTTTATCATGATGATTCTCCTCTTAATCTGTTTTTTTGTTTCACTTAGGCATAAAAATTTCATTTATTCACCCCCTTCCCAGTTATAGATTGCATTTGTAAACTATACTTGTCAATTACTTTTCTAAACTACGTTTTCATTCAGACAATCCTCTCTATGTTTGATGCAATGTTAGTAATACAGTATTATTATTTCATTAACTCAAAGGAGCTTGAACAATAATGTACATATATTTGATGAAAAATATAAAATCTCTAAATAAGGAGCTCGTAGAGAGCCACGTGGAGCATCTGAAAGAATTAAAGCGCCAAGGTAAACTTGTACTTTGCGGGCCTTTTACGGATTATCCCGGAGGGATGGTCGTCTTTTTGGCCGAGGATTTGGCTGAAGCTACAAATATTGCACAATCGGATCCTTTTATCGCTTCAGGATGTAAGTCTTTTGAAATTAGAACGATAGAGCCAGCCAATGACGAAAATAATTACCTATTAGAGAAATAGACAACGCTATAAACAAGGAAAGGAAATGCTCCTATACATAAGGATTTAGAATCGGCATTTAACAGAGTCGTAGAAATTCTATAAAAAGATCAGCGCTGCAAGGGTGGCTGGCACTATGGATCCATAAGCCGCGGGGCGGAAGATATTTATTCTGATTATGATCCTGTTTTTCTGGTTGCGGATAAGGATTTTGAGCAGTTTGACGCGGATGTTCCAAAAGTGCTAGCAGCAGCTTCAGGCGAACTGATAGTTTTCTGGGGTGAGAGTTTTAACAATGAACATTTCAAAAATTACTGCAGCGTAATTCGTCTGGGCAACAATTTGCATTAGTTTGATTTCTTCATCATTAACGCTGATTATCCCGATACTGTAAGGGCTATGGATACTTACTGGTTGCATACAGAAATGTTGATCAAATATTTTAAGCGCAAGGATCTATTTAAATTAATAAAGAATATTGATATATTGTTCCATTCGCATGTAGACCTATTGTTAAGCCAATATGATACATTAGACTGGGGTGCTTGGGAAAGTAAAGTGAAGTATTGTGTTCCCGAGGAGAAGCAAGAGCATCTGAAATATTATTTCACGAATGCAGAATTTTCAGCTTTAGAAGCAGCCGTTAAAAGGAGTATGGTTTTATTTAAGTAGGATGCAGAAGAAATTTACCAAGCAAAAGGCATTGATTACCCGCCCAGAATCGCTGAGCAAATTGTTGCATACTTTTATAGAAGAATGGATGCTTAGGATTGTGAAGCTATTAATAATTGAAGACGATTCAGAGATTAGCGAAATGTTGAGTAGCTTTTTAAAAAGCGAAGCTTACTAGGTTGAAACTGCGATTGACGGCGAGATAGGTGTCCGACAAGCTTTCACAAATACTGCTTGTGTCAAGTAAGGACTAAAAAAAATTTACGCGTAAGCTATGAGCCATGCATATCTAAACCGAATTGTTTGTTGAGAGCTCGCTCACAAACAGACATATTCGAGTTTAGATATATAGGGCGACAGCCCGCGACTGAGCAAATGCAATTTGTGAAGTGCATGGCTCAGTACCAGTTATCAACTCACCAGAAAATGCAGTGTTCCTGCGGTCTCTGGTGAATTGATAAGTTTTGTTTACAGTTGTAATAATATATATGCAAGTGTGGCTGTCTAATATACAGATGGATCACGTTTACTTCCAGAACCAATGATGCTACTCTGGTCGCAACTAATGTGTGTAAAGCCACTAGGTGGCTTTGATTTTTGTTTCTTACACTCGATATGAAGTTATCAAGGTTCAGATGATACTGGTCACATCTTCATCAGAACCTTGCCTGATTTTTGCTTCCAGTAGAGAGAAAATTTATCCCTCTACTTATAAGCCGAAAAAACAGGGGGGTGTTTCACTTTTTTGAACATTTATTTTACTTTTCTTCGTAACAATAAAACGATTCCCCTTCCATACTTACCAATCTCAGGTTCTGGCACCCTGCTCAGAATTTTTGATAATTCTTGTCCGAACACTTCATCTTTATTTAGTATTTTTGAGGCCTCCATACAAGCATTAAAAAGTGCATAAATGATTTGACTATCCATCGATGCCCCCTTACACATGACCCCAATCTCTCCATTCGGAAGACGATACTCATTTTCAGGGGATATGGTCGGGCAGGTTACAAGTCGCCCATCAACATCCTCAACCAGAAAATCCACTAAAAATACAGCTGCTTCCCGCATTGTCTCATAAGCAGTATTTAAAAATGTAATATCTTTTGTAAACTCATAATGTTCCCATAAATGCAAGCTAAGCCAAGCTGCTCCCATAACCCAATATGTTGAACTTAAACATACATCCTGAGGTGCTGTATCTGCCCATATATCCGTAAAACCTCTGCACCCATACATAATACTAGCAGTTTTACGCCCGGGTTCCCTCATCCTTTCTAGAAGATCAAACAGAGGAAAATGGCATTCAGAGAGGTTACAA
The DNA here is from genome assembly GCF_042678945.1 of Paenibacillus puldeungensis. Taxonomy (NCBI): domain Bacteria; kingdom Bacillati; phylum Bacillota; class Bacilli; order Caryophanales; family Paenibacillaceae; genus Paenibacillus; species Paenibacillus puldeungensis. The sequence goes on along the minus strand of NZ_JBHTLM010000036.1, from coordinate 14,881 downwards.
GTTTCCACCGGCCAATAATTCATCTGAGTATTAATATTTATGGTATATTTACTATCCCATATTGGTAGCATATCCTTGTTCCATATTCCCTGGAGGTTGGCAGGTAAGGAACCAGGTCTGCTACTTGATATAAGAAGATATCTTCCTCTCCATTTCTAATCCGTTCCATTCTTTCGTACGTAGGGAGATTGTCCAATTCTTTTTTTCCTAAAAGGTTTTTCTTTTATGAACAAAGAAATTACTAGTGTTAAAAATGATATGCCAATGCAAACAGTGAAAATAAGTACTAATGAATCAGAAAATATTTGCTTCATTTGGATCACAACGTTTTGAAAATCCACTAATAGGGTCTTCGGAAGTTCGCTGGATATAGCTTCTAGCGCTGATGGGTTTGATAAAACCTGCGAATTTTTGAGAGAACTTGCAACTTGGTCAGGAAGATCTCCTGTATTAATTCTTGCTAGCTTATCTGTTATCGTGGCGTTTAGTATTGTACCAAGTATCGCAGTAGAAAGTGTTGAGCCTAATGTTTTGAAAAACTGCACACCTGAAGTCACAACTCCCATCTGACTTTCATCGAAAGCGTTTTGAGCAATGGTATTAAACAATGGCAAGGTTGTTCCTATGCCAACACCTGCAATTAGCATGTAAAGTATTACTGTACTTTTGGCCGTATCCACTCCCATTTGGGCAAACAAAATAGTGGAAATAGTTAAAATGATAAAACCAATGATAATCTGCAATTTATATTTTCCGAATTTTGAAACCAATATACCACTTGCAATGCTAGTAACAACAGTACTTGCCATAATAGGAATAAGAAGAGTCCCTGTATGACTTGCTGTTTCACCAACAACAATTTGCAGGAACATTGGTAGAAATGTCATTATTGCAAGCACTATAGCGTTGATAAGAAACATCTCAACTGATGAAATATTAAAGTCGGACTTTTTGAAAAGTGACAACGGTATAATAGGGTCACTTACATGCTTTTCGATGAAAGCAAACAAAATCAAACAAACTACTGAAAATCCAAGCATAGTAAGTATTTGAGGTGAACCCCAATCATATTTGTTTCCGGCCCATGTTAATGCAAGTAGCATAGGAGCAAGACCAACAGTAAAAGTTAAGGCTCCCCAAATATCGATTTTTTTTGAGGTTTGCTCAGGTTTTTCTTTTGGCAAAGCAATCAATATAGCAATTAAAGCAATAATACCAATGGGTACGTTTATATAGAAAGTCCATCGCCAAGAATAGTTATCTGTAATATAACCGCCCAAAATTGGACCTACAATACTTGCAACTGCACCTGCCGCACCTAAAAGAGCAATATATTTTGCACGTTGCTTAGGCTCGAACACAACACCTATAATGGACAATGAATTTGCGGTTAATATTGCTCCTCCGATACCTTGGATCCCTCTAAAGATGATAAGTTGTAGCATATCTTGTGACATTCCACAAAGGGCAGAACCTAAGACGAAAACAATTATACCTAAAATGTAAATTAGCTTGTGACCAAATTTGTCAGCAAACTTGCCAAAAAGCGGCATACAGATTGCTGTTGTCATCAAATAAGCTGTAAATGGCCACGCATATAAATCGAAGCCGTTTAAGTCTTTCACTATTCCCATCATAGATGTTGAAACAATGGTGATGTCGAGTGAAGACAGGAGAACACCAAACATAACGGCAATTAAAACTATGAGTTTTTTTTGATTTGATAGATTTTTCACAAGCAGTACCTCCTGATATATAATAAACATTATGTTGATTATCTAACGCTCATTTAATATACTATGCTTACATTGGATAAACAATAATCAGATTTTCATCAAATGAAAGTTTTTCAACATAAAGTTAAGAAGTGTTGAAAAATAACGCTAAATTTTCGAATGGAGAATTTATATGAAAAAAAATAAAACCGATAGACGTGTAAAATACACAAAAATGGTTATCAAAGAAAGCTTAATAAAATTTTTAAAACAAAAGCATTTCTCAAAGATCACAATTAAAGAAATTTGTGAAGACGCAGACGTAAACCGCGCCACTTTTTATAAACATTATTTAGACCAATACGATTTACTTCATCAAATTCAGAAAGAAGTTGTTGATGACATTACTGGTTATCTTCGCAGCTATGACAAAAATTCAAAAGAAGCGCCTAAGGAAATGATTGTAAATGTATTAGATTACATAAATGAAAATGTTGAACTGTTTGATGTTTTGCTTAATTCAGACAGTACGTTTTATCAAGATTTAATTAACATTCTCAACCTTCAAAAACTTACAACATTAGTAGAAAATAGTCAGTTATGCAAAGAAGATATAGAATATATATTTCATTTCTACGCAAGCGGCAGTCTTGGAGTTATTCAAAAATGGTTGAAGGACAAGACGAAAAAATCCTCTGAAGAGTTGGCAGAGTTAATAATACAAATGTCAATGGAGGGACGTTCATCTTTTAATAAATAAAATTATTTTGATCCTTCATAAAATCTCATTCCTTTTTCAGCCAGTATACATGGTAGTTGCAAGTAATTTCTATTTCAAATCTGCATACACTCTTTGAATTGTGGCTACTCTAAAAGGCACAAATAAAAGGTCTTAGAAACGAGGCTTTTGCATGAATACGAATGATTACGATAGTTTATGGATAAATCTATTCAAAAATAAGGCGATTTCCCTCGATGAGGAAAGCATTGCTTTATTGAGGAATATTTTTAAGCCAAGGGTTTTAAAAAAAGAGATGTTCTTTCTACAGGAAGGTGAGAAATCTACCGAAATAGGGTTTATTATTAAGGGCGTTTTTCGCTCTTACTATATGGATAAAATAGGTAATGATGTGACAAAGTACTTTTATGCAGAAGGTACTACATTATTTTCCTATTTGGCATATCTATCTCAAAAAGAATCGATGTATTACATTCAAGCATTAGAAGACAGTGTAATTCTTGTAGCAAAGATTTCCGATTTTGAGAAGATCGTCGAAGGAAATTATCAGTTGCTTCTATTTTATAAAAAAATGATTGATGAAGTCCTGGTTGCGAAAGAAGAACATACGATTAGCTTTAAATTATTAAACAATACGGATCGCTATAAGCAATTCCTTACCTCCTATCCAGGCTTGGAAAAGAGGCTTAAACAATATCATCTTGCCTCCTATTTGGGAATAACCCCTGTTTCTCTTAGCAGAATAAGAAAAAATATTCGTCTTAACAAATGATAATGTGAGGAACCTCCAAGTGCCCTATGATGGAGCCAAGGTTAATTATTGGAGGTTGCTCGCTATGCAAAATGAAACTGTTGTTTTTATTACCGGATGCTCTACAGGAATCGGACGGGAGCTTAGTAAGATTTTAATAAACAAAGGATATACGGTCGTTGCAACTGCCAGAAATGTGGAATCCTTAGAAGATTTGCCTGCATCTCTGAAATTGCCGCTGGATGTCACCCAAAAAGAGTCTATTCATGCTGCAATCAACGAGGTGATATCACGATTTCATAAAATCGATATTCTCGTAAATAATGCGGGGTACTCCATTAGAGGCGCTTTGGAAGAAATTAACGTAGAAAGTGCGAAAAGTATGTTCGATGTAAATGTATTTGGCATCGTGAACATGATTCAGGCTGTCGTTCCAGAAATGCGGAAGAGACGATCTGGCAAGATCATAAACATTGGATCGATTTCAGGAAAGTTTGCTCAACCGATTAATGGCGCTTATTGCGCATCGAAATATGCAGTCGAAGCGTTAAGCGATGCATTACGGTTAGAATTGTGCAGCCATAATATTCAGGTAACGGTCATTGAACCAGGGCCTATTCAAACTAATTTTTTCAAAACATTGAATGATCATTCCAATGAGCTTATGACGAATCCAAACTCCTGTTATTCCGTTTACTATGAATCAGATGCTAGATTAAGAAACAAGCAAAACCTAACAGATTCTAAGGAAGCAGCAAAAGACATCTGTGACATCATAGTAAAAAGACGGCTTAAATCCCGCTATAAAGTGGCCGTTCCATTTACATACAAGATGATCACCCATTTTCCTGATACTCTAAAGGAATGCTTATTGAAAAAATAAAAGGTTGGCAGGGGCTGCCGAAGTCCCTGCTTTTTTTCATTCCTCTTAAATTGTACGCACGTCCGCTTTTCCCCATTATTTTCATAAGATCATTTCCCGTATCATCATCCGTGTTTCGCCCAATACACCCTTCCACTTAATCATAAGATATGTCGAAAACGATTAAAGGAGGATTTACATGGCGCATAAAGCGAAGGTAAGCCCACAATTTAAAAGGCTGTGTACCCAATTTGGAAAAATTCTTGGAGGTGAATCGGAAATTGAAGAAGGTCCGGTTTGTTTTGTCACCAGAAACAGGAGAATACCCGCTGCTATTTTAGGGAGACGTACCACCTCTCCTTTAGTCCGTTATCAATTGTTCTCGTTTGAATCGCTGGACAGTTCGGGGCGCGCACTCTGTTTAGGAGAAACGGCCCTTTTTCAAAGCCAAGTAAACCGTTTGCTCTCAAATCTTCGCAAAAACGGGATCACCGTTACTGCAGTCCATAATCACTGGTTGTTCGAGAACCCGCGTCTCATGTACATTCACTGGGAATCGATCGATAATCCCATCGCATTTGCCAAGAAGGTAAAGCGATCTATCGCTTTCTTGGGTTAATGAAGAGCCGTAGAAAAAGATGAAAATATTATGGATACAACAAAAGAGCGGGTGAATCCCCGCTTTTTATATTTTACCTAAATCTTCCGATAAAATAATCAGAGCCCTAAGGAGGGAGATCGATGAGATTACAAAAGATCAGAAAGCCAATAGTAATAACTACTGCTTTTTTATTTCACAGCCTGTTGATTTTCCATTTGCTTTTCTCTCCTGTAATTATCATCCTGGCTTCAAATAAAGGCATCGTCAACGCCAGTTTCTTTTCATTTGTTCTCATATTCCTTCTATCTTTATTTTTCGGAAGAGCATACTGTGCCTGGTTTTGTCCTGGATGCGGTGTGCAGGAGATCGTGGGGTTTGTAATTAAGAAAAAGGCCAAATACACAAAAGCAAGATACATAAAATATGTCATTTTTATAATATGGGTAAGCGCTATTATTACTGGTTATCTAGTTAGAGGATTTACAAAAATTGATTTGTCGTACGGAATTGAAAATACTCCATTTGAAAGAAAGCTCCTGCTCACTTTGGGTGCGGGCCTGATAATTGTTCCACTGGCACTCATTTTTGGCCGGTTTGCTTCATGCAAATATATTTGCTGGCAGGCTCCATTTATGATACTGGGTAAAAAAATTCGAGACCGGCTGAGCCTTCCCGGGTTGCGAATCAAGACAAATGCTGCCAACTGCAGAAAGTGCAATGCTTGTACACTGAAATGCCCTATGGATATCCAAGTTATGAAAAAAGTCCAATGTGGCGAGATTGTCGATGATGAATGTATTTTGTGCGGAAATTGCATCGATGCATGTAAATCCAAGGCACTTTTCTATAGTATTTCGACGCCTTCAAAACCCCTCAATTAGAATTAAAGAGAGCTTCACTTTTGGAGTGCTGTTTTCCGAGACTTCTCATGCTCTATTCCTCTTCATTCATGATTGGGCACAAAACATCATACGCTATAGCCAACTCTGTAAAACCGCCGCTCGCCAAGAAATGGCCACCGCGCTCAACCTCATAGAGGTCCCCCTCCAGCCGCTCAGGGGATGAGGAGTTCGTAGCCGTGAATAATATAAACTTGCTTTCTATCCTGTATATCTACCATAATGGTTTCAGCCTCCTAAATGATGATTAACAGTGATATTTTAACATAGTCGAATTATAACAGGATTAGGAAGTGTTGTTGTGGACATGAAGTGGCAATCAGATTGTGAAAAATGCTTTGGCCTATGCTGTGTAGCTCTCCCCTACGCCAAATCGGCCGATTTTGCTTTTGATAAAGATGCTGGTATCCCCTGCCGTAACTTAGGACCGGATTATCGCTGCAGCATCCATGAGCAACTACGAGATACAGGTTTTCATGGCTGTGTCTCTTATGAATGCTTCGGCGCCGGTCAGCATGTCTCCCAGGTCATTTACGAAGGCAAGGACTGGAGAGAACATGCAGAACTCTCAAGCCAAATGTACACGGTGTTTCCGATCGTTCAGCAACTGCACGAAATGCTATATTACCTGGCTCAGGCTAGAGATTTAGAGGAAACGAAGGACATTCATGCCCCTTTGCAAAGCGCTCTGGATCAAACCTTAGCTCTAACCCGGCTTGCACCAGACAAGATACTCGCCATAGATGTATCGGCGCACCGGGCTGCTGTAAATCAGCTATTACTCAAAACGAGCGAAATCGTTCGAAAAGATTTCCTTCATCATCCAAAGAAAAGCAAGGCTCGCCAAGATCTACTAGGCGCAAATTTGAAAGGTGCTGATCTGCGGGGTGCTAATTTTCGAGGAGCGCTTCTTATCGCCACTAATTTACGAAGCGCCGACTTAAGATACGTGGATTTTATCGGTGCGGACTTAAGGGATGCCGATTTATCCGGCGCGAACCTGACTAGCAGCATTTTTCTGACGCAAGCACAAGTGAACTCGGCGAAAGGAAATGAGACTACTAAGTTGCCTCAGTATGTACAAGCCCCCGCCCATTGGTTAAATGAACAGGCCTGAACCCAAAGTTACTTTCCTCACTGAGATTGTTTTTCAATTGGCGTTTAATAACAAATGAATGAAAAACTTTAATCCAAATTTCCGATGAGGGGAGGCTCATATGAAAGCACTCGTTTACGGTGCAGGCGTCTTAGGCAGCTATCTTGCACATGTTCTGGTACGTGCCAGCCATGATGTAACGCTGCTCGCTCGAGGAAAACGGTATGATGAACTGGTTCAGCACGGTCTGGTCATCCGACACGCCGCACAAATGAAGACAACCAAGGATCATGTAAACTTGATTCAGAGCCTGCAACCAGAAGACATTTATGACATCATCTTCGTGGTCATACAATACACGCAATTGGAGGGCGTGTTGCCAATTCTGGCAGCAAACCAGAGCAAGCTGATTGTACTTGTAGGTAACAATATGGCTCCAAGAGCGACAAAAGCTGCGATTTGCGGAAGCAACAGCGATAAAATCGTGCTGTTTGCTTTTCAGTTCACAGGAGGTCGGCGGGAGAACGGTAAAATAATCAGTATTCACGCAAGGGCAAAAATGGCGCTCGGCACCTTGAATGGCGAGGATTTTGCTCCGCAACGCAACCTATTGCAGGAGGCCTTTACAAGTGCGAAATATGCCCTGAACTTTCGATGCGATATGGAGGCTTATCTCCTCGCCCATGTGGCCTTTGTAATGCCAATCGCCTATGCCTGCTATGCCACAAACGGAAATTTGAAAAAAGAAGACAAAGCGCTGATTCAGCAAATCATGAGCGCTACTGCCGAGGGATATGAGGTGCTGAAGGCGAACGGTATCCGCGTCCCCCACCGAAGATGAAAATTTTGTTCACTACCATCGTACCAGATATTTTCTTATGCTGTAGATCTGTGCCAAAACCTTCATTGGGCGCCTTGCAGCTAGCGATCACGCGATGCACGCGGTTGCGGAAATGTCAGCGCTGAGCGATGCATTTGACCAGTTAAAAATGCAGGCCATAGTGTCTACCCCCGCGTGGGATACGCTACAAAAACACTTGGATAAAATGAAAAAGTGACTACTGCTCATTCCATTCATTTAGGCGTATTGAAATTACCGATATATAAACCTATGTGCAAAAAGTGCAGCTAAAAGTACTTACAAAGTGGGGACTAGCTCATGTCTTCCGCTTTGTTGTATGTTTTCGGGGTGTTGAATTAGCCTTTCATCAATTTATCAGGAAAACCTCCCGTTATTTTTGATGAAAAGGTAGATTTGACGAAATTAACAGGAAAACCTCCCACTAATTTTACTAATATCAGCTGTACTGGGGAAAATGCATCATATTAGTAGGAGGATTTCCATCAAATTTCTTTCTAACCGGTGATCCGTGGTCAATTAGCGTGAGGATTTCCCTCTAATTTCTCTTTAATCGGCGATCCGGTCAAATAAAATACTACTAGACACAAATGAAATCGCGACGAGGCTTTCAAAGACCGTAGGGTGGCTTATTATACCGTTTCATTATTATACTGTTTCATCCTTGAGAATCTCTACGATCGACCCTTGCTTCAGCCTTCTTCCCCCCAGCATATAGGCTAAAATAACGGAAGCGATAATCGCAGCCGCAAAAGCCAAAACAGGCAACACCGGCATATGAGGAAGAAACTCGCTGACATAAATCATGTTGATCTTTAGGAAAAGTCCGATGATCAGAAGATTTACCGGAATGCACAGCAAGATAGGCACCAGCCCGAAAAGTATCCCTTCCAGCAGCAGCATCCGTCCGATACCTTTTGGAGTAATTCCTACAGATCGCAGCATTGCAAACTCCTTACGACGCTGCCGCAGGTTGCCGGAAACAGTTGAGAACACATTGGATATCCCCCGATCCAGGCGAGAAACAAGGATACGCAGAGAATGATCGCCTGCAGCAACTGCCGACCCTGCTCATTTTTCCTGTTCATCTCTTCGATATTCCAAATATCGTAGTCTCCGGAGCCATACCATGTGTCGCACACCTCTTTAAGCTTCTTGACTAGCGGATTAATCAAATCCGCCTTTTCGGCCACGATTGGAGCCGATACATAACGGGCGCGCATCGCCCTAGTTTCATCCATGGACCCTACGATCTTTAGATAAACGCTGCGCGGCATAATCTGCATCAGCGTATAATTGTTATAACGTTCTCCCAGCGGCGGCATTTGCTCTGTTACAAATCCAACCTCAGTGAAAAAAGTATAATTACTCGTATCCTCCGCATACACTTTCTCCGCACCATTCAGTTTATCGCCGACCTGAAGCTTCAGGAAAGGAATCCGAACGACGTTACGCCGATTGCTGTGTATGTCATCCTTAGCCTGGTTCACAGCGATGGTCCGGGGCATGCCTTTCCCGTAAAACATGTCAGGATTCGCACCAATCTGTTTACAGTATTCCGCGAAGCTTTGATCATCAAGCGCGATTAAAGTCGTTCGTAATCTATACTCCCCCTTCTCCGCGTATAAATCAAATTTTCCGCTGGATGCCAAACGTGAAAAACCGCCTATCCCGGCCAGTTCTGTGCTCTGAACTTCCTCCCTCACCCACATCGAAGCAGTGACGTCGCTTACAAACATTGCGCTTCTAATACCGGGCAAAGAGCGGATTTGCTCTTCAGCTTTCGGGTCCATCACATTTCCGTCTTCAATCTTCAGTGTAATATCTCTTTCCGCTTCGTATTTATCGTCCCTATAAATAAGCTCATTCACATGGATAATCGACATCATGTTTAAGAACCCGCTCAGCAGCGCAAATGACAACGTTAGCGAAATCGTGGCCGTTCTATACGATCTTTTTCTGGCGTGTAAAGCACTCTGGGAAAGCTCGCCTTCTATTCCAAAAAGCTTCCCTAGCAGCGAATGCTTTCGCACCTTGCGAATCTTTATGTCGCCGCCTTGCCGGATAGCCTCAATAGGCGATAGCTTGCTGATCTTCCGCGCCGGAATAGAGGCGGACAGCCATACGGTGAGCAGTGCCAGCAGCACGGACGGAAGCACGGCAGGCCATCCAAACGTAAACACAACATCGCTCAAATCGTTGACCTTATCCATGGAGTTAATGTAAGCGATCAGTCCATAATCCAGCAGCCAGCCAAATAACACTCCTAACGGAATCGGCGCGGCAGATAAAATCAGCGATTCAAACACGACCGAGCGGCGTATCTGCTTGGGCGATGCTCCGATGCTTTGCAGCATGCCGAGTTGACGAAGTCTAGCATTCGCCGACATTTCAAAGGCATTGTGGATGATAAGGACGAACAGTCCAATGGACATTAGGGCGATCGCGGCATACATAAGCGGTACAGTAAATTGCCAAAGTTGAAATTGTCCTGCTTTCCCGGACGGAAATACGAAATATTTTGCCAGCAGGCTGTCGTTCGTTTTTACATTGTATTTTCCGTATTCATCCGGCGTATATCCTACGGATTTGGCAATCGCCTCGATATCGCCATATGCCGAATTGGCGTTATGAAATCGCATATAAACAGTAAGCTTATCATCCGGCTGGATCGACGCTTCATCGAGATATCCGTAGGCGAGATAGGCTGGTGTAACAGAGTTGGTGGTGACGTCCAGCTTTCCTACCACCTTGCAGCTTCGCTCCTCCTTAGGCGCAAAGCTCTCCCCGTTTTTAAGTATCGTACGAGGTTCCAGCGTTTCGCCGTTCAAGGTCCTATTTCCTATAGGGAGGCGAATTGTATCTCCGATCCGGAGGTCGGGATGGTGCTCAAAATACTGTTTCGATATCGCCAGTTCACCGGAATTTTCAGGAACGCGCCCCTCAGTAATCATTCGATGCTCGGGCATATCGCTCCAATAGTTTGGAGTAAGTCCGCGCATGATGAGATAAGGTCGCCGAGGGTCCTCAATCGTGGCTACCTCCCATGCTCCTTTAATCATGACCGCTTCCACATTGGGATGCTCCGTGACATATTTCAGCCGATCGCCGCGTGTGTCGTCATACAATTCGGCATGCCAATTCCCCTTTTCGAGCATCGTTAAGCGTATTCCATCGGTATACATCGTATAAAGCACACCACAGAGCGCTGATAGCAATGTCGTTGCGATCAATATCGCCGTCATGATGGCGGCGCTGCTTTTTTTGTTACGACGTACGTAATCCAAAGTATATTCTCCAAGGATGCTCATGCTCATCGCTTGACCACCTCATCGGATATGATTTTGCCATCTTCAATGGTGAGAATGCGATCGGCCTCCAGCGCTATTTTTTCATCATGCGTGATAAGAAGCACGGTTTGCTGATACCGGCTGTTCGACAATTTGAGAAGCTCTACGGTTTCCTCGGAATTTTTTCGGTCCAGATTTCCCGTAGGCTCATCCGCCAGCAAAATTGCCGGACGGTAGATAAGAGCACGACCGATAGCGACCCGCTGCTGCTGTCCGCCGGACAGCTGTCCCGGAAGATGATTCAGCCGATCAGACAAACCCAGCGTTTTGACGATTTCGGCAAAGCGCTCCTCATCCGGCTGTCTTCCGTCCAATAGCATGGGCAGCAAAATGTTTTTTCGCACATCCAGCGTTGGGATCAGGTTATAGAACTGATAGATAAGCCCTACTTTACGACGCCGGAACACCGCCAGCTTCTCCTCACTCATCTTGGCGATGTCGGTATCCTCGATCAAAATTTTTCCGCTGCTCGGGCGATCAACCCCACCTAACAAATGAAGCAGTGTGGATTTCCCTGAACCCGATGCCCCGACCACAGCAACAAATTCTCCCCGATTGACGGTAAGGTTTATGTGGTTAAGCGCTGTAATCATCGTATCCCCAGTGCCATAGGTTTTGTTTACATTTTCACAGGTTAAAAGCTGCATAAGCATGACTCCTCCTTTTCAGCCCTCATGCTATCAGCCCAAAATGACATTTCGGTGACAGAGGCAGAGGTTATCCAGGTCAGAAGTAGAATTTCACCGTAAACCTCGCTCCGCCACCCGGCGCGTTATCGGCCCGGATGCTGCCATTTTGCTGCCTGATGATGGACTGGGCAATGGCGAGACCAATGCCAACACTGTCCTTCGACGCATTTTTTCCCTTATAGAACCTTTTGAACAAGTGTGGCAGCTCCTCTTTACGGAAACCTTCACCCGTGTCCTCCACTATGATTTCCGTATAGAGTGGGTTTTGGGAATAAACGAGGGTGATTCGCCCGCCTTCCGGAGTATGCTCGCTGCAGTTTTTGATCAAATTCATTAATGCTTCCGCCGTCCAGGCCAGATCCCCCGTAAAAAACACCTCTTCTTCAGAAGCCATGACAAGCTGCAAATGCTTCTGCCGAAGCGTATCCTCCAACGGCTCTGCGGCGCGAAGAAACATCGCGTACACATTTACCGGCTCCCTCTTCAGCTCCAAGGTGCCTGCGTCAAGTCGCGACAGCTTCAGCAAGGATGAAACCAGCGTTTCCAGACGCCGCAATTGGCGGCTTAGGTTGTCCACGTATTTTGCATCTTCACCCATCCGCGTGTCCGAGAGCAGCTCAGTCATTAGCGACATGGATGTAATCGGCGTTTTCAGCTGGTGAGAAATATCCGCCAAATTGTCAGCCAAAGATTTTCGCTCCCGTATGGCATTTTCCTTCGTTTGCCGCAGCTCCGTAACCGTCTTGTAGAGCTCGTCCTCGAGCCTTGAAAACTCATCCTCCCGCCGCATCAGCAGCGTATCGCGGCCGTGATTAATGCCTTCCAAATAGGCGGTCAGCCCTTGGAGGCGTGAGCGTCTCTTCTTGTCCCTATAAAACCACAATACATAGGCCGCTGCTCCGGGAATGAACATCAGCAGCATGCCTACTCCAACCATGGTGTATGTATTTTTACTCCTAAACGTTCCTGGTGAGTAGTTGTACTGCTGCAGAATTCGGTCGCCTGAGGCATAATGTTCGGTAGAAGCCGCCTTTAGGGCGCGCATGAATGTATCCTCGGATGAGGGGGCCATATTATATGCGGCGCCAATCAGCTCCGCCGTAGCCCGATACTCCTGCCGAGCCATGACCATTGAAGCAGTAAGCCCCAGTGCAGCACCGACAAGGACGCAAACGCTAAGTACGGCAAGAATTCGGATAAAAGGCTGTTTCAGGCTCATGGCGCATCCTCCATTCTGTACCCGATGCCTCGGATCGTCTTTAGGCAGGAGGGATTGTCCAGCTTCTCGCGCAGCCGTTTTACAGTCACGGTAAGCGTATTGTCATTCACAAAATTTCCATCTGCGTCCCACAGCTTGTCCAGCAGTTGAGATCGGGTAAGAGTTTGATTTTTGTTTTCCAGAAAAACCGTAAGCAGGCGATATTCGCATGCGGTAAGACACAAAGCTTGCCCGTCCAACCAGGCGATCGCTTTTTGCTTATCTACCGTGATTTTTCCGCAATGCAGCACGGTCTGGTCCATGTCCAGAGCTTTCGTTCTTCTGAGCACCGCATTGATTCGAGACAGTAACACAGAAAGCTGAAACGGCTTGATAATATAATCATCGGCCCCCATATCAAGGCCCTGTACGATGTCCTGCTCATCATCCCTTACGGTGAGAAAAATGACCGGTACGTCCCGCTTCTCCTTCACATAGCGACAAAACTCGTACCCTGTTCCGTCCGGCAGGTTCCAATCGAGCAAAATCAAAGCGATCTCGCCAGTGAACGTCTCTTTTCCTTCTGCAATAGACGAACAGGCGACCGGTATGAAGCCATTTTTACGAAGCGCGACAGTAAGTCCAAACAAAATCGACTCATCGTCTTCGATAATCAACACTTTTTTCAAAATATCACCAGCCCTCTACCGACTACTATAGCAAAAACCTTCTACATGAAATATAAGTTCCACTGATTTGACGCCGATTTGCCATTCCTAGTTGACTCTCACATTATGGTATATTTTATGCTGTACATGAGCTCAAGGAAAATAAATTCACATATATGTGAGGTATACCAAATGCTAAAAATAGGTGAATTTTCAAAACTGTCAAGAATCAGCATCCGAATGCTTCGGCACTACGATGAAATCGGTCTGCTTGCTCCGGAAAACATCGACGATTTTTCAGGATACCGATACTACAGTGAAGCACAGCTTCCTATCGCTGGCCGGATTGCAGCTCTCAAGGAGATGGGCTTTAGCCTAGCGATCATCCGAGAGATTCTCACTCATTATGGCGACCCTGAAAAACTCAAAATCTACCTGCAGTTAAAACAAACAGAGATCAAGGAACAGGCTGACGCCCTGAACCAGCGGCTGTTGCTGCTGGAAACAACGTTAGCTAGACTTGGAAAGGATGATACAGTAATGAACTATAATGTGACGTTAAAAGAAATGCCGCAAAGAGCGGTAGCCAGTGTGCGCAAGGTGATTCCGAGCTACAATCAGGAAGGCATGCTCTGGCAAATTCTCATGAGCGAAACGGCTCCTCTTCATCTGGTGAAAGACGATCCATGCTATACTTTAGCGATATTCCATGACGGTGAGCACAAGGAAAGCGATGTGGATGTAGAGGTTCAATTGTCCGTGAAAGGCGAGTACAAGGACACAGAAAACGTGAAGTTTAAAACGGTAGCCCCCATTCAAATGGCGTCGGCCACCTATAAAGGCAGCTATGACATAGTGAACGAGGTCAACGAGGCCGTGGCCAACTGGGTTCGTGACAACGGATATGAATTTGATGGCTTGTCCTTCTGCATTTATCATGTTAGCCCCTATGAAACGCAAAATCCTGAAGAATTGGTTACCGAGGTTTGCTATCCGGTGAGAAAGAAATAGAACTCTAAATAAGCTGAGATGGCTTTGAGTTCTACTTTGGAGTGACAGAAGGAATGGGTATGGGGTTTCACCCCATACCCATTCCTTCTTTGTTCTACTTCAGGAACCTTCCCACTTCTTTTCATGATCAGCACCACCGAGGAGCACTTCGGTTCCGAGTATTTTCCAGCCTAACGATCCCCCATGACGCTATCTCCCTTTTTACGAGTTCACCCAGTCTGATTCAAGGTAATAGCGTCATCTCCGTCTGTAGCCCCGCTCCGATTGTTGTATTTCATACAACAATTTAGACGCGATACGGCTTACACACCACAGATTCGGCCGGGCCCCCGAATATTGGACACTTTAGGATCAAACCTAAGTTAGACTCAGTTATACGGCAATTTTAAATGCGTTTACTTCGTTTCTCTCCAACTTTGCTGCAAACTCGGCAGGGGAGTAGC
>NZ_JBHTLM010000035.1:0-36445 GCF_042678945.1 Paenibacillus puldeungensis | reverse complement strand
GCAGCAGCGCGTCCCGCAGGCGCGGGCGCGAGCCCACCCGGCGCAGCAGCAGCGCGAGGTTCAGCGCAGCTGCTGCGGTGTAGGCGGCAACGCCGGCGATGGCCGCGCCGGTGATGCCGAGCTGCGGAACGAGCGCAGCGTTCAGCGCTGTTTTGAGCAGCGCCGCGGCGAGCAGGTGCACCGCCGGGGCGCGCACAGAGCCGAGGCCCTGCAGCAGGGCGCTCGTTACGGCGATGAGCGCTGTCGGGGCCGCCGTCCAGGCAATCCATGCCATGGTGGCAGTGCCTTCAGCATCCTGATAGAGCATGATATTGATCGGCTCGGCGAGCAAAGCCAGTCCGAGCGAAGAGGCCAAGCCGATCAGCCAAAACCAACGCAGCGCTACAAGCGACTGCTTGCGAATTGCCCTAGTATCTCCCTGAATGTTCAGTTCGGCCATTGACGGTATAAACAACAGAGACAAGGAGGAGGCGATGGCGGTGACCAACTGGACCAGTGGAATTCCCCGGTTGTATACCCCCACCTGCTCCATAATCCTTAGCTCTTCTCCGTGCCCGGACAGCAGCCTTGGCAGCGTAAATGTATCCACCAGGCTGATCAGCGGTACCGCCAAGGAGGCCACGCAAATCGGTATGGCATACTTGAGCATTGCGCCGAGCAGCTCCGTACGAGGCTTTCGCATGTCAGCACCAGCACCGACATGCCCTTCGCGCTGTAGAGAAAAGCCCTCATCTCGCGTACTCAAAGCACCTCTTTCAGACCCCGAGCCTTTCCGCTTTTCACGGCTAAGATATATCCGCCAGTATAGCAGCATGACGATCAGCCCTCCGGCCGCTCCTACCGACGAACCCGCCAGAGCTCCTCCGGCGATTACCCGATCGGGAGACTGGATTCGGCTGAAATAAAGAAGCAGCACGACCATCACTGTGACCCGTACTGTTTGCTCCAGCACTTGGGAGACGGCTGTTGAGGCCATGTCCTGCAGTCCCTGAAAATAACCCCGCAGCGCAGCGCTTATCGGAAAGAACAGCAGAGCTGGGGCTGCAGAGCGCAGCGCCGGGATCAACTGACTGCTGCCGATGAATCCTGCCAGAAGCGGAGCTCCGAAGTACAGAATTAGGCAGCCAGCCACTCCCAGCGTGCTCATGACGAGGATTCCTGTCTGCAGCACTTCCCTCTGCTTTAAAAATCGCCCTTCCGCGTGTCGCTCGGCAACAAATTTGGCAATAGCCGCCTGAAAGCCAGAGGTTGTTAGTGTAATAAACAGCGTATAAAAAGGATAGACGGTGTTATAAATTCCAAAGACGCTATCTCCACCGATATTTTGCAGCGGTATTTTCTGCAGCATCCCAAGCAGCTTGGTGATGATGGCCGCCAGGCTAAGCAGCGCAGCACCCTTTAGCAGCTTGGAAGGAAGCTTCTCATTCGTTTCCTTCATAGTTCCCCTACTTTTCATTTCATCCATGATCAAAATCGGCTTGCAGCCTCCATTATATGATGAAACGAGGGGAAGAGCCATCTAACACTACAATTTGAGCCGGCATGACAACGTTTTTCATATGCACTCAACACAAAAAACTTACACATCCCTGCTGAAGCTTTGGACGGATCGGCCGACCGCAGCAGCGGGTGTGTGTAAGTTTGTCAATTTGTGGGTTAATAAACCAGCAACCCTATTGCTCCATTTGCTTCGCAAGAAACCCGGCCGCCGTCTCCGCCATTTTGGATTCCAACTCGGACATTTTCACAGATTCGTCCTTGTTTACCAAAACAACGGTACCGATCGGGTCCCCGCCTGCAATAATCGGAGCGATAACATAAGAGGAAATTTTCTCCTGATTATCCTTCGTAATTTCGTAAGATCCCGTTTCCACTTCAACGATGATTTTGCGTGATTCCATACTGCTTTCCAGAAGCAAGCTGATCTGCTTGTCCAGGTACTCCTTCTTGGAAGCCCCTGCTACTGCGATCAAAGTGTCTCGGTCGGAGATCAGCGTAATATGGCCCGTGCTCTCATACAAGGATTCTGCATATTCTTTAGCAAAATCCCCCAATTCGCCGATTGGCGAATATTTCTTCAAAATGACCTCTCCATCGCGGTCCACAAAAATTTCTAGTGGATCTCCCTCACGAATCCGCAAGGTGCGGCGGATCTCTTTAGGGATTACTACACGGCCCAGATCATCGATACGGCGTACAATACCAGTAGCTTTCATTTCACTTGTTGCCCCACTTTCTTAGAAGTTTTGAACTACTGTAATTTCCCCAAAAACAGGGTTCACAGGATGCAGCTAAAACAAATAATGCTTCATGAACAAAAGACGGCTTTAGAACGATTACGTATACAAAATCTGCCGTACACAGACGAAAACGTCTCAAGCTTCGCCGAATCAGTCAGACCTAAGGCTTCAAGGGATATGGACTTGTGGTTCCTGTGATTCTGACCATAGTATTCATCTCAAATGAACACCTTATTCATCATAATGAACCATCATTTTTGCGCAAGGTTTAATGCATAGAGCCGCAAAAAAGCAGCGCGAACATTCGCGCTGCTTGCCTGATAGGACTTCGTGTGAAAACACTTATTTCCCAGTACCTGCATTACCGGTTCCTTTGTTGGCATTGGTACCTGTGCTACCGTTTTGCGGAGTCGTTGTTGCATTTTTATCTTCTGTCTTCTTCTCAACCTTCGGCAATTCGATCTTCTTGATGACCTTCTTCTCCAAATCGCCAGCCATGAACTCGTCCAATTTGCGAGCGCTCAGGGAAGTTTTGATCAGGTCCTTTTGTTCCTGAGTAAGGTCTTCGTATTTCTTCTCAGTCCGAGCCTCCACGCGAATGATGTGGTACCCGTATTCTGTCTCCACAGGATCACCAATCTTGTTCAGAGGTTGGGTCAGCGCCGCTTTCTTAAATCCCTCTACCCATTGGCTGACATCCGCATTTTCATACAAGCCGCCATTTTCCTTGGAGCCTGTATCATCCGTATATTTCTTAGCGAGCGTTGCAAAATCCTCGCCCTTGTCCAATTTAGCTTTGACCTCTTTGGCTAATTTCAAAGCAGCCTCCGGCGTACGGGTTTTCCCTGCCGAATCCTTCAGTCCGATCAAAATATGGCGTACCGAAGCCGTAGTGTAATTGTCTTTCGTCGCTTCAAATTCCTTTTTGACTTCGTCTTCGTTAATGGTGCTCAGTTGGCCTTCCATCACGGTGTAAATGCGCACCATATAATTTTTGAAGTCCTCTTCGGTAATCTTTCGAGCATCGAGCATTTTCTTGAAAGCATCTGCTCCCATGGAGCTTTTCATGGCTTCAAATTGCTTGTCAGCCTTTTTCTTGCCTGCTTCTCTCGTTTTGTCATCCGCTTTGGCGTCAAAATACTCATAGGTGATTTCCTGCTTGATCAAATAGTTGCGGAAATCGTCCATTTGCATAAACTGCTCCATTTGCGGCTGCAAGGCGAGTACGATGCGTTGCTCGCGGTCGAACTCGTTCTCGGTAATTTCGCCGCCTTCATAAGTAGCGATAACTTTACTAGTATCGCCTCCTGCTGCAGCCTTGCCATCATCCTTTTTCCCGCATCCCGTCATCACGGAGAATGCCAGCACTGCCACGAGGGCAATTAACAGCGTTTTCCAAGAACGTCCTTTACTTTGAAACATTTTGTAGTTCCCCTTTCGCTTTGAACGCATCCTTTAGGGCATCCAGAAATTGCTCCAACAAGCCCATCAACTCTTTGTCGTCCATTCCTTTGGTTTTCATCCGGATGAGCATACCGGACCCTTGATTAAATTGTACACGTCTTCCGAACAGATTTCCAACCTCAGCGAGCTTGGACGGCACTACCACTTTTTCCCTACCCTCATAGAACTTGATGGTTACCTCATCCCCGCGGAGTACAATGGACTCGATGCCGTACTTTTTACCATACAGCTTCACCCGTGCCACGGAAAGTAAATTTTGCACAGCCTCCGGCAAATCGCCAAAGCGATCCAGCAGCTCGTCTTCAAGCTCGGCTACATCCTCAAAGGTTGCGGCTGAAGCCGTCTTCTTATAAATTTCAATCTTCTGAATGCTATCATAAATATAATCCGACGGTAAATACGCATCTATACCGAGATCGATCGTTGTATTCCACGTTGTCTCTTCCGGAACAGTCTCGCCCAGCATAGAAACCTTACGTTTCTGGATTTCCTCAGCCAGCATCTGTGAATACAGGTCAAAACCAACGGAAGCAATGAACCCGTGCTGTTCCGCTCCAAGCAGGTTTCCGGCCCCGCGGATAGCCAAATCCCGCATCGCTATTTTAAAGCCTGAGCCAAGCTCGGTGAATTCCTTGATCGATTGCAGTCTTTTCTCCGCAACCTCCGTCAGTGATTTGTCACGCTGGTAGGTGAAGTAAGCATAGGCAATCCGGTTGGAACGCCCCACCCGTCCGCGTAGCTGGTACAGCTGAGACAGGCCCATTTTATCGGCATCATGAACGATTAGGGTGTTTACGTTCGGAATATCTACGCCGGTTTCAATAATACTTGTGCTTACAAGCACGTCATACTCCCCGTCCAGAAAATCGAGTATTGTCTTCTCCAGCTCCTGCTCAGACATTTGACCATGACCAATCCCTACGCGCGCCTCCGGCACAAGCATGGAGATTTGCGAAGCCATCTCCTGAATTCCCTGTACGCGGTTGTACAAGTAATAAATCTGTCCACCCCGTGCCATTTCACGCTCGATGGATTCGCGCACCAAGGCTTGGCTGTGCTCAACGACATAGGTTTGCACCGGGAAACGGTTTTCCGGCGGCGTCTCAATAACCGACAAATCCCGAACCCCGAGCATCGACATGTGGAGTGTTCTAGGAATCGGTGTTGCTGTTAAGGTGAGAACGTCGACATTCGTCTTCAGCTTTTTCAGCTTCTCCTTATGCGTCACGCCAAAACGCTGTTCCTCATCGACGATCAGAAGACCCAGGTCTTTAAAAACAAGGTCCTGAGACAAAATCCGATGGGTTCCGATAACGATGTCGACCGTACCCTGGCGTAAGCCTTTGATTGTCTCGTTCTGCTCCTTGCGGCTGCGGAACCGGCTTAACGATTGAATGTTGATCGGATAACCTGAAAACCGCTCCCGGAACGTCTCATAGTGCTGCTGTGCCAAAATGGTCGTCGGTACGAGCACGGCTACCTGCTTGCCTTCGATCGCCGACTTGAAAGCGGCTCGAATCGCCACCTCGGTCTTCCCATATCCAACATCACCGCACAGGAGTCGGTCCATCGGACGACTTTTCTCCATATCCTTCTTGATTTCCTCAATCGCCCGAAATTGGTCCGGTGTTTCCTCGTAAGGGAACAGGTCCTCAAATTCCTGCTGCTCCGGGGAATCTTTGTCAAAAGCATATCCCGGGGCGGCCTGCCGCTCGGCATACAGCTTGATCAAATCGTCCGCTATATCCTGCACAGAGGAGCGGACTTTATTTTTCACCCGGGTCCATTCATTCCCGCCAAGCTTATAAACCTTCGGCTCCTTGTCCTCGGAACCGACATATTTCTGAATCATGTCGATCTGTTCGATCGGCACGGATAACTTGTCGCCACCGGCATACATGATGTGCATGTAGTCTTTGTGGATTCCGCCAACCTCCAGCGTTCCGATCCCCATGTACTTCCCAATACCATGGTTTTGGTGAACGACGTAATCGCCCACCTTCAGCTCGGTATAACTCTTGATCCGCTCGGCATTGTCCATGCTTTTACCGACTCTGCGTGCTTTGCGCTGCTTCTGGGAGAACATCTCGCCCTCGGTAATGACAACTAGATGCACGGACGGAAGTTCAAAGCCGGATTGCAGGTTGCCCTGCAGCAGCATCGGCTCGTCAATGCCATAATCCTGAAGCACTCGACGCATGCGGTCCATCCGTTCTTCGCCGCTAGCCAGCATCATGACCTGGGCTCCGCTCTTCTTCCATCTTTCCATTTCCGACTTCAGAACGTTCATCTGTCCATGGAAATCCTGCATGCCCCGGCTGACAAAATTGAGAATGTTCTGCGGCTGGGTGTGTGGAACTTGACGAAGGAACAGCGATAGAAACAGCGTTTGAAACGGACGATGATACAATACATGGTCGGACTCGACAGCAAGAGGAAGCTCCGGCAAGCTTTTGCCGTTTTGGAACAAATGGAGATTCCATTCCGCTTCATCGCGTTCGAGCTGCTTGGCCGTTTCCAAGAGACGTGCAGGGTCCTCGAGGATAAGCAGCGTGTCTTTCGGCATGTAGTTATACAACGTTTTTCTCTCAGGGTAAACCAAAGAGATATATTTATAGATTTCCGGAAAATAGACATGCTCGCGCATAAGCTCGATTTCTTTAGAAATCTCTTCTTGCAGCTTGATTTTTGCCTGGCGGTCGGCCATTTTCTCAATTTGATGCTCCAGGCGTTCCGCCGCCGCTTGCGCTGCCTTCTCCAACCGATCTACTGACGCGATCAGCTCTTTGCAAGGCGGAATGTATACTTCCTTAATCTGGTCTACCGAACGTTGATCGGACGGATCAAAGGTGCGAATAGAGTCGATCTCATCATCGAACAGTTCAACCCGGTAAGCAAGGCTCGATGTCAGTGGATAGAAGTCGATAATTCCACCGCGCAGGCTCATTTCTCCACGGGATTCTACACGCTCAACGCGCTCGTAGCCAAGTTCGATCATGGTTTTCAAAAAATCGTCCAACTGAATGGTACCGCCAAGTTGAATCGTTAATCCGGCATTTGCCATAGTTTCCGGCGTTGGGATAAACCTGCGAATACCGGAATAAGGCACCACCACGATGCCCCGGAAATCACGGGAACATTGCAGCAATACCTCGATACGCTGAGCGAGCGTTTCCGGACTCGATACGGCAGATTCTGCGGCAACCAGCTCATTGGCCGGATACAGCAGCACCTGGTCCGGTGACAGCGCTTCCTGTAAGTCTTCATAAATTTTTTGAGCCGAAAACATATTATGGGTCACGATCAGCAACGGACGATCCGTTTCCTGCTGCAGCGCTGCCAGCATAACCTGTCTAGACGACCCGGATAATCCAGAGATTAATTGCTCCTTCATACCGGAGTTTACGCCCGCGACCATCGAAGCAAAGTCAGAGTCCCGGGAAAAAGCTTGAATAAGTGCTTGTAACAAGTGGGGCACCTCTCTTACTGCTTATTGAATCTATATTATTTCGAGTTGGTAGCGTCACCTACCCGAACCAAAAAGGAGCCTCAGCAATCGTGCCAAGGCTCTATTTACCGCTAAATTTGGTGAATTGTGCGCGTCTTCTGTCAAGTCTCATTGTAACGGATTAGCTAAAAGCAGCAGTTCCGGGTTATGATCAAGCGCCTCTCTGCAATAATCACATGTTACCCGGACCGTCATATCGCCATCTGAATCATACGCTATTATATCTCTCCGTTCCTCGGGGGTCAAGGAATGAAAGCCTAGCTGAGACTCGGAAACTTGGGAAGCCTCTATTCTCCCAATCATCGTTCGGCAATGCCGACACACGTAATTTATAGCCATCTATATGCCTCCTGGAGATTCATTATGTCTCCAGTATGTCCCGAGCAGCTAGGTTTTAGCCCCTGTAATTGTTGCTGTACTTATTTCTCTTACTACACTTTTAGCACCTGCGGCTATTACCAAATCTGCTGCATGACACGTAAAGAACTCAATAGACGCTATTTTTACATTTTCCGCCGTTTTGGCCAACTAACGAACTCAGGACACCCTATTTTGCTCCAAAGAGGTACTTTTGAGCCGTGTTGACCAAAATAGCGCTTATTGGATTCGTTAGATTTTCATAATTGCGTTTTTCCCAGGAATAACGCTTATCCAGTTCGTTAGGTCCGTGACTCAAGAGCGGCGTATACTTGTCTCGGGAGTAAGGCAGCCGGATTACCCAAATCCGACACACATACTGGCCTCAGCAAACAGACAACCACGCCCCCAGCCAAAATCCCGCTCAACCACGTTTACCCGTTAAACTTGGCCATCGTTTGTTCAAATGTGTGGTCGAGGCTGTACTCCAGCGCGTCACAAGCCGCTTGAATCGACTGCTCTAACAACGGCTTGTCCTTTTTGGCAAAGCCCGACAGCACGTAGTCGACGACGGCAAACCCCGGCTCCGGACGCGAAATGCCCATCCGAATCCGGTTGAACGTTTGCGTCCCCGTATGCTGGATGATCGACTTAATCCCGTTATGCCCGCCAGCGCTGCCTTGGTAGCGCAGCCGATTACGACCAATCTCTGTATCCAGATCGTCATAAACGACAATCAGGTCCTCCAACGAAGCTTTGTAATAATCCATGTAAGCGCGGACCGCCTCACCGGATAAGTTCATATAGGTCATCGGCTTAATCAATACGACCTTACCGCCTGGCAGCATGCCTTCGCCGATCAGTGCCTTGCATTTGCTCTGTTTGATCTCGATGCCGTGCCTGCGAGCCAACTCATCGACGGCCATAAAACCGATATTATGCCTAGTTTTTTCATACTGAGCCCCCGGATTCCCAAGGCCTACAATCCATTTCATTGTGCAATATACCTCCTGCAATCACTTTGCTACGCATTTTGCCGGCTATATACCGATAGGGGTTGCATGTCCCGTCTGGGAGGATGCAACCCCTGTAGCAGTAGCCTTTATCTATTCAATCTCAAACAGCTTGCTGATCGACAGTTCCTCGTGCACGCGGATAATCGCTTCGCCCATCAGCGGAGCGACGGACAGCACTTTCAGCTTGCTCGTCGGATTGGGATGCGTAATCGGAATCGTATCCGTAACAATAACTTCCTTAAGCGGAGAGTTTTCGAGGCGTTCCATCGCCGGGCCGGACAACACCGGGTGCGTACAGCAGGCGTAAACTTCTTCAACGCCGCCCTCTTTCAGCGCATTGGCCCCAAGCACGATTGTACCGGCGGTATCGATAATGTCGTCCACTAGAATCGCCGTTTTGCCTTCAATATTCCCGATGATGTTCATCACTTCGCTGACATTCGGCTCAGGACGGCGTTTGTCGATAATCGCCAGCGGTGCATTCAAGAAGTCCGCCAGCTTACGGGCGCGTACTACCCCGCCATGGTCAGGCGATACAACAACCGGATTCGGAATATGCTTCGAACGGAAATACTGAGCCAAAATAGGCACGCCAAGCATATGATCCACCGGAATATCGAAGAAGCCTTGAATCTGCATCGCATGTAAATCCATCGTAATTACGCGATGAGCGCCGGCCTTCTCAATAAGATTGGCAACAAGCTTAGCCGTGATCGGGTCACGCGAACGTGCCTTCCGGTCTTGACGGGCATAGCCGTAATACGGGATAACCACGTTGATACTTTTCGCCGAGGCTCTTTTCAAAGCATCCACCATAACGAGAAGCTCCATCAGATTATCGTTGACGGGAGCGCAGGTCGATTGCACAACATATACGTGGCAGCCGCGTACGCTCTCGGACAGCTTGACCTGAATTTCGCCATCACTAAAGCTGGTCGTCTCCGAATCTCCCATCGGAATTCCGATATAATCGGCGATCTGATGAGCCAGTTTGGGGTTGGAATTACAGGTGAATATCTTCAATTTAGAATCACAATAAGTCATAAAATTAAAACCCTCCGTGCTGTGTAGATAGCTAAGGGGAGCAAACGTTTGACCCCGTCTTCATGCTATCCCGTCATTGAAATGGTCACTGCATCCTGACTCCGCTACAAGTGTCATTACTTTACATAAGATTGAATAGTGTTACGATTGCTGCTCTCTTTGTTTCTTGGCTTTCGCACGGGCGCGAATTTTTTCGGCATATCCCGGTTTGTTCTCCTGACGGTTTCTGGCGATTGCCAAATCGTTTTCAGGCACGGTGTGCGTAATCGTGGAGCCGGCAACGACATAAGCCCCTTTGCCCACCTTAACCGGTGCAATCAAATTCACATTGCTGCCGATAAATGCGTCATCCCCGATTTCCGTTATAGATTTATTATATCCATCGTAGTTAACCGTAATCGCCCCGCAGCCGATATTTACGTTCTTGCCGACGTGAGCATCACCGACATAGCTAAGGTGCGAAACTTTGGAGCCCTCGCCAAGCGTAGCGTTTTTGATTTCCACAAAATCGCCCACCTTGACGCCTGCACCTAATTTTGCCCCCGGACGCAAATAAGCGAAAGGTCCAACGGTTGCCCCCCTGCCAACTTCTGCCTGGTTCAGCACCGAATGTTTTACCTTCGCGCCATCATGGATCTCACTGTCTTCAATTTGTGACGACGGTCCGATTACACAATCTTCACCAATCACCGTCTTTCCGGAAAGCACCGTTCCCGGATAAATGACCGTATCGGCACCAATTGTAACGTCGGCCCCGATGTATGTTGCGCTCGGGTCAATCACAGTAACGCCGCCGAGCATATGCTCCCGGGCGATTCGCTCCCGCATGACCGCCTCTGCCTGAGATAGCGCTATACGGTCGTTGACGCCGATCGATTCCCTATAATCCTGTACTGCGTAACCCTCAACCAATTCATTTTCGCTTACTAAGATCCCGATGCAATCGGTCAAATAGTACTCTCCTTGAGCATTGTTGTTGGTTACCTTCTCCAGCGCGGCAAATAACTTCGCATTATCGAAACAATACGTGCCTGTGTTGATTTCCTGAACCGCGTCTTCTTCCGGCGAGCAGTCTTTTTGTTCCACAATGCGCTCGACGAAGCCGCTTTCTCCCCGGATAATTCGACCATATCCTTGAGGATTGTCCAGCTTGGCAGTGAGTACGGTAGCCGCTGCTCCCTTACGGGTATGAAGATCAATCAGCGCTTCGATCGTCTCTGCAGTCACCAGAGGGGTATCGCCGCAAATGACGACAGTCGTTCCTTTCTCCCCGCCCAGCAGCTGCTCGGCTTGCTTAACCGCATGACCGGTTCCAAGCTGCTGCTCCTGCAGTACATATTCCGCCGATGCTCCAAGATACTCCTTCACCGCTTCGGCGCCGTGGCCAACGACCACGATACTGCGTTCACAGCCTGCTTTTTCTACCGCGCTCAAGACATGCCCGACCATCGGTTTGCCGCACACAGGATGGAGCACTTTATAAAGTTTGGACTTCATGCGCTTCCCCTGCCCTGCAGCAAGAACAATCGCTAATCTTTTCAAGGCCCCGGCCTCCTTCTCTTGAACTCATTACTGAATATATCTCATTTAAGGCAAAAAGAAAAGGGAGCCATGCACACATGGCTCCCTTTTCCTTAAACCCCAATTTGGTCAAGATTAAAAAAATTGCGACTTACGCCCCTTCTTCAATAGCTTCCTCTTGATCGGCGGCACGTTCGTATTCAGCCAATACAGCAGCTTGAATTTTCTCGCGTGTACCGGAGGAAATTGGATGCGCGATGTCCCGGAACTCCCCGTCCGGTGTGCGCTTGCTTGGCATAGCTACAAACATTCCATTGTTGCCGTCGATTACGCGAATGTCATGAACAACAAATTCGTTATCGATGGTAATGGATGCGATCGCCTTCATTCTGCCTTCAGAGCTGACACGGCGGAGTCTTACATCCGTAATTTGCATATGTGTTCACCACCTTTTTCCATTCGAGACTTGGTGTAATATTCCACATAGCAATCGGAAATCCTTTTTTTTTAGTGAACAAAATGGGCCATTTTTATGATTTTTTTTGATATTTCGGCGTTTTCGACACGTTTCGCCGAAATCT
Organism: Paenibacillus puldeungensis; assembly: GCF_042678945.1. NCBI lineage: Bacteria > Bacillati > Bacillota > Bacilli > Caryophanales > Paenibacillaceae > Paenibacillus > Paenibacillus puldeungensis. The sequence goes on along the minus strand of NZ_JBHTLM010000035.1, from coordinate 24,714 downwards.
TATTCTTTTTGTAAAAAAGTCGACAAAGTTCTTCGTTGTCAAAATCTTGAAAAATAATTTCCAGGTCCTACTGAAATTTCTTTACCCTTCGCATCTACAGCTCGAAGCGTTGCCAGCGAAACGTAGTCATGCAGGAGCCGTTGCTCGGAGGCTATTTCCCCCGACTCTACCAGCACACCTACCCCAGCTACCTTCGCGTTGAACTCGGTTAAGAGATCGACCATTCCCTGAATCGTACCGCCCGCTTTCATGAAATCGTCGACGATTAGTACACGAGAGCCCTCTTTAAGCGCCCGCCGGGATAAAGTCATCGTATGCAAGCTTTTGTGCGAACCGGAAACATAATTTATACTTACAGCGGAGCCTTCTGTGACCTGGTGGTCTCTTCTGACCAGAACCACCGGCAAGTTAAGCTCTGCCCCCGTTGCATAAGCAAGCGGAATCCCTTTCGTCTCCACCGTCATGATGCAATCGATCTCCAAGTCTCCGAACGCGGTAGCAAATAGCTTCCCAGCCTCGTTCATCAACCCGGGCTGCCCAAGCAGGTCCGACATATACAAGTATCCGCCCGGCAAAATCCGATCCGGCTCAGCCAGCTTCTCGCAAAGTCGATGAATGAACTCCAGCGCCTGCTCGCGGCCAACCTTTGGAATGTATTTAACTCCGCCGGCTGCACCTGCTAACGTCAGCAGTTCACCCATGCCTTCTTCTTCGAACACTTCTTTGATGATCGCCAAATCCTCACTGATCGACGACTTTGCCGCTCCGTACCGCTGAGCAAAGGTGGTTAATGGGATCAGATGATGCGGCCGAGACAATAAGTAGTGAGTCATTTCTACTAAACGAGCGCTTCTTTTTAATTTTTTCACGAAGTACCCCTCGCTAAATCCGAATATTTTAAAGAAACTATAACATTTTTGTACGGATTTGTCCAAGCCTTGAATTAAAAAGAACGCTTACTTGCAAAATACTCGCCAAAATTAGGGGATTTTATTAGGTTAACAGTCGTACCGCATACACCTCTTTGCAAAAGCCCCTTAGGCCATTGTAAATTCGGGGGATTTTTGACTCCTTTGAAACGAGCCCGAATACAGTTGGCCCGCTCCCCGACATGAGCACCCCATCTGCGCCAAGGCGGAGCATCGTGTCCTTCAAATGAGCAACCTCTGGATGCATCTGCAGGGTAACCCCTTCCAGTACATTTCCAAGCTCTCCGCAAACGTCCTGGAAGGAACGATTTTCCAGTGCCTTACTCATTCGTTTGGCTGAAGGATGCTCCGTCAACTGATTGGCGCGAAGCCGTCCGTAGACCTCCGCCGTCGATACATTAATCGGTAGCTTGGCAAGAACAACCCAGCATTGCGGCGGATTCGGCAGTCGAGTGAGCTTCTCACCCCGCCCCCTAGCCAATGCTGTTCCACCAGTTACACAGAAAGGAACGTCCGACCCTAACTCAGCTCCGAGATCCATGAGCTCTTCTTCCGGAATGTCGAGCTGCCACAGACGGTTCAGTCCTCTGAGCGTAGCCGCCGCATCGCTGCTGCCACCAGCCAGGCCAGCCGCAACCGGTATTTTCTTATCGAGATGTATATACACCCCGCTTTTTACGTTATAGCGCTCTTTAATGAGCTTCGCCGCTTGAAACGCCAGATTCTTCTCATCAAGTGGAATATATCCGGCCTGACTAGAAATAATAATCGTATCCCGCGGGAGGGCATTTAATTCGAGTCGATCGGCTAAATCAACCATCGTCATAATCATTTCGACTTCATGATATCCGTCTGGTCGTTTATGTAGAACGTCCAGCATCAAGTTAATTTTCGCTGGTGCTTTTTCGTAAATTTTCAAGACGTTCACCCACCCTCAGCCATTTCATCCATAGAATCTTATTTAGACCCTTCTTGGTCAGTTTCTTTATTTTAAAAAATAGTTCGTCCCACGTCTATGCAGGAAATACAAATTTATCTTACTCTATCTTACTTCATCCTGAGGTAAAAACAAGTTTCCCACCAGGAGTAACTGTAGATGTATTTTGTACATCTATTTCTGCAAAATTTGAAGTTTTTGGAGTTTTAGTTGCATTTCGTACATCTAAAATGATGCAATTAACCTTGGCAGGTTCGTTTTGCTGATTTTAGCTGCACTTTTTGCATTTAAATGCTCAAAGGTTCTAAATAGGCGGGATTTAACTGTAGAAAATACATTTAATTAGTAAGTCCCAACGGTAACGGTAAGTTTTATGGTAAGAGTGTAAGCCCTATTGGTAAAAGTAGGTTCTGCCATATTACTCTTATGCTGATCGTCTGCAAGGTCTGAAAGCGCGGAGCATGTCCCCCACTTCATCTTCATTCCGTGCTGGAGCATAAGCTTTATATTTTTCCCACATACATAGCTGACAAGATTCTTTCCCCAACAATTTTATACTTTCTGATATGTCAAAAAAGCGGAGCCCCCCACCTCTGGGAAAGCCCCGCTTTGTTTACTACGGACGTTTCGCCGCAGCCCGTTCTGCGAGCTCAATTGCTCGTTTGACCATATTACCGGCATCCTTTGCCCGGATACCGCCCCAGCCTTCCTGCTGGACAGTATCATAAAATCCCAAATCCTTGGCGAGCTCGACCTTCAGGTCCTCCGACATTACGCTTCTTCTTCTGCGTGACATGGTCAGTCCTCCTTTGGCCTGGATATTGGAACAGCGTTAGTATGCGCGAAGACGCTTCCGTTCATGCTGTGGCAAAACCTAACCATCCTAGGGCTATCTAAAAAATAAAAAACGGCTTCGCAGGATGCGAAGACCGTTTACTGATTCGTCATGATGTTCACGGTTTAATACACGAAATCCTCATCTCATTATTGTCGTCGCAAATCATGACCTCAACGGATTCGGTTAGTATATCGGCATAACTGTAAGACACACGCTTAAAGGTTTCCTGTTCCTGGTCCAGCTTCACGATGAACACCGAAGGATAGGTTTCCTCCAGCACCCCGGTACGTTCGACGGTCTTTCTGCGACCTCCGTTTGCCCGTAACATGATCTTCTGTCCAACGTGGGCGTCGAGACTATGCTTAATTTCCGACAGCGCATTTTTAGCCATTACCTGTGACCACCTTCTTTCTTTATATATTATACAGAAAAGTCAGTCACATGTCAAATCAAAATAATTAATTATAGCAGTATGGAAAATCAGTTGTCAATGTTTTTTTTCAGAGCTATGTACTAGCCTATATTTTGCCCAAAAAAACGAACCGGAAACAACTTCAGCAGTTAACTGAAGCCCTTCCGGCTACAAAAGCAGAGTATTCGTTTGTAATTGGCCCAAACTACATAGAGGGCACGACTTTAAGGGTAGCCAAGTCCTTCAGTTTAGGCAGTCCGATCCGGTAGCTCCCACGCGTTTCGATGCCCCCTACGCCCTGTGCGCCGCTCACCGTGTTATTCAGCACGTCCGTAATATGGATCGTATCCCGTATAGAGGTTAGCGAAGCTTTGGCAGCGATATAAACCGGGTCAAGCGCATGAATCAGCACCCGAGCTGGCGAGCTGGCAAAATTGGCCCCGGCCTGCAGCAGCGCCTCGAAATGTGATTGGCATGCCCCGGCTACTATAGTTAGCGAATCAAAGTTTCGTTCATATTGCCTTGCTGCTTGGATGGCCTCTACGAAGTGTTTTGAATTTTTGTAGCTGGTTAAATTATAAAGGTCCCCGGTTGGGCGTTGCTTAAGTACACCGTCATGGCCGGTCAGAACCAGGATATCCGGCTGAATGGCCGGCAGCAGCCGATATAGCGCCCCGGCCATCTGCGATTCCGTAACATAGTAGCCCTGAGCTGGCACCCTTAGTTTTTCGTACAAATCCAAACTTTTTTGCAAATATCTCTCGTCCCCGTCCAGATGCAGCACCTTGCCGGGAACCTCAAAATATGACGGTTCGCCCGGTGGAAACCACTCCCTGGCGATCGATTGCTTGTTACGCTCCGCCATATCCTTCCGGTCCTGAGTCAACCGCTGCAGCGAAGCTGTTGCTTTGATGCGAGCTCGCTGCGTTTTTTCCCCAAGGGAAGCCGGGTCTACCTTGACCAAATCGGTCAGAGGCGCATCTGCCAGCAGCCGAAATTCTGTTCCCTTGATTACAGCTTCGCTCCGCTCAATCCGCTCTACCCGGAACGTGACGTCCCCTCCGTAAGATTTACGGACGACCAAGTCTCCCAAATTCGTCAAGTCAATCACCTCTATCCCATGGTATGGGCGAAGAGAGGAATTGGTTCCTAACGAGTCTACTTCAGACCTGCCTGTAGCAAGGTATTGCTAAGCGTTGCAAACTCCTCCAGACTTAGCGTTTCAGCCCGGCGCGATGGGGCAATGCCAGCGGCCTCGAGCAGCTGCTCCAGCCGTTCACGACCTTCACTTGGGAAGAACCGGCTCTTCAGATTGTTTGAGATCGTTTTGCGCCGCTGTGCGAAGGATGCTTGTACTACTTGGAAAAAGAATGCCTCGTCCTCTACCGTAACTGGCGGCGTTTTACGAACTGATAACCGAATTACCGCCGACTCCACGTTCGGCTGAGGAATGAAGACGCTGTGCGGAACGGTGCAGATCAGCTCCGGAACGCTGTAATATTGTACGGCGATGCTCAGACTCCCGTAATCTTTCCCGCCTGGAGCGGCCGCCATCCGCTCAGCCACTTCCTTTTGAATCATCACGACGATGTGCTCCAAAGGCAGTTTCTCCTCCAGCAGCTTCATCAGGATCGGCGTCGTTACGTAGTAAGGCAGATTGGCCACCACGCTAACCCCGCTTACATTGTCAAATTCGGCAGCAAACAACGCTTTAAGGTCCAGCTTCAGCACATCGCCATGGACGACATGAATTTGCGGATACGGCGCAAGCACCTCTTCCAAAATCGGCAGCAAACGCTGGTCGATCTCGACGGCTACCACTTTTTCAGCCTCCTGGGCCAGCTTTTCGGTAAGCGCCCCAATGCCGGGTCCGATCTCGAGTGCACCTTTTGTTTTATCCAAACCGGCGGCAGTAACGATCTTGTTCAAAATATTTTGGTCGATCAAGAAGTTTTGCCCCAAGCTTTTTTTAAATGCAAACCCGTGCCGCTGTATAATTTCCTTCGTTCGGCGCGGCGTAGATATATCTTCCCTTGTACTCATGGCCTATAATACCCCTTTGTCCGTAAGCTCTGAGAGTGCAGCGGCAAACTCATCACGGCTAATTCTAAATACCGTCAACCGCTTATGGAGCTGCTTACCGTTGCAGTATCCGATCCCCAGCATCTCGCCGAGTGCTTTGCGTCTTGCGGCTGCATGCGGGTGAACGATCAGCCCCGCCTCCATCAAGTCTTCCCAATCGATATGCCCTTCTACTCCCGGAGCTTCACTTCGCACCTTGGAAAGTGCTTCACGGATCGCTTCCGGCGAGGCGTTCTCGATGCCGATATCCCCCCGCTTGGTCGCGTCAGCCTCGCGCAGGAATGCATGTTTGCAGCCAGGAACCCGATTTGCGATAATTTTACGGATTCGCTCCCCTGCATGATCGGGATCGGTAAAAATGATCACTCCGCGCCGCTCCTGGGCCAAGGCGATTTTCTTCAACGTCATCTCGTTAATCGCCGAGCCCCCAGTCTCAATCGTATCCGCCTCAACCGCTCGCTTTACCGCAACGGTGTCATCCCGGCCCTCTACCACGATGACCTCTTTAATCATGATCCGTCTTCCCTTCTAATAACAAAAAGAAGAGGAATAAATCCTCTTCTAATCCAATGTCTTATTCATCATCCTAATAGTATCTCATTCCCCATGCAAAGTAAAACAAGGTTAGTTCAATTCCGGCTTCGTCGGACCGATTACGTATACCGTGCGCCCCTTCTTCTTGCCGAAATGATTTGCCGCTTTTAACGTGTCATAATACACGTCGATTTTGTGGCCATTGATGGCCCCACCGGTATCTTCCGCTTTACGGAAACCGATGCCCTCTATGAATACCCACCAGCCGAGTGGAACGACATCCTTATCGACGGCTATCGTTCTGCCTTCCGCTACTCGAGTGCCGGAAGCGGTGCGGGTGCCAATACCGTCCTCCTCAGCCGAATAGGCAGTCAGAGTGACGTTCTTCAGTGCCTTTTTATATTTAAATGAGACGCCGCCCTTGGTCGTCAAACCGCCGATACTTACCGCCCCCGCTTTACGCGTAATGCTGGCAGACAGAACGGCTGTCGGCTGCTTCGTACCGACCGCAACGATTTTTGGCTTGGCGTTTTTGGATACCGCTTTTCCTACCCAACGCTTCGCCACAAACTTTCCGTCTTCAAAAACTTTCTCTATGCTGTGAATAACCAACCCTTGGCTGCCTTGTTGGACAACCTTGGTTTTGCCCTTTAGAAGAGTAGCATCTTCCTTCTTTACGACCTTAAAGGGTATAGCTTCTTTCTTCTGCACGGTTTGCTTGTTGACCCGAACGATTTGGATATTTAGATTGGCCGAAACCTCACTGTCCAAGGCAGGGGTTACCTTATCGTCCTTCTGCAGCCTCACACCAAGTTCAGAAACGGCATCCTCAACTTTGGCTTTTGTTGTGAAATGAACCTTTGTGGTTCCATCCAAACTCACTTTAACCGGCACCGCGCGTACGATGACGATACGGTCCCCGTCACCAAGTGAGCTGTTCAGTGGCCGCGAAATGGTATCTTTCGGATGGAGCTGAATGGATTGTTCGTTCAGCACCTCTGCTACCTTTGATTCCTTGGTCTCAACGGCTTGCGCTTTACCGTCAACAACCAGCGATACTTTTTTATGATCTTGGCCGAAAAGCCAGATCAGGATGATGAAGATTACCGCGATGGCCAGAACGCCGACGAGCGTAATCTGGCGTAAATTCTCATGCTTCCATCGCATTGCGTAAGACATGCTGGATGAGCGTGATTCATGGGTCTCCCCTTTGTGGAAAATGCCCATTTCTTCCGTCCTCCTTCATAGTCCCGCCGTCTAGGTCGATGCATGATAACGTTTGACGTGACTACAGTTTTTTTACGAAACGAGTGAAGATTCCCCTCATTTCGCATCCTGCCCCAGTCTGTTCGGCATTTGTCACCTCCTGTTTATCAACAGTATGATGACCCTATTACTTTTATTCAAAACAAAAGAAGCCAAAGAAAGAGTTAGAGGAACTCCTTCGTGGCTTCTTGAACGTCTTGGTGTAATAGCTGCACGAGTTACCTCTCTTATTACGCTTACGAGGTTAGCTGTCGGATTCGGACGAAAGAGAGCCGCCCGTTCTCAGTCATTCGCTCATGGCGCAACGACCTTGAATTCACCCCTAAGACTCTGTAAAGAAATCAATTACAGAAATGGCCAGAACATACTGATCCAGATCTGCATCGGTTCCCCCGTTCTCCTCTCGGAGATTCAGCGAGACTGGTTCATGGAACCAGAGATTGAATGGCTGTTTCAGCTTCCAAGCTGAGCCAAAAACAATCACTGAAAAAATTCTATCCTGTTTCGATGCATGTTGTAAAGGACGAATCAACCACGTTTTTTTAAAAAAATGGTTAAAAAAATGTAATGAACTCGTTTTTATTGTTTAAAATACATTAATCTTTCGAAAATACTCCTTTTTTCATCCCTTTTACTCCGAAATACTCGGGATTCCAAATCGTTCCAGTGCATTTCGGGTTGTAATTTCGGCGATTTCCTCCACCGATACCCCTTTAAGCTCTGCTGCTGCTTCCGCAACCAAACGAACGTTAGCCGACTCATTCCTCTTCCCACGATATGGGTGCGGTGTGAGATAAGGGGAATCTGTTTCGATCAATAATCGATCCATCGGCGTCTTAATCAGAACCTCTTTCGGAGTTTTGGCATTTTTAAACGTGATCGGACCACCGAAAGATAAATGGAACCCCAAATCCAGGCACATTTTGGCGATTTCCCAGCTTCCTGAAAAAGAATGAAGAACTCCGCCGATCTCGCTTGCCTTTTCTTCGCGAAGAATGCGGACAACATCCTCATGGGCATCCCGATTATGGATACAAATTGGCATCCCGAGGCTTCGGGCTAGTCCAATTTGCTTACGGAACACGTCCTGTTGGACATCTTTAGGTGACGTATCCCAATAATAATCGAGCCCGATCTCCCCGATGGCAACTACTTTTTCGTGTTCGCACAATTGTGCAATCCAGTCCAAATCCCCTTCGCGCATCGTTATCGCATCCTGCGGATGCCAGCCGACGGCCGCATAAATAAAATCATACGATTCGGCGAGCTTCATGGTTGTAGGGATTGTGTCGCGGTTAAAGCCGATGTTGATCATCCGCGAAACCCCTTGCTCCAAAGCCCGTGCGATCGTTTCCTCGCGATCGTCATCAAACTCCGGAGCGTCCAGATGAGTATGTGTATCAATAAGCATTAGCCTTAGGTACCTCCTAACGTTTCTGTTCGAATATTTGGGCAATATCACGAGGCAAACGATCCAAAGTTGCGTTTATTTTATTATCAGGATAGTACAAATAATTTTTGCCTCGTCTTAGCCCGCTAATGGAGCGAACGATATCGGATACTTCCGATATTTCCCGCAACCTGTTCTGATGATCCAAAAGTAAAATTTGCTTTTCCTTGGACGCTTCGTCCGGTCGGAACACATCATACGGCAGATCGCTTGGAAAATCAATTTCCAAATCGTATTCAGGATCTAATCCGGCCTCAGCAAACGCGAGACGAATATCCTGGATACGATCTACATCGCATGATTCAAGTTCTACATATTTATACAATTTGCGATCCAAAAAGCGAGTGCAAAGTTCGCTCAGCAAGGTGTCGGATTCATTCTTCCACTGCATGAAGGCAGTTTGCATCAGCGCTTCGTCCAGCAAGAGATAATCACGGACGCTTAATTCTCCTTGAAATAGTCCAGGGAGGGGGTCTGGCAGGAAGAGGAACTCATGGCCTTGTCCATACAGTTGCTTCGCCCGGCGCAAAATTTGCCGCAATATAATCTCTGAACTCCGGGTAACCGGATGAAAGTAAACTTGCCAGTACATTTGATAACGGGACATTAAATAGTCTTCCACGGCATGCATGCCCGACTCTTTGACAACTACCCGCCCTTGGTAGGGACGAAGCATTCTCAAAATGCGGTCCATGTCAATTGTACCGTAATTGACGCCAGTAAAGTATGCATCCCTGAGCAAATAATCCATCCGATCGGCATCAAGGGGACTTGACACCAAATTGACAACAATCGGGTTATCGTAATCTTTCCGAATGACCGACGCCACCTTCTCAGGAAAACCATCCCCAATCGTCCGCAGGACCGAGCTAACCTCCGTATCGCCCAGCAGTATTTTGCAGGTCCAGTCCTCGTGGTGCATCTCAAAAGCCTGTTCGATCGAATGAGAGAAAGGACCGTGCCCCAGATCATGCAAGAGTGCCGCACAGAGCGCAACCAGTTTCTCATCGCTAGGCCAATCGGGGTAAGCCCCTCTCTCGAATTGCGAAATAATCCGCCGCGTAATTTCATATACGCCTAACGAATGGGAAAAGCGGCTGTGCTCGGCCCCATGAAATGTCAAATAAGACGTACCCAGCTGTCGAATGCGACGCAAACGCTGAAACTCTTGCGTATTAATTAGTGACCAGATCACTTCGTCCTGTACATGAATATAATTATGTACGGGATCTTTGAACACTTTCTCTTCGCGAAGCAGGTGATTCATGAGCTAACACTCCTTTACGAAAAAATTTTTATTAGAAGAAAAAGAAAGGATCCTGACCAATGTCGACAGATAATGTCGAATATTGTCGAACTTTGTCATAATAGCAATTTCCAAAATGTCGAATTGCTGCATTTATTGGACTTCCTAGTAGTCATGGGTGATTTCCGTTCTAATATGTGAATTTATTTAGAAATAATAAAGAACTCTACCATAAATAGGTTGACTATTCTGGCAATGGTTGGTATTATAAAAATCATAAAAGATAGAACATTGTCGAATTATGGCACTTAAAAAAATTATAGCGAGAGGGGCAATCTTCGGTTATGATGAAATCAACAGGTATCGTAAGAAAAGTGGACGAATTAGGGCGGGTCGTAATCCCGATTGAATTACGCCGCACACTCGGCATTGGCGAAAAGGACGCACTTGAAATTTATGTAGACGGCGAGCGTATTATGTTGAAGAAATATGAGCCTGCTTGTATTTTCTGCGGAAACGCTGAAAACGTTACTTATTTCAAGGGGAAAATTGTTTGCCATGAATGCATCTCTGAACTTCCTACCCCTGTGACAAATTAAGAATTATAGTATATAATAGATTTACTGAAACTGTTAATTCTAACCTTTTTCATATCTCCTTGGCGCCTTCCTTAGGCTTGAACCCGGCCTAGTGAAGGCCCCTTTTTTTGACCGTTAGGTTAATTTTAGGATTTTTATATAAGATTTGGGATTAACCCCCTAGCTATAACCGCCCCTCTCTAGAGGAGCGCCTTATAAATATCTCTCTTCGAAACTCCGCGATCACCCGCCACTTTCTTCATAGCATCTTTCCGTGTTAACCCTTCTTCGTTCTCATAATGAAGTACATGCTCTTCAATGGACAGCTCTTGCCACCAAGCATCCCGTTTTTCCTTTATCTGCTCCGGACGAGCCCCACTTACAACAAGGCAATATTCACCGAGAGGAGGGTGCTCATTTAACCATTCAAGGCAATCGCGAATAGAGCCCCGGGTCATTTCCTCATATCGTTTCGTTAACTCACGAGCCAGCACAATGTTTCGGTCACCCAAAACCTCCTGAAGTGATTCTAAAGTTTTGATCAGGCGATGCGGCGATTCATACATCAAGAGAGTACTTTCTTCATCCTGCAAAGTGGTCAGAAGTCCTTCCCTTACTTTATTATCTCGCGGTAAAAATCCCAAGAACATAAATCGTTCCGTCGGCAGTCCCGATACGATCAGCGCGGATAACGCCGCGTTCGCTCCCGGAATCGGAATGACGGAAATTCCAGCTTCAAGCGCAAGCTTCACCAGATCGCTTCCAGGGTCGGAAATGGCCGGTAGTCCGGCATCGCTGACGAGTGCCAAATTTTTTCCTTCTATTATAAAGCGTATCAATTCAGGTCCACTTGCCGCCTTATTATGCTCATGATAGCTAAGCAGCTTACCCGGGGAAATTTCAAAATGGGTTAGTAGCTTACGCGTCTGCCTCGTATCTTCTGCGGCTATAATATCGGCTTCACGCAGGGTGCGGACCGCACGATACGTCATATCCTCTAGGTTGCCGATCGGGGTAGCCACTAAATACAGCTTTCCATATCCATCTCTGGCGCCGGATGCGGCCTCAAAGCTCTTTTGCACGTTTACACTCATGATCTTCCCTCTTTTGGTCCGTAGTAAATGTCCATAATCTCCGGGCAATATTGGCCGTTCTCGTTATATACGATCAACGGAGGCAACACCCGCATATCAGGTTTTCCATCCCGCAGCGCTTCGATCAGTACGATATTGGACTCTGCGCCCGCTCTCGGATGTACGAAGCGAATTAACTTCGGCTCCAGCCGATACTGTCTCAGCACGGTAATGATTTCACCCAACCGCTGAGGCTTGTGTACCATCGATACTTTCCCTCCAGGACGTACCAGGCGCATCGCGGAAGCCACCACCTCTTCCAGGCTGCAGTGAATTTCGTGTCTGGCTATCGCCTGGTGTGTATTTAGCTTCACGTCGCCCCCCTTAAGCGGCATATATGGAGGGTTTACTGTAATAGCGTCGTATATACCATGTCCGGTCTCTTTGACCAATTCCCGTAAATCGCCTTCCCGAATCAAAATTTTATCCGTTAGCTCATTCAGCTCCACACTGCGGCGAGCCATATCCGCCAATCGTGGCTGAATTTCGATTCCTTCGATGTTAGCTTTTGTTCTCGTAGACAAGAGCAAAGGAATCACTCCGTTCCCGGTGCAAAGATCGAGAATTTTCCCATACTTCGGTACTGAGGCGAACCGCGCCAGCAGCACGGCGTCCATGGAGAAACTGAACACCTCATCACTCTGAATAATATGCAAGTCGTGTGTGAGCAGGTCATCCACCCGCTCCTGGTCATAAATCGTCACGTTGTTCATAGCGCAACTCCTGCGTTAATTTAAAAAAACCGTAGGGTCATTCCCCACGGTTCATTATTTATTCAAAAAGGACAAACAGAACAAGCAATCGCCTTCCGTACGAAGGTGCCCATAGTAGACATTGCATATATGAAAACCTTCATGATAAAGACGCGCCAGATTATCGTAGCCTTCGCCTACTACGTCAATCTCATCCTTGCCCGCTAACGGACCGACTGTCTTATCTGGGGATGACTGAGGCAAAGGGCCCTCCGCACTTTCCCTCTTGAGTATTTTGCGCAGCTGTTCATTCTCCAGCAGAAGCTGCTGGTTCTCTTCGACCAGCTTCTTCACTTCAAGCATAAGGCTGGCCAAATCGCCGTGTACCTTTCCCATTTGTGTTTCCAGCGCTTGCATATGTGTGAAAATGTCCTTGTTCTCCAAGTTCCCACCCCAGAGTCATCTCTAAAGTTTCTTGAAAAAGTACTTCCTTATTTCAGGACGACATCGTCCAGCGGAAGCTCCTTCACTTTTCCAATTTCGAACAACTGTACATGAACGGTGCGCGAGCCGGCATTGATCCCGACTACTTTTCCTTCCCCTAAAGAGGTAATAACCACTTTTCCAACGGTCGGCAGCTCTTCTTTCACGCTTTCGTAGTTATCATGCTCAAACTTCAGGCAGCACATGAGTCGCCCGCATAAACCCGATATTTTCGTTGGATTTAGCGACAAACTCTGATCCTTGGCCATCTTAATTGAAACCGGCTCAAAATCTCCAAGCCAAGAAGAACAGCATAACACACGCCCGCAAGGACCGATACCGCCAAGCATCTTGGCCTCGTCTCTAACGCCGATTTGTCTGAGTTCAATTCGAGTCCGGAAAATGCTTGCCAAATCCTTGACCAGCTCCCGAAAGTCCACACGGCCCTCAGCGGTAAAATAAAAAATGATCTTATTGCGGTCAAACGTGTATTCCACATCAACCAGCTTCATCTTCAGATCATGATCTCTGATTTTATTTAAACATGTGGCAAAAGCATTCTTTGCCGCAAACTTATTCTCATCAACAACACGGGCGTCGGCATCATCGGCTATGCGGATGACCTTCTTGAGTGGAAGGACGACATCCGATTCTCCTACGTTCTTCTTGCCGACCACCACTTTACCGTATTCGATCCCACGCGCCGTTTCGACTATCACGCTTTGGTCCTTCTCTACCGGGAGTTCCAGCGGATCGAAATAATATATTTTGCCCGCTTTTTTGAAACGGACGCCCACTACAGTGTACAAAAACTAACCCCCTCGTATAGCTCATCAAAGCTCGTTTACTTCTTTATCTATAATGTTCTGCTCATTCACGGGAGAAAGTTACTCTGTCCTTCTTGCTTCTATTTCCCGGATCTTAATGCTGTCCTTCTACAGCGATCAGGAACTGCTCAACACAAAGTTGGGCATTCATATTCTGCCGTAATTTTCTCTTGCACTCCGCAGCCATCCCCATGGCATCAATCCATTGCTGTGGGCTGCGAGATGCTGCATATCTTGTAATGAACTCCAACTCATCTATGAAAATGATTTGATCATGTTTATGATAGAGCGCATGTAACATATCCTTGAACCACAAATGGAAAAGGTTGAACAACATGTCCAAATGGTCGCCTAGCCCCGCTTTGAACAAGCTCTGCTGCGCTGTAATAATAGGAGAACCGCCACGGCCTGCGATTTCCTTCCCTAATTGTAACATTACGTTTCTAATTTCTGCAAACCAATTCTGCTGGATAAGTTCACGGCATGGACCCAGTCCTGCCGCGAGATGAACGGCACTTCGCGCTAAGGTTGAGGGAAATCCCTCCGCCGCCAGAATCTGGAGCATTTTCTCCGGATCAAGCGGGTTAAAAGGAACCCATTGTGCTCGGGATTGAATCGTCGGAAGTAGAGCTCGTCCGTTATCGGACAATAAAATGGCTACTGCCGGTGAAGGCGGCTCCTCCAAAAACTTCAGCAGACTGTTGGCTGCCTGGACTGTCATTTTCTCCGCTTCATCAATAATATACGCCTTCGGATTGCCGCTTTCCGAACGATAAGAGAAAACACGCTGCAAATCGCGGATCTGTTCAATTTTGATCGAGGCTCCATCCGGTTTGACGAGGGTCAAATCGGGATGATTTCCATGCTGCACCTTACGGCACTCCAAACACTCTCCGCAAGCATCATCCCCGCCGCGGGTGCAGAACAACGCCTGGACGAAGGCCATGGCCATTTCCATTTGCCCACTTCCAGGCGGTCCGCTAAAAATATAGGCATGAGATATTTCCTTGCGCCGTAGACTGCTTTGCAGCAGCTGCTTCGCGTTATCCTGCCCGATTATATCCTGAAATGACATGCTGACTTCTCGTCCTTTCAAATAATACCGCTATCTAGAAGCAAAGATTTATGAGCATACCGCGGATCTCACCGATCTTTTGCAGCAGCTCAATTTTCCCCTGTTCCGTCTCCAGCAGCTCGTCGGCCATATCCAGCAAAGCGGAATCAACCTCATCCAGCAGCTTGTATCGTTTCCCGCGGCCGCGTCGATCCCATCCTTTGGCGTCTTTGATGCCGACTCCCCGCCGGACGGTCTCCTCCAAAAATCTCTTGACCATCATGCGATATAATTTCAGTTCTCTGATGGTCATCGAGTGCGCCAAACGGTCGCCCTGCATTTGGATTTCTTTAAATCTCCGGGTCAATTCTTCCTGAGTTGCTTTCTCTCCATGACGCTGCATGACATCGGAAAAACTTTTGTGCTGCACCGGCTTCGGGGGAGTTTCGCTGACTCCTAGATTACTTTTAAGCGGTCGGTATCCCGGATCAATTTTCAAATGTGATCACCGCCAACTAGAATATAATTTATAATTAACGATTTAGAAATGTTCAAAACGATCAACCGGCAATACGAATACAGTTGCTCCTCCGACCTGCACTTCTACAGGAAGAGGCAAATAGGAGTCGGTAGTACCGCTCATCGGTGTAACTGGAGTAACCAATTGTTCACGGATTTTACAACTATTTCGGATGACGTTAAGCACTGTGTCTACCTGATGATCATCAACACCAATCATAAATGTCGTGTTCCCCGCCCGTAGAAACCCTCCGGTACTAGCCAGCTTCGTCGCACGGTAATTTTCCTTCACGAGTGCGCTGGATAGCCGGTTGCTGTCTTTATCCTGGATAATCGCAATAATCAGCTTCATTGCAGTCCCTCCTTATAATCATCAAAAATCTACTTCACCCTATATAATTTGACAGTTATAGCCCAAATTCCTTTAAAGCCTTGGAAAGTTGATGCCGAATCTCGGCAGCCACCTCATCTTTGGTGCGCGATGCATCAATTACTTTGATTCGCTCCGGGTACATATCCGCCACAATTAAATATCCTTCGCGCACTTTTTGGTGAAACTGAAGGCTCTCCATGTCCAGTCGGTTGACTTCCCGCCCCTGCCCGGCAGCGATTCTAGTAAGCCCGAGCTCCGGTTCGATATCCAAATAGAAGGTGATGTTCGGAAAACGCCCGTTAATCGCAAAGCTGTTAATGTTCATTACTTCCTCAATACCTAAACCGCGTGCATACCCCTGATAAGCAAGACTGCTATCAACAAAGCGATCGCAGAGAATGCAGGTGCCCTGCTTTAGCGCCGGCTCCACCTTCTCAGCCAGGTGCTGTCTTCTAGCCGCTGCATAAAGTAAAGCCTCTGTACGCGCATCCATCGTTGTATGTTTCGGGTTTAAAATGATTTCACGAATTTTCTCGGCGATCTCAATTCCTCCAGGCTCACGCGTGGCTATATACGATACGCCATGTTCCTCCAGTACGCGTCCAAGCTCCTGCATCACTGTCGTTTTTCCTGATCCATCACCACCCTCCAGAGAAATGAATAAACCTTCGGCATTACCGCTCATCTGCATCGTTCCCTGCTTTCCTCTTAGTCTTCATAACTTGGATGGCCCGTAGTAAAGGATCCGCTGCCCCTTGGCATTTCGCCTTCGATAACTTAAGCCCGATCAGTCGGTCCTTCGTATCCTCCGTAATCATCTCCCCTGCATATACAAGTGGAATACCCGGAGGGTAAGGGATGATCATTTCCGCGGCTTGCCGGCCGACGCTATCCTCTACGGGGATCGTCTCGATCTCCGCAGGGGATAACGGAGTCAGGCCAAACGGCACGGGTGCTGAGATGGCGGAAGGCAAGGCATCTACGCTTGCTAATGAATCGTTGCTGATACTCATCGTCTCTCGAATGTTCCACGTGGAAAACGGCGTAGGGCCATTTTCTCGAACCGACACCGCCTCCCCAATCCCATCGGCGATTCGCTCCAAAGCTTGCAGCAGTCGCTCGGCTTCCTCCAACGAGGTTCCCGGCCCAAGCGCAAGCACGACATAACGGTCATCGCTCATTTCCGGGATACAGCCTTGCTGCTCCAGCTTTCGTTGTAGTTCGTATCCACTTAAGTCTCCCTTAGCATCGTATAGTACAATCTTTAAGGGATCTTGTATAGTATATGCAGGATCCGCTCCGCACGCGCCCGGCAGTTGTACGATGCCGTAACGCGGCATCTCGCTTAGGCCCTGCTTAATCCGCTCCGCTGCCGCCAGCGGGGCGGCAAACAAGGCAGGGCCTTCTGTCTCAAGCAGGCGGCGGCTTAAGTCGAGCGACGCCATGATCGGGTACGATGGGCTGGAGCTCTGGACCATCGTCAGCCGCCCGCGCAGGAGGCCGCGGTCCAGCAGGCCGCCCTGCACATGCAGCATCGCGCCCATCGTGAGCGCGGTAAGCATCTTGTGGGTCGACTGCACCACGCTGTCGGCCCCCGCGGCCAGCGCGCTCTCGGGCAAGGCCGGGTGCCGCCCGAAGTGGGCGCCATGCGCCTCGTCCACGAGCAGCGGCACGCCATGCTCGTGGCACAGCTCGGCCAGCGGCCGCAGCGCTGCTCCCATTCCGTAGTAGCTCGGGTGCGTGAGCAGAAGCCCTTTGGCGCCGGGGTATCGGCGCAGGGCTTCACGCACCGTCGCCTCTGACGGGATGGTCGCCAGGCCGCTGCCGGCGCCGAGCTGCGGCGCCAAAAACACCGCGTGCGCGTGCGCCAGCATCAATCCGTGAATGACGGATTTATGCACGTTCCGCTGCACGAGGAGCACATCTCCTGGCGAGGTACACACGCTCAGGATCAGTGCCAGATTGCCGGCCGTACTCCCGCCGACAAGAAAAAACGTCTCCTCCGCGCCAAACACCCTTGCGGCCTGTTGTTGGGCCTCCAGAATGACGCCCTCCGGATGATGCAAATCATCAGTCCCCGTAATTTCGGTCGCGTCGATCTTCATGACCTCAGACAATGCCTCGTACGCCTCACGGTCCTTCACGTTTTGAAAGGCTCGTCCGTCCTTATGGCCCGGTACGTGGAAGGAAGCATCTTGTTTCTCTTTATATTTCAGTAGCGCCTCGGCCAAGGGAGCTTGATCCATACCGATTCAACACCTCTATCTAAATCCTTTAATTCAATTGCTTAGTCCATCGCTTCATTTTACCGCTTATGTCCCGGAGAGAGCAATACAAAAGGACCCGCTCCCCATCTGAACAGGTCCTTTAACCAGCGGATCTATACATTTTTCTCCACCCAGATTTGCTTCATCCGATGTATAAAAAAATTGTATTTCTCTTCTCGCACATCGGTATGCACCATTTCCGATTCACACGCATCGCAGATAAACTCCGCGGCGATATGAATGCCCTCCGTCTTCGGCTCCCCGCAAATAATGCACTTTTTTTCGGCAAGCTCATCCATGCCCGATCCCACCTTGTTTGTTTTACTATCAGTATGACACAGATTCTATTATTTTAAACCTTTTCATAGTCGCTATCTACCTTATCATATGCCTGATCCCATAAGGCTGTGTCTGTACGAAGTCAAAACTTTATTTATTCTTCCTTTTGTCCGATATATTTATATGGGCATGTCCCGCCAAAAGGCATGAAGTCATTGTAGGAGGGTTGTTTGTTGAAGTCTGTAGAATCCGGAACAAATGCAACATTTTATCATTATCGGCTGCTCAAAAAGGTCATGGTGCCTAAAGCCTTAGTTCGCAGTTTTACAACACTGCCTTTTATTTGGCTTGCGGCTGAAATGATCTTTATCTCCTGGACTAGCATATTTTTCTTCCTGCTCGCATTTCTCGTTGCGCTATGGATTCAATACGTCGTTTCCCGCTCGGTTCTAATTATAGTGAGTCACTCCTATCACAAACGTTGGCGTTTTTCCCGGCAGTTGCCGTGGATTGGCTATATGCCAGATCAATTTGTCAGATATTCCGCATTTCGCCCAGTTTATCTACATACGGCTTGGATCGGCTGCTGCATCGCCGCTATACTGATTCCTTGGTCACCGGTCTCTTTTGTGTTCGCTTTGTTTTTCTGGCACATTTGGCTGAGCATGCCGACCCTTTTGGTAATATTACGTTTTAGAAAACAACCTAAGGACGGTATGCTTAAAATAACCGGGCTCGATATTTCCTACTATATGCAGTAGTCCTCTTCCAAAATAAAAAGCCTGTTCCCTGCGAAACTACGCGGGGAACAGGCTTTTTTAGACCACTTGGTATTGTGATCTTGAGTGTGTGTTCTTGTCCTATTCTCAGATAAAAATACTGTTTATGGACTACCTTCTATGCCTTGAATGACCGTCTTCTCCTCAAGCTTAGGAACTAGCACAGTAAAGGATTTATCGTGGACCGTGAGCTGCACGATCAATTTTCCTTTTTCAAATACATGCGTTGCTCCTGTGCTCTCTTCTTTCCTTTCCATCCATCCCCACTCTTGAATGGCCTTTTGATAAGCCTCGGGAATTCCGTCTTCCTCACGAAGTCCGGCGATGGAATAATGAACGTAATCCATTTTTGAGTTATTCAGGGCTGTCTCCGTTTGAGTAGCCTCTTTCGGAACGGGGAAGCTTTTCTCCACAGCCGCGCCTACAAAGTTCGTCCATGAGGGCTCGGAAGACGCACAGCCTGCGATGATGCACAATATCATCACGACTACCCACATGAAGCCTAAGGAATATCCTATTTCCTTTCGCCGCATGATTCAATCCTCCTTACCTTAACCTATATGCTGATATGTTTCTCTCTTGATGTCATCCCTGATATAGAATACGGATAGGCTGAAATTCCTAGATGCAATATACCATTTTCATTATAACGGTAGGTCTACGGCTTATCGGTAACAAAAAGGTTACATTCTTTTTGAAAGTCCCTGAATAAAATTAATAATCAATTGGCATTCAACCCATCAAATGGTGTACTCCCTTTTGACAGCAGCTTGCTGAACGGGAATGAAAACTCAGGGAATCCCCCGGCATAAGGCAGGTACTCATAAACTTGGAAGAAAACGTGAAGCGTATCCGGGGTCAAAAAGAAATCGGGATTTTTCTTCAGCTCCTTGAACCCACCAGAATATCCTGGATTTTTGCTAAATTGCTTGGCAATTTCAAGGTTAAGTTGCTTGCGGTAATTGGCATTTTTTCCGAACAAATCGTCCAGGGTTAGTGCTTTCCCATCCTTCAAAGAGAAGGTATACCCTTGGCGGAAGCTGGTACCGTGTGCTCCTCCCAAATATTCGTACGATTCAACGACCAAACCAAGCACACCATTTTGGTTATAGGTGACCAGGTATGAGCTGGAATAGCCGTACGGATTCGGGTTCTCATTTCCTTCAGCGTTTTTTTCCTTAAGCTGTTTATCGATTGTTTCCTTCAACTGCTTCAGATCGTTCATCAGTACATCATTAATCGCCTTCTCGACTTTCTCGTTTCCCGGATAACGTATTTGCGGCGTATTCAAATGAATGGTGACATCCTTCGAGTCCTTGTTGTAAGATTCCGTTTCAACCGTCAGCTTGTTTTCTTGACGAGCCGATGCATTTAGCGTCTTATTGGCCGCATTCCATTCCCCTTGAAACCCTAAATAATCCTTAACCCATTGAAAAGGAACGTAAAGACGTCCATTGATGTTTTTTGCCTCCAGAGGATAGAGATAATACCCGTTAATATCGGGACTGATTCCGTATTCGGAAGCCACCAGCTTCAGCTTTCGGTATCCCTCGCCTATGCTGTAAGTCTTCGTGGCTTTATCATAAGAAAAAGGCATTTTCAATGTATCCCGCAAAAATGATACCGGCACATAAACGTTTCCGGCTAAAGTTAACCCTTGATCTTTCGCCTGAACTCCGTTGAATTTCAATGTAACCTGAGGTGACTCAGCCTTTTTTACGGCACCTTTATGTACAGAGGCTTTAGGTGTATCCGCAGCCGCATGAATAGGTTGGGCCGGTAACAAGAAAGAGCTCCCTATCATCACGGCCCCGGCGATCACAGCCACACTTCGTTGAATTTTCCCGTACTTCATCTTTTTTTCTCCTCCACATCCGTAATTACGTTATTTATAGCAAATCCTGCTTTACGTAATAGCCATATCTCCTTGGCTCCTCCATTATATTCCTTTCGTTAAAGCATTGTTTTACAAGCAGCTTACAATTTTTTCTTTTTTCCGTTTTCATTTCTTTCAATTTTTTAACCTTGTGCAGTTATTTTTTCTGTTAAACTAAGCCTAAAAAGACCCATAAAGAATCCTATTGGAAGTCAGGTCCTTTCGGGTCTTTCATTATAGTATGTTGCCAGACCTCACACCCCCTAAGGGGAAAAGGCCCGCTTTTTTAGATCCATCCCTTATCCTCGGCCTTACGAACCGCTTCAATCCGGCTTTTAACCTCAAGCTTGTTCAATATTTCCGAAATATAATTGCGAACTGTTCCATAGGAAAGGAACAAAGAGGAGGCAATATCTCCGGCACTTAACCCTTGCGCGGCCAGTTTCAATATATCCTTTTCGCGATCGGTAAGCGGGTTTTCCTCGCTTCGGCTACCAAACACCAGCTCCGGCGACACCTCCCGGCTACCGCCCTTCACTCGGCGAATCGCTTCAGCCAGCTTTTCCACCGGCTCATCCTTCAGCAAATATCCTCTCACATTCGCTTTGATCCCCCGCTCAAAATAACCTGGTCTCGCAAATGTAGTCAAAATAATAATTTGGCATTCCGAATTCTCCTGGTGCAGCTGCTCTGCTACGTCAAGGCCGCTTTTCTTCGGCATCTCGATGTCCAGCAGGCAAATATCCGGCTTCAGGCGACGAATCAGATCCAGTGCCTCTTCCCCGTCTCCCGATTCCCCGATCACTTCAATATCATCCTCCAGGCTGAGCAAGGAAGACATCGCTTCTCTTAACAAACGTTGATCCTCAGCAATCACAACCGAAATCATGACCGTTCCCCTCCATTCATTTCTTTGACAGGAATCGGAACGATCACGCTCAATTTTGTCCCCTTATTATTTCCCGGGGAAAGTTCCAGCGAGCCCTCAATCAAAGCCAGCCGTTCCGTCATTCCTTTCAAACCGTTGCCTAGCGAATCCTTTAACTCATCCGGAATCCCTGCTCCGTCATCCTCTACCATGAGTTTAATTGCGTCACCTTCACGCTTCAAATTAATATCGCAGTGCTCAGCACCGCTATGTTTAACAATATTGGTTACCGCTTCTTTAATGCATAAGCTTATAATATTTTGCGTCAGCTCTGATACTCCTTCAAGCGAGACTTCTCCTTGAATTTCATATGTAATGCCGGCAGCCTTTAGCATTTCGGCCGATGCGGCAAGCTCCTCGGATACTTTAATCGCCCGCATATCCGACACGAGCTCCCGAACCTGCTTCAGGGCGGCTCGAGATGTTCTCTCGATCTCCTTGGCTTCCTCCCTTGCGCGCTCCGGATTTTTCATGGCTAATTTCTCAACCAGCTGACTTTTCAGCGTAATTAAGGACAATGTATGCCCAAGCGTATCGTGCAAATCTCGGGCAATGCGAATTCGTTCCTCGCGTTTGACAAGCTCTTTAATTCGTTCGTTGGCACGGTCCAACTCCTCTCTCAAATGCCGGTTTCGATACATGGAACGCATGCCGAAAGGTGTCGTATACATAATGAGGATAAAAGGAATAAAGAATCCCAAACCGGCTGCATCAGCTTTTCCTTGAATAATCGCACGTATGTACATGAAAACGGGAACTAGCAGCACACCCAGGAAAATCACCATGGCATTTCGAAACTTTCGCTGCGGATCGAAATCCACCCCGCTACGCTGTCTAT
Source organism: Paenibacillus puldeungensis (assembly GCF_042678945.1). Lineage (NCBI taxonomy): Bacteria > Bacillati > Bacillota > Bacilli > Caryophanales > Paenibacillaceae > Paenibacillus > Paenibacillus puldeungensis. Next base: position 2,394 of record NZ_JBHTLM010000035.1, on the reverse strand, counting down.
CATAATAATAAGCAATGAAATTGCCAGAAAAGAACCCTAGAAAAATATTATAAGGGCCGTTTACCAAAGTAAGCCCTAATATAATGGCCATCTGTGCCAAAAGCAGACCATCGAATGCCTTGCTGCCGATTTCCACCCAATATAGCTGACGATACGTCACCAGAAACATCAGCAGCAACGTCCAGCCGAACAAACTCTTCCAGCCATGTTGCTGGACCAGATTAAAGGCAGGCATTAGCAGATACAGCAGGAACACATAAGGGAACAACCCCAGCTTTTTCGGAAAAAAAGTAAACTCTCGATGCTCCCTCATCTACACTCACGCTACTTTCTGCTTATTTCGAATATATACGGATAGTATCATAAATACGGCCAAGTATCCCAGTAAAATTGCCACACTCCGGAGTTCAGGCGCCTCGCCTTGGATGATCATCCATGCGCCGTTTCCGTAATTGTAGGAAGGCAACCATTTGCCAATCTGCTGCATAACCTTAGGAAAAATCTCCATCGGCATCCACATGCCTCCGCCAAGCGCCAGTAGAAGATAAAGAACATTGCTAATCCCACTCGCTGTATCCGCCCGTTTCATGGAGCCAATCAAAGTGCCAAGTGCAAGGAATGGAATCGCCGCTATCAAAATCCATAGTCCCGAGAGGATCCATTCTGAAATCGAAAGGGAGACCCCGTTAATAAAGAAACCCGCGATAAAAATAATAAGAATGGAGCACAGATGCATCACCGTTTGCCCGAACATTTTTCCTAGAAAATACACCGAGCTGGAGAGAGGAGTTACTCCGAGAAGGGTAGTCCACCCTTGATTTCGCTCCTGAACGAGGCGGATGCCCATCTGCATAATTGCAGACCCCATCACGCTAAACGCAGCCATAGACATAAGGTAATGAGCCTGCCACTCTCCTTGGTTATCCACCCCGGTGTTAACGACCTTCGTAAAAATGAAATAAAAGATAATCGGCATCAGCAAAGACCAGAAAACATAATAAGGGTTGCGCCATATTCTCAAAAACTCTACTTTACACTGCATTTTTATCGTATTCATTATAAGATCGACTCCTTTTCGTGTACGGTTAGTTGTTCGAATGCTTCATCCAGACTGCCACTATCGATTTGAATATCCCGAACCTTCCATTGATGGCGGAAAATGCTCTCCAGCACGTGATCCGTATTATCCGTCGTCAATACCACTCTTCCATCCACCTGCATGTGATTGTCGGCAAAATCCATTTCGTTCAGCTTGAGATTCAGTTCCTGCTCCGGCATCAACGGGATAAACGACACCGATCGTTTTAGCAATCTGGACTTGATTTCCTGCGGCGTGCCGTCAGCCACAAGCTTTCCTTGATTGAACAATATTATCCGGTGAGCAACATCATCAGCCTCCTGCAAATAATGCGTGGAGAATAATATCGTTTTCCCCGAGGCGGCCAGCTCCTTCACATTTTTCCAAAATTCCCGTCTAGCCGTTATATCAAGCCCTACCGTAGGTTCATCGAAAAAGAGTAAATCCGGATCTCCGCTCAGCGCCAATGCGTAACTCAGACTGCGCTTCTGCCCGCCGGATAGCTTCTCGGCATAGCGGTTCATATCTCGGTCTTGCAATCCGCTTACCCGTTTCAAATAATCCGTATCCGCCGGGTTTGGATAATAGCTTCGAAACAGCTCGATCAGTTCCTTCACCTTCAGCCGATCCATCACGCTAACCTCCTGAAGCATCGCTCCTATCCGCTGGCTGGCGGCGGTTGAACCGGGTTCCTGACCGAACAATTTAATACTGCCAGAAGTCGGCTTCAATAACCCCAGCATCATCAGCATTGTCGTCGTTTTACCAGCCCCGTTGGGGCCCAGCAGAGCAACGATTGAACCTTTTTCCACTTGAATACTTACACCGTCTACCGCTTTTTTATCCTTAAATGCTTTACTTACGTTATTTACTTCAATGATCGTTTCCATCTTCTATCCCTCCGTTTTGCTCCGTTACTTGAAGTCCGTTTCCTTATGTAACTAGCATACCGGAAGATTCTTATGCGGATTAGTTAGAGCTGTCATGACATGAGAATGACAACTGTCATGATCAAGCAAACATTGTGAATCTCCACATCAAAAAAGCACCGCCTTGTAATCGGCAGTGCTCTCGATCGCTTGATGTGTCTTACATTATTCTTTGGCCCCATCCTCTACAGTACCTTAACGCCGACACTGGAAAGTTTTCGTTTTCCGAAGAATGCTGGTTTCCAGTCACTCTATGCACAAACAGCCAAATAAATGCAAAAAGTACATCTATTTGGCCCCACATATCTCATTTTTGAACTTTAGTTGTAAAAAGTGCATTTAAAACAAGCCCACTACCGCCTACTCCGCCATTTCGGCTCATTTAAC
>NZ_JBHTLM010000034.1:0-38942 GCF_042678945.1 Paenibacillus puldeungensis | reverse complement strand
CGGCTGCGAGCGGGCGTGGGCGGGAGCCACGCCCGCGGTGAACTGCACGCGCCCCTGCAGGTGCGCGAGCTGGGCAGCGGAGCGCCAGGCCGGCGACAGCCCCGGCAGGCGTTCCGCAACAAGCTGCTGGAGCTCCGCTTCCAGCAGCGACCTACCCTCGAGCGCGGCCGCCAGCCGCCGCGCCCCCTCCCCCCACTCCTCTGAGGCCCTGCCCATGATCCAGGAACCGGTCGTTCCCCCAAGTCCCTCATCCCCAGTCCAAGCTCCGAGCAGGGACCGCCCCAGATCGGTCAAACCTTTGTTTGCGTTCCAAATCCAACCGCACTCACTCCCCAGCCAAACCTCCAGCTTCCGTGCTCCGGCCGCCCCCTTAACCCTCTTTTCAGGCAGGAATTCCCACTCCCTGGCACCTCCTCGCCCCACCGTCAACCCCTGTTCGGAAGACAGCTTCTGCTCCAAATCGAGCTCCTCTCTCAACTCTCGTCTGATGTAGTCTAGCCAGTCCTCAGGTGTCCATCGATCCATTTCGGCCACAGGCACAAAACCGTCCCGCAGTTGAATCGCCCAACCCAGCGGCATGCTGCCGGACAACAAAAACACCGCGACCGCTCCCTCACTGCCAGTCTCTCTCCGTTCCATCCTGCCCAATTCACCTAATGGTTTATCAACTTTAGTTGAACCCTCTCCTACCCCCATGCCTGTCCACCACAACATATCCACGCGCATATCCAAGCTAACCATAAGCCGCCAGCCTAGCCGTTTCCTAACGGCGTATAAACAAATTTTCAAGCGCTCCCCTCCCTCATTAAAGTAAGTCCAACCTATTTCAAATGAAAGCTTCTCATTTGTCTTTGTATAACTGAAGCCTCGAATGATCATCGCTTAACAGCACTCCCTTCATGCCCCCCTCCCGCCCAGCTGCTTTTTCACGTATACACTCTAAACTGGCCTTAATAACGCAAAAAGCACACTCCCTCCGGCTTTCGCCAAAGTAAGAGTGTGCTTCACACCTTGAACTGCGCGCTCAAACGCTGCAGTATATCCTTATGAAATTGTCTATTTTCCAGTATTGTCTCCAACCACTCATGATCTTGCCTTTGTTTACAATTTCGCTGTTTAAACATGGACATATGGAATTTTGTCCGCCTCCTGGGGGATCCGTAAATCAACATAAACAGGGTTTGCGCCTTTGATTTGAGCCGTTTGTTCTTCCACATCTTCCTGCCGCACAACAGTTAAACCAATCACCGTCAACTCCATATCGTCTTGAGCCTGAAGACGGCGTGCGATAGCCAGCGTATCATCCTTGGAGCCTTCATCCAACACCGTGACCTGCAGCGACAGCCCTCTAAGCCGAGCATACCAGGACAACGCTCTCAAATACCATTCCATTTGGCCCTCATGATTTCTCGTGACCAAAACATAATGAATCATGTGGCTGTTCGGCTTCCGCCGGGAATAAAATCGATGAAGCATGTGCACCAGTACCGCGGCCAATCCGTAGCATAGCAATATCCAACCCATGTAGGGAACCACGGAACCTCACCTCCCTTATAGCGACAATATATGCCGCTGATAAAGGGTCGGTTACTGGGCGCTCACGGACCATCAATTTAGGTAACTTGTTTTCACAGCTCTATGTATTGCTGACTTTTATGTATATTTCACGGTTTGGGTAACCACTACCTATATCCACACTTAAATTTGTACCCAAGCTCTCAACTTAACCTTAACCTTAATCTATACCTATACCCATACCTAAACAGCCCTTATCCCCACTAAATCGCGCATCTAAATGTAAAAAGTGCAGCTATTTTCCCCAATATCTTCGATCTCAGCACTTTAGATGCATAGAGTGCAACTAAAAGCGCCCTTTTTCCAATCTACCTGCCTGCTAAGGTCATTTAAATGTACTTTTTACACTTATTTTCTCCCAATCTGCGGAAAACGAGAAATTAACTGTATGAAATACACTTAAATCCTATTTTTCAAAAAGACTATACCACTTAGAGGTAGTTAGAAGTAGTTAGAAGTAAATAGAGGTAATGATGCCACCATTTCTCCTTCAATCTTCATTTAGTAGCACAATATGGAATCGATAGGCATAGAAATCCCCGCTTCACCTTGTCCAGCAAGTCAACTTACCATCAAGCTCGCTGCAGGGAGGTCACTTTATAGCGAGGAAAAATTTCGATCAACTGACCACTAGCTGCACGAAAACTTCAAGTTCCAGTAGCCTAAGGAAACACGAAGTCATAGACCTTGCTTCCGGTCATCCTTGGGGGATATAAGCCTCCGGACACCAGGGACCTGTTTTGTAAGCCGACTTCTGCATAGTAGTAAAACCCTGCTACTCAACCAGTCCCTTTTCTTCTGTACTTCCTCTAACTTAACTCATCTAGTTCGCTTCCCTAATATTAGAGGGTTACCCAGCCATACTTAATGGCGTTAATAACGGCTTGCGTACGGTCATCGACATCCATCTTCTGCAAAATGCTGCTGACATGGTTCTTAACCGTCTTCTCGCTAATAAACAGATGTTCGCCGATCATCTTATTGCTGCGTCCTTCCGCCATCAGGCGAAGCACCTCAGCCTCACGACGTGTGAGTGGGTTATCGTCACCAGCCACAAATTTGACGCCGGCTTCACGGATTGCATTGTCTTCGGCAATAGCTCCCGTCTCGCTTAGATATTCCATGCGGCGGAGTTGTTGAATCAGTTTGCCAGTCACTTTCGGATGAATGAAGGCATTGCCTTCAGCTACTGTACGGATCGCATTGATCAGGGATTCGGCCTCCATATCCTTCAGCAGATAGCCTGTTGCCCCTTTTCGCAAAGTCTCAAATACGTAGCTCTCGTCATCGTGAATCGACAGGATAATTACTTTCACTTCCGGAAGCGTTTCTCGCAGTTCAGCCGTTGCGTCAACACCGTTTAGAAGCGGCATGTTGATGTCCATAAGCACAATTTCCGGATGAAGCTCCTGACAGGAAGCCAATACTTGGGTCCCGTCACTGCATTCCCCGATAACCTCGATGTCATCCTCCATGTTCAAAATACGTTTAAGCCCTTCGCGAAACAGTTGGTGATCGTCGGCCAAGAGAACTTTAATTGTTTGTTTTCCCCCGCTAGTCTGATTATCCATCCTGGTTCTCCTTTCTTTTCTCTGTGTTCGTTGGGATATGGATGATGATTTTGGTACCCATATTGGCTCCTGACTCGATCTCCATTCTTCCTTCGAGCAGTTCCACCCGTTCCCTCATACCGATTAAGCCAAAATGCGTATGCTCTTTCGTCTTTTGTTCCAGTTGGTCCACTTTAAAGCCAAGCCCATTGTCCGTTACCACAATTCGAATGATTTGCGCTTGATACGTTATTTCGACGCCCACATAAGTTGGAAAAGCATGCTTCGCTGCATTGGTCAAAGCTTCCTGTACTAAGCGGAAAACCGCTGCCTCCATGGGGGAGGTCAACCGATATTCCTTGCCCCTCGTTTCAAAGGTGGCTCTTATTTTCGTCTTCTCCTCATAATCATGAACGTATTTGCGAAGCGTTGGAATAAGTCCCAGATCATCCAGGGCCATAGGGCGCAAATTAAATATGACCTTCCGCATCTCTTCCAAGCTGAAGCGGACCTGCGCCTTCAAATCTACTATTTCGTCTTGGACCATCTTAAATTCCTGCTTAGCCAGCATTCTTTCTACAATTTCCGTCCTAAGCACTAGATTTGCGAGCAACTGGGCAGGACCATCGTGGATCTCTCTAGAGATCCGCTTGCGTTCCTCTTCTTGCGCCAAAATAATTTTCAAACCGATCAACTGACGATTTTTCGCCGATTCCAAAATTCGGGTAACCTGTCCCAACTCACCGGAAAAATACTCCAGCACAACGCCCATCTGCGAGCTGATCGTTTCGGCGCGTTCAACCGACTTTTCTACATTGCGCGCTCTTTTTTGCAGCTCATCCCGCCGGGCCTTTAAATACATTTCCTTTTCCCGGTAAATGAGCAAATCGAGCTGCAGTTGCGTCGCCTTCTCATAGGCCTGCTTGATATCCTCTTCCTTATAGCGCACAAAATCCCGGCTGACTTCTGTCAGCCGGATGCGGGAACGTCGGTAATTCACTTCGAGCTGATCGACCTTCTCCACGGTTTCTGCGGTTTCTTTCATGACGTTTTGTAGTTCGGAGGTAAGTGTCTTCAGCTCGTTTCGTGCCGACTCCAATATTTCGAGAATTTGAAATTTGCTACTTTCCAACACACTCACTGCATTATTGATAACGCGATCAATGGCATCTGCTTGAAAATCCACTTAATCCTTCTCCGTTTCCATCTATCCGAGTAGTTCCGAACTAATCATATCATGATTCGAGGGTAATGGATTTGGTTTTCTTTTCCCAATTTACGCCAATGCCAAGCTGTTCGGATACCAAACGTAACGGGACTAAAGTCCTGCCTCCGGTGATAATTGGTGATACGCTTGCTTGCTTTTTGTCTCCGTTCAACAAAAATTCACTTTTGCCGACGGTCAACTCTAGAATAGTCGTGCCGCGCGTAACCGTAATTTTCTTGGACGTACTGTTCCACACCGACGATCCGCCAAAAACATCCAACACATATTTGATCGGAATATAGGTTGTCCCGTTTTTAAGCAGTGGAGCCACATCCAGCGTTTGTTTTTCACCGTTTACTGTCATCGATTTTTGGCCTACCGCCATTTGAGCTGTCGCGCTTGGGAAGCCCGTGTCCCCTTCCGATGAAGGAGCTGTAAATTTAATATTGTCAAATGAAACGCTGCCCGTCATAGCACGCTCGTCCTGACCTTCGGTAACGTTCACGACATATAGACGTTTCAGCTTGGCCGGATATTTCATCCCGCTCGCGGTCAGGTCTACGGTCAATGTTTTCCAGCCGGTAAAATCAAGCGGCCGTGCCAAATCGACGTAAACCGGTTTTCCGTTCGCATCTGCAAATTCTGCGCGCACCCAGTTCAAACTGGAATCGCCCAACAGATCTACCGTCATTGCTGTAGCGTTATCCGGAATCGCTTTACCGACCGTACCATTAAGCTCAGCATAAGCAAATTTGTTGCCGCTGCCGCCCGTCAGGTCGTAGTCCAACTTGAGCACTTTCGTCTTAGCATGGTCTCCTGTGCCTTGAACAATTGATGCCGTTCCTGTTACCTCTGCCGGCTTACCTGTGAACGTTACTTCATTATTTGCGTTGTCAAAGCTTTCCCAAATTTGTTCCGTCGAGGTCGAGAAGACGATCGGCGTTCCGTTGAACCCGTCGTATACCGGGGTAGCGTAAGCGATTTTGGCTCCGGCGTTGACGGCCTTCACGGTAAGCTCTCCGTTTTGCACATCCGCTTTCATCCCGCTAAATGTCCATTTCACTGATTGGGAAGGCACGTTGACGCTCCGTCCATCCTTCAGTGTGGCCGTCACGGGTACAGATACCGTGCTGCCTGCCGTGAGCGGAGCAAACGAGGTTCCCACCGTCAGGCTTTGCAGGTCGCTGCCGCCAAGCACGGTGATCGTCATCGAGTCCTTAGCCTCTCCGCTGATTGCGGTAATTTTGGAGCTGCCCGCTTTGACCCCTTTGAAGCCTTCATTGGTCCAGACGACGTTGCCGTTGTCGGATTTCCAGCTTGGGTTTGCGCCGGAGGTATCGATCGGGTTGTAGTAGGTATCATAGCCTTTCAGTTGGTAAGCCACTGCCTGCCCAATGAATAGCGATTTTTCGCCGATAATTTTCAGACCCTTGAGCGAGCCTTGCGGTGCTGTTGTGAATACGCCCAGGCCGTTAGCTACAGCACGCTGTCCCGCCGCGCCGTTGGACGTCGTAAACGTCAGCTCCACTTCGTTCTCAGCAAGCGGGCGTGTAACCATCGTCGTAGATCCCCCACCGTCCAGGTTCATCCCTTTCCATACACCGATGCTCGTCATAAAGCCTTGCAGTTCCTTGAGCGTTAGTCCGCCGCTGCTGCTGTTGTTCTCTACCGTAATAATGTAGGCCGTCTTCCCGTCCTGGGAATAGCCTACGGCCGTACGGGCCACCGAGCTGCCGCCGCTAATCGACGTCGTCGAGCGGGTGAACGCCGATGGTTGGCCTTGATCGACCAGCAGCGTGTGTCCGCCGATCATCATTTTTAGATCAGATGGGTTGATGGTTTGGCTGTCCGTGAGGGAACGGAGCTCATATGTCGTGTTCACCTGCTGTCCAACTGTCAGATGCGTAGCTACATAATCCGCCGCTGTCCCGTGGGCACGCAAAATATACCCATCCGCCGGCACCGGACCCGGAATGGCTGCTTTGAGCGATACTTGCTGCACAATGCCACCCTGAACGAGCACTTCCGTTGGCGTTGTGCCACTGGCTGCCGGACGCTGCTCCGATTTCCAATCACTGGTGTAAATGAACATTTTATTCACATGGCTGTACCCTTTATCCGGCTCGGTCGTATATGCCTCCTGATTGATTCCTGTTAGAGGGAACGTAGAACCATCCCCGGCCAGCACCGTACCGCTAAATCCAAAGCGATCGATGATCGGGGTTCCATCCTTCTTCACGCCGAAGGCATACATCCCTTGCAGCTGCGCTGGACTTGTCACGAGCGTGCCCTTGGACACGGCTGCACCCATCGGTACACCTTGCCCTGCCGTGTTGAAGAAATCGCCGTTAACGCCGGCTACTGCCCCTGTCTCCTTGGCCATATTTTCAACGGATTGTCTGGTCGTCAATTGACCGCCTTTACCCGTCATGACATCAAGCTGAACATAAGGGTTGGTTAAATCCACCGCAATCACGTCCGTCAGCGCCTTATGCTGCTTCCCGGACCGTGTAAACGTATATTGATATTGAATGTGCTTTGCTCCAGACGTGATCCACTCCCGGCTCAGCTCAACCACCTGGTTATCCGCCGCGTGGACGGTCGAAATAGCGCTACGAATCGGTCCCAAAGTTACGACTGGCTGAATCCAAATCAAACCCGCCAGAGTGACGAGTGCCAATTGCTTGCCTCTACGTGCCATAAGGTGCGCCAGCTTAGACTTTCCGAAAGTTTTACTTTGTTCGTCTGCTGTCTTCCCGGTCATCTCTCTTCTTACAACCATAATATTATGTAACTCTCCCATCTATTTACATAATGAATCTCAAGACGGATGGGCTACTCCCACCCTCTGCCACTCGAGAAACTAGTCTCTATATTAAATAGACTACTTTTAACAGGAAAAGTTACGAAAAAAAGCTAGATTGCTAAAAAAGTACTAGGCGGGGAGATGACCAGAGAAGGCAAATCGTTGGTTTGTGTATCATCGCATATCGCTATGTTCATATGGCCTCTGCCCCTCCCCCTAATCGATTCTCGGAAACGTTCCTCTATGATTTTAAAATGAAAAAACTCCCTATTCCTGCTGAATAAACAACAGGAATTCGGGAGTTTTTTAGAAAATCGCTTAAATGTAATTCAATTTATCCAGCACCCGCTTCAGCATTACCGCTGCTTGAGCGCGGGTGGCGTTGCCTTTCGGCTGGAAGGAGGTGGCCGATACGCCTTGGATGATCCCTTCCTTCACCGCCTTGGCTACCGTGTCCTTGGCCTGGATTTTGGCCGCGTCCTTGAACCGGGTGAGGGTCGCTGTATTGGCTCCGTTCATCGAAGTGTTGTACCCCGCATATTCCATCGCCCGCACCATCATCAGCGCCATTTGCTCGCGTGTAATGTTACTGTTCGGCTTAAACGTCCCATCGGCATTCCCGTTGATGATGCCAGCTTTCGCAGCAGCCCCGATATAAGCCCCGGTCGTTCCAGAGGAGACATCAGGAAAGCGTTTGGCCGTCGTCACGTCTTGCTCAAGCCCTAGCCCTTTGGCAATAAACGTGGCGAATTCCGCGCGGGTGATGTTTTTGTCGGGATCAAATTTCGCACCGGAGTGGCCGTCTATAATCAGTTTCCCAGCAAGTTCGCTGATATCATTTCTAGCCCAATGCTTCGCCGTATCGTTGAAATAGCTGTACCCTGCAGCAGGTCCAATGACAGAGTTCCCATTTACCTTCCCATTAAAGATCAATAAACTGTTGCCGTTTGTAACCTTGGATGGCACAAATGAAGCCGAACGGGATGGCAAATTGTACTTGACAAGAGACACCTGATTGTTCGTAGTTGTATTTACCGTTCTGAAGTAAATCTGGCCGGTATATGATACATCGACGGTGTTGTTCACGTTTGTTCCGTTATAGGATGAAACATAAATTTGCATTGGATCCGCAATTGGTGTCGTCGATACCCCATTTGAGTAATTTAGAGTTGGCAACTGTGACTGAGTTAAAGGATCCAACTGAATAGTGAGATAGGCCGATGCCAAGGAATTGACGTTCAATGCCCGCGAAATTTCCGCGAATGGAATCTTTTCAATAGGCAGTTCGTACATCACCTTGTTGTACTTAACGGCAAATGATCCTGTCTTGCCTTTGCTGTACATATCCATCAGCGCACTGATCGGAACTGCGACTTCCGCTGCTTTTTCTGTGGAAGGAACCTCAAACACCACTCTTCGAGTAACCACGTTATTATCTGTTAAGTATTTGAACGCAGTCTGCAGTTTTGTAGTGTCAATAGTGTATCTATTCATTCCTATACCTGAGCGAGACCGACTGCCTGAAGTTTGAGCTGTGTTTGTGTTTAAAATATAGCCCCCGACCCCCAGCTCAGCGTTGGACATGGTTGACAAATAGTCTGGTTGGCCCGTTTGTCCAACATTCGTCCCCGTAGTTTGCCCGCCCGTTAAGTTCTGTACTGGCATATTGTTAAAGCTTTTTAGTATATTACCTGCATTATCATATAGCGGAGCCGCGCCAGTTAGGTAAGACAAGGTCACAACCTGTCCAGCCGTTACTGCCGAGGTCAACTTCAGGGTAACCGTATTTCCGTTGATGGATGCCGACTGAACTCCTCTATTCACTTTATCAACCACAACATAAAATTGATTAACTGGAACATACGTAGCTGTACGCAGCGTTGAATTGTAGACAATCGTTAACGTATCGCCGTTAACAGAGATAGATCGAACTCCCTCCGCGATTACGCTATAAGTTACAGGCTGTAAATTCACATATCCGGCCAGGTTACCGTTAGTGTCAGCAATTCCACCGTAACCTGAGACATAAGACAATGTCACATTTTGGTCCTTCGTAAATGAGGAAGCCAGAGTAAGTATGACTTGGTTGGATACAACCTCCACTGCCGTTACATAGACAGGCGCATTGTTGACTAGTACCGAAAATTGGCTTTTCATCGGCGTAGGGCTTGTACGGAGCAGTTCATTATAAGTCATGAAGATTTTATTACCTGAACCTTCCGCTTGCTTAAATACGGGAGCAACAGTATCATACGTATTTCGTACAAAAAAGTCGCTGAACGCAGGTATGTCCATCCCACGGTAGTCCTGAAGTGGATAAGACCCAGGAGTATATGATACTTTCACTACCTCACCATTTGAAATGGAACTGGATAAATATAGCGTAACTACGGATCCACTCTGCGATATACTGCTGATTGATTTAGTATTCCCGTCGGCAGTAACCGTAAATTGTTGATAAGCGTAGCTGGATGGGCTTTTTAAACTATCGCTAAAATATAAAGTTACCGTATTACTTGTTGCGTAGCTCGTATCTTTTGGTTTTGGCATCACGGAATCAATGCCGTTAGTAACCGCCCTGGTTGGAAAAGAGACGGCTGCGTTGCCAGCTATATCTCGAATTCCTTGACCCGAGTAACCCGTATAGCTAATTTTGACATCCTGTCCGACAGCAATCCCTGTCTCTAAGTACACATATACGCTATCTCCAGAAACTGTAACATAGCTTAAGCGACGAGTTTCCCCGTTTACGGTTACCGTAAAGCTGGAGGTTGGCAAGTTGTATGATGAGTTCAAGGCTTCATTGTACAGTAAACGAATGACTGTATTGTTGTACATTGTAGAACTCTGTAGCACAGGGGCTGTCTTATCATATGCAACGGTTTGGAAATACCAATAGCTGCTGCCGCTAATCCCTGCATAATAAAGTTGCGGCGCCTGGGCATCATAAATTCCGTTGCTTGCGATTTCTACATAATAACTAGCCCCCTCCTCCAAGCTATAGCTTGGAACGATGGTTACTTGGTTGGAGCTAACCGATACGCTGATTGGAACAGTCGCGCCATTACTAGTTTTTCTTAGCGTAATTCCCCCGTTGGTAATACTGGGGTTTAATCTAACTGATCGGTTAAAAGTAATAACTGGACGGACGCTTGTGCTTACTCCCGTGCTGCCATTCGTTGGACTAAAAGTAGCTGTAAGGGCCGTTGTTGGCTGACTTACGGTTGTGAAAGACCAACTTAATGAAGAGGACTCTACGCCATTTGGATTTCCCACGATAAAGGCCTTATCAGGAAATGAGATAGTATAGACTGTACCATACTGCAAATTTGTTGGAGGAGTTAATACTAGTGAATCCGTATAAGTGGCTTGTGTAATTGTCACTTCGTTTTTTTCTATGGCCCCCGATGAATTTCTTGAGATGGTGTACACCTGTTGACCGTTTGTTCTAAGCTGTTGCCCAGGGAATTTAACCTCTAGCTTCGTATCTATCGGTACAGTAGTACCTGATGGGCTGAACACAGCCGTAGGCACATCACCAGCCGCCGCGCCGACCATGGTTCCTGCCAATGTACTCATGATCAGGGCTATTGCGAGTATAATCGATAATTTCTTTTTCATTTTCGCAACTTTCTCCTCTCTTTTCAAAACGCCTATGTATATAAATCGTCACCTAGCAATTAAGGGACATACCTATTTATATTAACGGCAATTCTAGCCTCGTAGTTTAGAACAGATTACTGGTGCAACGCAAAAAGACGGATACTCCCCCGATTCGGAGTGGTACCCGTCTTTCTTTGAATTTTGTAAGTTATTCCAATCCAGCTTGCTCTTTCAACGCCTCAGCCTTGTCTACTCTTTCCCAAGGCAGATCGATGTCGGTGCGGCCAAAATGGCCGTAAGCCGCAGTTTGTTGATAAATCGGGCGACGAAGGTCCAGCATGCGAATGATGCCTGCCGGGCGAAGATCGAAGTTCTTGCTAACAAGCTCAACGAGCTTCTCTTCCGGTACTTTGCCTGTACCGTAAGTATCTACATTAATGGAGACCGGATTAGCTACACCGATCGCGTATGCCAATTGGATTTCCACTTTGTCGGCCAGGCCAGCTGCAACGAGGTTCTTCGCAACGTAGCGTGCCGCATAAGCAGCGGAACGGTCTACCTTTGTCGGGTCTTTCCCGGAGAAAGCGCCGCCGCCATGGCGAGCATAACCGCCATACGTATCCACGATGATTTTACGACCAGTCAGGCCCGCGTCCCCTTGAGGTCCGCCGATGACAAAACGACCTGTCGGGTTAATAAAATATTTCGTTTCAGCATCCAGCAGCTCTGCCGGAACAACCGGAAGTATGACTTGTTCCTTAATATCTTTCTGGATTTGTTCCAGCGAAATTTCTTCCGCATGCTGCGTCGATACGACGATGGTGTCAACACGCTTCGGGATGCCGTCCACGTATTCAATAGTCACCTGGGTTTTCCCATCCGGACGAAGGTAATCCAACGTACCGTTCTTCCGTACTTCAGAAAGACGGCGAGCAATGCGATGCGATAAAGCGATCGGAAGCGGCATCAGTTCCGGAGTTTCGTTCGTTGCAAAACCGAACATTAACCCTTGGTCACCAGCTCCGATATTCTCCGTCTCCTTATCAACCTGAGCAGGGTCCCGGTTCTCTAAAGCCGCGTTCACGCCTTGCGCAATATCCGCCGATTGCTCATTGAGCGAGGTCAGCACCGCACAGGTATTGTAGTCAAACCCATATTTTGCACGAGTATAGCCGATGTCTTTGACGGTCTTCCGTACGATCGACGGAATATCGACATACTCGGATTTCGTACTAATCTCACCGATCACGAGCACAAGCCCCGTAGCTACAGACACTTCGCAGGCTACACGAGCATAAGGGTCATTCGCCAGGAATGCATCAAGCACCGCGTCAGAAATTTGGTCGCAAATTTTATCCGGATGCCCTTCGGTCACGGACTCGGAAGTAAATAAGTGTCGCCCTTGTATGGACATAAGTTCAACCTCCCCACGGATAGTATGGCAAATGCCACCCTATCCCATACTAAAAATGCCCTACATCAAAAAATGAACCTTTTCCTGAGCGGAAAAGGTTTGATTGACAATCCTCAAAAGTCATATTAACGTATTTGGCAAGTCATGTCAAAATAAAACGAAGATTTGTGCTAAAATTTAGAGCAAAAAGTCACGCTCGGCTTGAGCGACCAACCGTTTCGTAATTTCTCCTCCGACCGAGCCATTCTCGCGAGAGGTTTGATATTTCCAGCCTCCGCCTGAGCCTTGTCCACCCATAGCTCCCAGTTCACCGGCAAACTCGGTGTCAGCGCCTCCAAGAGAACCAGCCTGGGCCACAGGCAACCCAAACTCAGCAGCAATTTCATATTTCATTTGATCCAGCATTTGACGACTTTCCGGTATAAGTTTACGATTGCGATTACTTCCTGCCATGATCGGTGCACCTCCTGATAATGTCTTGATCAGGCTTTAGTATATGTACAGCGACCATCGCTACACCTATAAATGATTAGTATATATGGCAAACCTTATTTGATTTGGTACCCTCCCCGAACCATAACCGTCAAGTTGTGCGTATCTCCTTCTTGTACTTGAATACCGCGTCCTTCTTTAGGAAAAGAAAGCAAATGGTTGTTCACCACAGCTCCCCCATTCGAAATATCCTTCCCATCCGTTAGGTCCGCAACCCCATTTGAATCCGCGCTGTAGATCACCGCTTTACCCGCGCGAACAATAAACTCCGTACCAGCGGATGCGATCAAAATCTTCCCAGGCTTGACCTCCACAATCTTAACGCCTTCAGAGGCTGAACCACTGCTTGCCGTTCCTTCGCCCTTAGACGGGGTAATTGGAGCAGATGGAGCTGCACCACCGTTTATCGCTTGCTTTATTGCTTGATCCACATAACTCTTCGTCACCACCGGATCATCTGCTGTCCCCGGCTGATTTCCCACGCCAGCGCCTTCCGCTTTCAAATTCATCAATGTGCCTGCCCACACACTGCCCCCAAGCAGCACCACAGCAGCCACGACTTTCCAACCTGTCTTCATCATGTTCCTCCTCTATGACTCTTATAAATTTATGATAGAGGTTTTGGTAGAGTGAGACAAGCCCAAATCCGGGTGTGGATTTGGGCTTGTTTCGTTTACATAATTATTTCGAACCAAAATGTACGGGGGCACTGTAATAATATGCCTGGCTGGCCAACTTTACTTTTTCCCCTTGGAACTTGTCATAAAGACTTATTTCAAAAGATCCAGCTTGTTTATCCTCAAACAAGGAATTACTAAAGCTGAGAGAGTAAGTCTGGTTATCACCGATTTTCAAATCTTGCTCCAGTGCAAGTTCCTGTTCAAAATATTTACCACTTGAGTCTCTTAGTTCCAAAACCAGCTTATGGTCATAGGTGCCAATTTCATATTCACCATTGCGGGATAAGTAATAATCGAATTTGACGTTTACTCCACTTCCCGTTAACGTACCCGACAAGTTTGGAATGGATAGATTATAAGGGAATAAATCAATACCACTTAAGCTATTTCTCTTAGGTTCTAGTTTTTGTTGGTTCAATTCTAGGGCTACTGCATTCACATAGCCCTTAGATTCTCCCTTAGGCGCTGTGAATTTCCCTTCATTAATACCTTCTCCTAGGTAAAGTACCATGTCAGTCGTATCTAAGTTACGTGGAAGTTTAGCCCAAAGGGTAACCAAATTTTTACCATTTGGACTCGTGGAGCCTTCCGGCTGACCTACTGAAGCTTTAAAAACCTGCCCATCTTTTGTTGTATAATATCCTACTAATTGTGAAAGATCCGCCTGACGAGTTTCTTCACTTTTCACTTCTAATTCAGTGAACATTACATTTGAAGATACTCCGGAGTAAAATACTGTTCGTCTTTCTTTAACCTCTGCATTTTTCCCGGCCGTTTTAATATGATATTCCGAACCTTTTGAAACAGTAGGAATAGCAGCCTGCGTTTTTCTCGCATTTACGGTCAAGAAATCTAATAGATTATCACCATTCTTTTCTTGAAGCGTAATCATTGCCTGTTTGAAATCAAGTCCGTTTGGAACCTTAGCGATTAGATATAAATCAGCACTTCCATATGGTCCTAAAATCATTGAGTTGGCTGTTGTTACCACTTGAGTATCAGTGCTTAGGCTTGCTTGATCCAGTTTAAGCACCCCTGCTAATTGAGGCAACTTAACCGTGGTCGCTTTTGTATTCATAACAGTAAACTTAGCTGACACTAAATCTCCATCTGCCCAAGGCAACATTTGAATAGAGCTAAGTTTCAAATTGTATTTCCCATACTCATTCTCAACTGAATATAACGTATCATCCGTTGCCGCAACTTGTTCCATATAGGGCAAAGAGTAAAAAGCAACAGGGAACGATATTTTACTTTTTTGGTCTGCACCCACTTCGGCTGTTTGATTTAACTGTAAGACGACTTTATCCTGTTTAACATATGAGGGTAATGATGCACTAAGATTAATTGTCTTCTCTTCTAGAGGTTTCAAAGACAAATTATCAAAAGACTTCGTACTGATCGGGAATGTATAACCTTCCGCTGAGGAAAGGCTTGCTTCATATTTGGGAAATGAAACATTTTGATTTCCAATATTTCGTAAATAAAGCGAGAAAGACCAGTTTGCGGTATCTTCATCAGCACTAACGGTTGTATTTTTAATTTGTGTTTCAATTTTAGTTCCATTTACCTCTAGTGATTTAAATGCGGCCCCATCCACCAACAAGCTAGCTGATTTTCCTGATGGTATCGAGTATGTAGCAACTGGTAAGTTTTGTTTCAATTCTTCATCACTTGTAACGATTTGTAGCTTTAATTTATCCGTTTTAGCATGTATTGGGAGTTCAGCAATCAACTGTACGTTTTTTATTTCTTGGGGTTGAATTTTAAAGTTTGCACCAGTCTGATCCGTTGATAGCGCATAACTAGCTCCATCCGTTGTAACCACATTAAAGGAATATTTAGGATCCTCGATAACTTTATATCCTAAGTTTTGCATGCTTAAAGTAACCATGGTAAATATCTTATCTTTTGTCTTATAGAGCTGATGATTTTCAAGTTTTGTTAGTACAGGGATATCATTGATTCTTAGCTTTTTAGTCTGTCCCAAACTGGTTAAGGTTGTAAAATTAGCCGGAATCTTAAATGTGCCTAAAGTGTTCTCATAATTAGGTTTACTAAAATCCCATTTAACCAATTGCACCATTAAATCGTTGACAGATTTGATGTTTCCAATTTTCGAAATATAGGTGAGAGTAACCTGGGATTGTGGGGCAACTTTTTTCTTTAATTTATCTTTACTTGTTAATTGTGTAGTTAGAATTGACCCACTTTTCGTTTTAACCTTAGACCAATAATCTAATAATTGAATGTCTCTTTGATCGCCATTATAAATATTTAGTGTGTATGTAAGTATATTTCCATCATCCTGGGCAAGAATATTAACATCAGTAAGCTTTGCATAACTTTTTGAGGTTAAGTGTATTGGGCTCAATTTCTCTAACGTATTTAAATTTGATGACGGAATCGTCGTTGTTTTCTTTGTGACAGTCTTTGCAGCAGCATCAACTGGATTTACTCCCAATGATGCTACTTGGGTCAATAATAATGAACCGGTTAATAATACAGCGACTTTATTTACTTTCTTCAAAGCCGTTCCTCCTTTGTATTCCTCTACTGGTAGCCTTAACTATATAAACGTTTTATGTATGCTAAAGGTTTCAAATTAATTGTTTATAAGTCCCATACAAAAAAATCGAATTAAACTTACTTTGTTTTTCTTTCACTTACTCAACCATAAAAAAAAGGCCTGAGGAGTAGCTCCCCAGGCCTTTTAATGATAATTAATTAGTTCTTACAGCGCTCTTAGCTGCAACAATGTTACCATATTCGTCTTGAATATACTTAGCAGTAGACTTAATTTCGATAGAATACTTAGCATTTGCATTTGCCACAGTACCATCGTTTACTGTTACGATAACCTTGTCGCCACTCACAGCTGCGGTGTAATAAGCAGCAGCCCCACTATCAAGAGTAAGCACTTTGTTATCTGTCAGACGAGTAACGATCAAGTCTTCACCAATAAAGTTATCCAATCCTGTACGCAAGGTTTCAGTGAAGTTAATTTCAAACTTATAAACGGAATCAGTTGCATTAGCATCAACATCATTATAAGTCGATACATTTGTAGCAAACTTAACTTCCGGCTTCACTTGGTCAGCAATAACAGTATCAGTTGTAGCAGTTTGAGAAATGACTTTATCTGTCAAAGCGATTTCGTTTTGAGCAACACCCACAAATTTTGCACCCGCAAATGTTACTGTAAGCCCAGTAGATGTACTAATTTCATTATCCACTTTGATAGTGATTACGTCAGTATTGTCAGCTGTTACACTGTTTACAGTATTACCAGATACAGTAACTTTTGATTTATCAAGGATTTTAGATACAGCTTGATCCAATTTAACCTTGATTTCCTTCTTACCAGTTAATGATGCAAAGTAATTTGTGCTATTTACTTCAAATGCATCTTTAACATTCAAGGAGCTGTAGTCAGCAAGATGAATATCTTTAATAAAGCTAGCAAGATAATTTCCTGTAGTATCTTTTACTCCTTGAATTCTAAGATCAGTCCACTTAGTTTGAACATCAACTCCACCAATTTCAATCGGCAGATCAATTACTACACCCTTACCATCTTGAGTAACAGTAATTGTAGCCTCATTTGGCAAAGCAACCAGCTTGCCATCAAGAGTTAATACATAGTTAGCTTTGTTAACCAATGTAGTTGTGTCCATTTTTTCACTGAACATAACAACAGCGCGACGGGCCTGTGCGTCAACTTTAAACGATGCACCAGCAAAAGTAGGAGCTCCACTGTCTCCAACTGTGAACGTAGTGCTGTAATCCAACAATACGTTGCCAAGAACAGTGCTGTCTTTGATGCCTTTGATGTCTAAAGTATTTGTCCCCTCCGGCAAGTCAGAGAAGAAGTTTACTAGCAGGATGTTATGGTTATCATCGGATTTGAAGGTAGCTCCAGATACTTGACGAACTTTACCGTCTTTATCTTTCACAGTAATCAAATCAGCCCATTTTTGACCCTCTTGAAGGTCTTTACTAAACGTGATAGCCAGTTGTGCTTTTTGACCTGCAGGTACTCTAACATCAACAACAGTTGGACGTTCTGTGTCAATTTGAGCAGTTACTGCTTTTGAAGTTTCACTAATTTGGTTGCCAGAGTAATCCTTAACACCTTCTACATAAATTGTAGTTGCATAAGAAGGCAAAGCATTTTCTTTAGTGAAGTAGAACTCATATTTATTACCGCTTAGTTTAACATAACGTGTAGGTTTAATTTTGGAATCTCCACGTTTGTGGTAAACATTGTCAACACTCAAAGTGTCTGGATCAATATCTTCACTAAATGTAACTGTCAATTTTTCTAAGGTTGCAGTAGCTTCAGAAATAGTAGGAGCTGTTTTATCTTCAGCAACCGTGAATTTATGTTCTGATTTCAAAGATTTCAGACCCGAGTAATCTTCAACACCAGCTACAGAGAGTGTGTGATCTCCGACAGTCAAGTCAGAACTTGATCTCAAAACCATCTCGCGATTATTCACACTAGGAGTACCATAGAAACCTTGACCATCTAAAAGGAAGCTACCAGTGTAAGATTGTTTAACCGGCTCACTAAATACAACTTTAATCGCCTTAGTTCCAAGACCTGTTACACTTTCAACCGTAGGAATCTTCGCATCCACTGGAGCAAATTCAATGTTGTTTGCAGAGATTACTTTAGAACCAGCTTTTACGCCAGATACAGTGAGAGTGTATTTTTGTTGGTTTTGAAGTTGAGCATCCCCGTCCAATGTCAACACAACAGTATTCTTAGCATCATTTAGAACGGCAGATTTGATAGCAAGATTTCCGCTCAATTTGTAGTTATCTTTCAATTGTGCAGTTGCTTTATCAACTTCACCGTCATATTTAACAACTACTTCTTTCAAGTTGTCAGCAGATACACTTTCAACTTTAGTAGCGTCAGTTACTGCCCAAGTTACGGAAGTTTTGATTTCTTTTCCGTCCTTAGTTTTGAAAGTAACGTCAGTTGCTTTGTTAGCTTCCAAAGCTTTTTCCAAAGTTACTTTCACTACTTCGCCGTTGGAGAGCGTGAACTCAACGTTCTTGCTGTCAACTACTTTGTAGGATTTAACCGTAGGAACTTGAGCTGCTTCAAAGATTGCATATGCTGCAACTACTGCTTGGGAACGAGTAGCTTGAGCTTGGTAGTTAATGCCGTCTGCAAGGTACCCGGCTTTAACTGCTGCTGCTACATAACCTTTAGCCCATGCGCTAGCTGTGTTGTTAGCGTCTTTAGGAACTTCCAGTTTCATAGCAGTAACCAATACTTTAGCAAGTTCTTGTACAGTTACTTTGCCGTTAGGATCGAACAATTTCTTAGTAGCGTCTTTACCATTGAGGATTCCAGCTTGGGTAGCTGCTTCAATGTAAGTACGGCCCCAGTGTTTTGCATAGTTCTTATCTTTGTAAGAAGTAGCGTCAACTGGAGTAAGGTTCATCGTTTTAACGATGATTTTAGCAAGTTCAGCACGAGTAAGTGCTCTATCCAGGTGGGACAGACCGTCAGCATCCCCGGACATTACACCTGCAGTTTTCAGTGCTTGGAATTGTTGTTCATCAGTCATTTTGGCATCAGCACCGAATGCTACGGAAGCAAACATGGAGAATGCCATTGCTGTAGACAAAGCTACGGACAAAATTTTCTTCATAACCTTTTTTTCTCCTCCTTGATTAACTATCATATGAGAGTTTTCTTTAAATGAATAGCTCGTGTTACTCATTAGCCATTGCACCCCCTTTCCAGAGCCTGAGCAGGTTTCCTATAAATTAGGTCTGCAGCTAAGCCGCAGAAACTTGTAAACAAATACAAAGAATAGAATGTAGAAATAGACTAGTTTCCTAATCCTACCTAAACATTATACAATGGGTCACCATAGCCGTAAAGCTAATTTTTCTAATAGATAGACAAGTTTCCCCATAAGGAACATGCTTCCTTGTCTAAATTGGTCACCATTGTCAACGCTCTACATCTTAAACGCAGGGGAATTCAAAAAGTTGCGGGGTTTATAAAAAATATTTGCGAGATTGTAACCTTTGCCAAGGTTCCCCTTAGTTACGCCTTTTTGACTCCTCTACCTCCTGACGGAAATTAGTATATCATGCCTGAATATGTCAGTCATTAAGCAACTTTTCCCAGTACCCATCATCTATATCTATGTAATTGAACGTCAAATAAGACGTCCAAAATTGGACGTCTTATTAGGGTATATCCGGACGAAGAGAATCAGATCGTATGACCCTATCTTACTCTCATCGCTAATTGGATAATGCGAGCCCGCATTTGCGGGTCAATATTCAAATTTTCATACATTGTATCGATGGCTTCTTTATTATCCTTATAAGTGCTTTCATGCTTCATGGTGATATGAGACCATTCGATAAGTTCGTCCTCGGCAACACGCAAGTCGTTAAATGCATCATGGAATCCCGTCTCGATGACAAGACCCTCCATAACCTCCTGGGTTACCTCTTGCAACTTAGCAGTCTCTTCAATTTTCTTCTCAAGAACTCTGGATATATCCTCAAATTTTCTCTTAGCTCGCGAGTATCCCAGCTGCGGTTTTGATAAGATCGGTTTCATCTGTTCAATTTCACCCTTTTGCATAAATGTCGATTACTCTGCTTATTGTATCGTAAACCCCAGCAAATTACAAAAAGATGTAATTGGAAAATAAAAAAAACTGCCTACAGGAGTTACCCCATTGGCAGGCTTTTCGCTTAATCATTGTTTTAGCTTAGATTTTTAGGGAAGATCTTTGTGCTCTTCTTTAAAAGCTCCACTGCAATTTTCCCTGCTTCAGCACGGGTCATACTGCTTTGCGGGTTAAAATTATACGACGGTTTCGTCTGGCCCTGTAAGGTAACCTGTTGTCCGTCCATTATCTTAGCCTTGTAGACAGCCTGAACAGCTGGACGAGCATACCGGTCAATTCTACCTGAATCAAGGAACTGCTTCGCCAACGTCGCGTTCAGCTTATCATCATTGGTCGGAAGTTTTAATTTTAGCGCACGAGCAACCATCATAGCTGCCTGTTCTCTGGATACCGGCTCTTCCACGCCAAAGTAGCCTTCAGAAATCCCTGTGATAATACCCACCTTGGAGGCTGTCTCAATATACTTGAAGTCCCAAGTATCCGTTTTAGCCCCAGGCACTACATCAAAGTAGGTTTGAACTTTATTGTCGTAATTCAAAGGAATATTTAATCCTTTAACAAGCAG
Organism: Paenibacillus puldeungensis; assembly: GCF_042678945.1. NCBI lineage: Bacteria > Bacillati > Bacillota > Bacilli > Caryophanales > Paenibacillaceae > Paenibacillus > Paenibacillus puldeungensis. Next base: position 18,373 of record NZ_JBHTLM010000034.1, on the reverse strand, counting down.
CGTAGCAAACTCACCACGAGTTGTCAGATCGTCAGCACCAAACGAGTTTGGTTGAATGTTGGACATGATCCCTTTGGAGTATAGAGCATTCAAAATGTTGCGTCCCCAAGGATGGTTTGTAATATCGCTGAATCCTCGACTTTGTTTCATAACAACATAGTAGCCAAAGTCACTGAATGGTACTGTAATGGTGTTGCTTTTCGTATCAACTGCGCCGCCGATATTTTCCCACTCTGAATTTTCTGTGAATCTAAAGACGGTTACAGCAGTGCCTGCTTCATCGACAACATTCTTGTCATATGACAATTTTAGGGTTCCACGCTGCGAAGGTACAAGTTTTCTCTCAGGTTCTCTAATCAAAAGATCTCTAAAGTTCTGAGAATCCGAGTACTGCGGTAAGATCGAGTATGGAGGCAAGCCATTTGTAGCTGGTTTATAGTTATCTCCGCTACCTGATTCACCGTATCCACCGTTAATCCAGTAAACATTGGATACTCTTTGGAAGTTGCTTGTTTTAGCTGTTGAGTTAAACAATTCTACAAGATCTTCCGGTAAGGTTAGGGTTGCAAGCCCATTCGGAGTTCTTGCATCCTTATCCACATTAAAGATATTTCCATAGTCATTACGTCGTTCTACAATCCCGTTTTTAGGATCAGCGATCCCAAATAATATTTTATTATTTGGATAAAACTTAGTCACTTTACCTTCAGATACATTTGAGGTTTCTAACACTGTTCCCTTAGGGAATGACAGTTCCAAGCCCTTATTAAAAGCTGAGTACTTGTTAGCTGCCTTCTCCACCATATACTGAGAGTCTACCGCGATTGCACTTGTATAATATACCTCTACTGTATCATTAAGAGTCTCTTTCCCACGCACAATTTGAATTTTGATTTTGGTGGCTTTATCAGGCTTCAAACCAACGTAGTCATAAATAAACCGGGCGGGCGCTGTATTCGGTAAATCCGTCCGTTGTGTTGCTTCTTCTTTACCTATAAGAACCTTTGTAGCACCTTCTGCTTCAATGTCAAAGCGTACAAAGTTTTTGTTAACAATGATTTGATCCCCTACTGTTGCAACTGGAGACAAAATCCGGTACGGAGCCAGAACTCTAGTTACTTCCATTCTTTGCGAGGTGCGCGCTCCTGTTGAATTGATCAACTCAAGATTGTACACTTGGCTGCCAATCGTATCAAGGGAGATGTTCTTAATTCGCAAAACAAACTTTCCATTAAGTACTGCAAGGTCATAAGCTGATCCACTACGTGTTGTACCTGAGATAATCTTTGTATCGGTCATCGTCGTGTCAGTCAAAATAGTTGACAAGTTATCACCCGCAGGTGCATCCGTCAATGACGAGAAAATCGCATCTGTGCCACGTGTCAGATTAATAATTTTAGCACCTGCACCCTGGATGATTAGATCGTAATTCTTTGCACTCGTTTCATACTTATCATTCGTAAGCTTGAACTCCGGAGAGTTAGCCAAAATATTGGTTAAAATCGTGTTCGTACTACTAGTGTCGTCCAGTTTTAGACCCAAGAAAGAAACCGTTGGGTCAAAAACCTTTGGTCTGAAAACGGAAATGCTCGAGACGTTTGTATCCATAATGTATATCTTCAGTTCTTTGATAACTGTTCTCGAGTTCCCTTTTCCATCCATTGAAACGCCAGTAAATTTAATCCGGTTCTCACCATAATAGAGTGGCCCCTGGATGTCGATAGGTAACTTAAATGAAAAAGATGGAGAACTTACAGTTGGGTTAAACGTAATTGCCTCAGCACCCGCCGGTAAAACCAACTTGTCATTAGCAATCCCGTTTACAAAAAACTGTGGATTGGATAAGTTCTCGAAATCACGATATTGACCTTTAATCTCTATGCTAAGTTGCGCAGAATCACTTGAGTTCTTGGAAATAACTTGCCCATCATATAAGCCTTCTACATAAATATAGTTCTTTGTTGCATACGAAATCATTGCTGTCTTCGACGCACTGGAATTACCAATACTAAACTTGACTTGCTGCTTCCCACTTGAAAAACCAGAGACCTTGAATACTTGTTGATTATTCGAACCGCCAGCAGGCGTTATGGTTGGTCCAGTATCACCTTTTGGCAAGTAAACTGCTTTTAAATCAGCTGGATTGAAATTTTGATCTCCAATAACCAGAATATAAAAATTGTCTTTCTCCAGTTCGGTACCATCAAGGTTAGGCAAAGCATCGATACCCGCCTGTGTAGTCGGCAGAGTTGGAGTATCCTTTAAATACTTCAATCCAGTAATCCCTGTCTCACCTGGTAAATATTTAAAGTTAATATTAGCGAACGTAGTAAACGTATTTCCATATTGAGCTGTTAAGTTAAACTTCTGATCACCTGTTCCGAAGGTGATTGGTACGTCAACCGTCACGATTCTGTAAGCTCTACTTATACCGTCCGGTGCGGGAATTTCTCTTTCCGTACCAACCAAAGTAAATGTATTTGATACATTTGTTGTGTTATTTAGATCCGTAAGTGTTACTTTACCAGTAGTAGCGAATGGACTGCCGGTATCAGTCATTAGTAATGTAAACTCAATGACCCCGTTAGCTGAAGTTGGAGCAGGCGTGGTTGCATCCGTAACTATTGCCACTTTGTTATATACATTATAATTATTGCTATTATATTTCAGATTAATCGAATCAAACGGTTTAGTCTTATCAAAGAAATAAACAGAGCGCTCTATAGAAATCGAATCGGCACCGCTCTTCACGTTGATGACAATTTTATTCAAACCAGGAGTTAAATTAAGTGCTGGCGAAAAAAACTTGCCAGTTTGAGTTAGCGTAGTTACAAGTCCTGTTCCTCCATTAACACTTACAGTGACCTCTGTGGCATTCTTGACTTCACCGGAGATTGAGACATTCTCCTTGTCCGACACAACCTCTGAACCCTCATTTAAATAAATTGTGCCGTAACTTGAACCTAACAATTTCAAATCCTGAACATATGGAACCTGATCAAACAATACATAAAAAACGTCTGAACGTTCTACTCCATTTTGCGAGCCTGACAACGTAATTTTATTAAAGCCTGCAAAGAGAGATAAGTTAGTAACTTTAAACTTCTGGGCGTAGGTGGAAGAGGTACTATCCTTAGATATATTTCCATTTTTAAATTGGGTGCTATCTGTTTCCCACTCATTGGTTTTAGAATTTAGTGTCAAGCGTTCAATCTTAACCTTTAATGAATCCTCTGTAACATGAGAGTAGGTACCCGTAAAAGATAAGTTAGGAATACTTGTAATATACATCCGTGAATCACGAGTGATTTGGTCAGTACCTGGGGTAGTTGTTAGTAATGAAGTATTTCTTAAAACTACATCATCCGGTATGAAGTAGTTCGCTTGACCAGCAGCTTGCGCCCGTTGAATCAGCCCCGGTGGAAATAGGGTAAAAATCAATGCTGCCAGCACGAACCATACAAAGGGCTTTTTGATGCGTTGCATGGACTATCTCTCCTTTTTCAAATCAATTTGAGTGCCTTTCCCCAAGATCAAGCCTTGGAGAATTCTACAAAGTCATATAGTTTTGTTATCGGTCATTGAACGGTATTTTTTTAGAAAACAGGAAAATTATATAGAAAAACAACCCCTGCAACGAACGAAGCGCAGCAGGGGTTGTCCAACACTGATATTTATAAATAATGGCTACAGTCGTAGCTTACAATTCCTTTACTTCGACCCACGCTCTGCCCCGACCTTCATGCGAAGGCGAGAAAGGAAGTTGAGCAACGGGCGTTTGGTTTTGCCGATCAGGCCGATGACTTCGGCCCCGATTTGCAGGAAGAAGACCATGACACAGATGACGACGAAGGTTACCCAGTTGGCGTTATACATTGCCGCAGATGATTGAATGACGGCGAGCACGCCGAAGAAAGCGGCGATACCATAAATGATCAGCACCGTCTGGCGGTGGCTGAAGCCAAGCTCGCGCAGGCAGTGGTGCAGGTGCCCTTTGTCCGGCGAGAAGATCGGTTTCTTCTGCATCCAGCGGCGGATGATGGCGAACATCGTGTCCGACAGCGGAACGCCGATCAAAATGAGCGGTGTCAAGAACGAGACAATGGCAACCTGTTTAAACCCAAGCAAGGAAAGCAGCGCCAAGCAGAATCCGAGGAACAGTGCGCCGGAGTCTCCCATAAATATTTTGGCAGGATGAAAATTAAAATACAGAAAACCAAGGATGCTACCGAGCAGAAGCAGGCAAAGCAAGCCAACAATCACATTGCCCATTACCAAGGCCATCACCGCAATCGTGGCGATAGCAATACCGGATACACCCGCTGCCAATCCATCCAAACCGTCGATCAGATTGATGGCGTTCGTCACGCCGACGATCCAGAGGATGGTAAACGGAATGCCCACCCAGGTTTCGAGTGCAGAGTACGTATGAAACGGAATATTAACAAATTCAATCCGGATATCAAATCCGAACACGACGACGCAGGCCGTCGCTATTTGTATAACAAACTTCAGCTTAGCCGGCAAATCAAAGCGATCATCCAAAGCCCCCAGCAGAACAGTAATCGTACCACCTACCAGGAAGGCCCAAATGAAATTCATCTCGCGAGCCGAAACCGTCTCTGGAAGAAACGGGAGAAGCAGAAGCAGTGTAATGACAAAAGATAAGAAAATTCCTAAACCGCCGAGTCTTGGCATAATTTTCGTATGCACTTTCCGTGCGTTGGGTACATCCACGGCGCCAACTTTAAAAGCAAATTTCTTCACAAGTGGCGTTAACCCTAAAGCCAGACCGAGCGATGCAATGAAGCCGATGACATACATCATCCACATAGTTAAATTTCGACCTCCAATTATTCTGCCGGAATGAATTATACTCCGTTTGAAGAGAAACACCAACCCCGTTTTTGAGCAAAATAACGCATTTTTTCATGAAAATCTAACTTTTTAGCCCATTTTCGTTAGGTTTTCTTTCTCCCGTAGCACGCGAATAGCAAATTTGGGCAATGCCATCATTCTGCCAAATCGAGTTGGTTCCTTTAACAAGCGGTACAGCCATTCCAGTCGAAGTTTTTGGAAAGCCTTCGGCGCCCGCTTCGTACGGCCGGAAATGACGTCAAAACTGCCGCCGACGCCCATCATAACCGGAACGCCTAAGGTAGCCTTGTACTTAGCGATCCACGGTTCCTGCGTATCCGCCCCGCGAGCGACAAATAACAAATGCGGCGCTGCCTGTATGATCTCCTGGATGATCTCCTCATCCTCATCAGGTCCAAAGTAGCCATCATGGTAACCGGCGATAGTTACTCCAGGATATTGCGCAGCCAAGCGGCGAGCCGTTTCCTGAATGACTTCAGGCGTGGAGCCAAGCAAATACACTCTCCAGCCAAGTTTTTCGCCCTGCTTCATTAATTCATGCAGTAAATCATATCCCGGCACACGCTCCGCTACCGGTTCGCCGCCTTTTTGCGAGGCCCATACGACTCCGGTGCCATCCGGGATAATCAGTTCAGCGGTCTTCATCATCGCCTTATAGTCCGGATTCTCGATGGCTGCCATCATCATGATCGGATTGGCTGTAATGATATGGTGCGGCACTCCCGAATTTATCACCTGGGTCAAATAGGCGACCGTCTCCTGCATCCCCCATTTACAAACGGGAATACCGAACACCGAAACCGTAGGAACAGCTTCATTTGACTTCATAATCACCTTATTCCACCCTTTACCGTAAAAATTCAATGATGCGCTGCGCCGGAATTCGTGCTTCACGCTTGAGCTCGGCAATTTGCGAAGCATGCGCTTTCCGCCACATCCCGCCTTCGTTCAGGAGGCGTTCACCTTCTGCAGCGAGAATCCGCGGGTCCAGCTCCTGAGCTGTACCGACCGGAACGCTGCCGATCCGGCCAAGAAACTGGTCAATCTTCGGATCGTACGAAACGCCAAGCAGAGGAACGCTCTGCGCGGCGGCATAGATCAAGCTGTGTAGACGCATGCCCACAAGCAGGCTGCACTTGCTTACTTCCCGCAGCATGTCCTGCGGATTTTCAATTTCAGGAGCAACACTAACCGTGCTGCCGTGTTCAGCTATGTTTTCGAGCTTATCCATCACAAACCGGGAAGCTTCATCATCACCCGGGAAATGAAACGGCAAAAATCGAATATTTACGCGCTTTCTACGGCTTAAAAGTGACAATCCTTCAGCCAATTTGCTCAGTTCAGTACGTTCCGGATTCCAAAAACGGACGGATACGCCAACCACCGGTAGATCGGATTCATGTGTCGACTCCTTGCTTACCGAAGCTTCCGTTTTCTCCGGCAGCGTCAAGCCCATTACCGGGTCCGGCACAACCTGTACATCGTTCTCGCGCAGCCCCATACTGCGCAGCAATCCGGCCGATTCAGCATCCCTCACGGAAATATAATCGCAGCGGCGGAACACGGAGGAGATCATCGGCCGGAACAGCTTCCGGTTGACCGGTCCAATCCCCTGCGCATAAATGAACGTCGGTTTACCGAGCCATTGGGCCAGCTTAATGACACCCAGATAATAAGGAATGGACTTCATCCCGGTGGCGTCCTGCAGCAGGCTTCCGCCTCCGCTGATCAAACCATCGCTATTTTTTATAGCGTTCCTTACCTCGGACAGTTTCATCCGATGAACGGCCTGAACCCCATAGGTCCGGCTCGTCCATTCCGGGTCAATCGACAGTACTACAGGCTTGATGTCCATACCGGAGGTGAGGCCCTCCTCCTCAAGTGCGATCAGAATCGACTTCAGAACTGCCTCATCCCCGCTGTTGCGAAACCCGTAATAGCCTGATAATACTATAGTTTTAGTAGTCGCGGCGACCATTTATCCCAGCACCTTTCAATGATTTGCCAGATCAGAACGGCAATCAATCCAACAACCAGGCCAAGGCCAAGCCCCAGCACTCCGCGAATTAGTGAAAGAACAGCCGGCGTATGAATATGAGCAAACGTATCTACCATGGACAACTGTCCCATGACGGCAATAACCATGGCATAAAGCGCCCAGCGATAACGGAATGCGGCGAATATGCCTACGATAAACAACGGATGAGCAAGCAAAAATTCCTTGTTCCGCGGACGCACGCCAAAGGTGTTCTCCAGGAACGAACGGAATGCAGCCTCACCCGGTAATAGTGTACCCGAATTGCCTGTACGGGAAAGATAATAAAGTGCTGCTACTCCGAGTACAGCAAAGGCCACAACCCAGATCAGGGTGATCGGCATCTTCATCCAATTCCGCAGCTCCTGGAATACTGAATCTCCAAGGTACAAGAATACATAAATCGCGATGAGCAAAATTGGTACAAAATGCAGCAATGCAACGCCGCGGAACTGAGTCAGCACGAGGCTGTACGTAATATTGTTAAGCAAAGCAATTACAAACGGTACTGCAGCTAAAGACAATACTGCGGTTTTGACATAAAGCACGATCGTGTGAGTTAGTCTGCGTCCTGTAGACAGCTTCAGATGCTTGCCCTGAAGTTCTTTTACCTTACGAATGGCTAACACAACAGCAATCGTTGGCGCACTAATCGCAACACCCAAGGCCAAAGCCTGTTCATACAGCACCGGCTTCAGGACGTACAACCCGGCAGAGCCTATCAGTCCGATAATCAAGGTAGCTAAGGTCAAGGACGGCAGGAAGCACGATACGAGCAATGCGATGAATGCCACACCGCCTAACACGACGACAGCCTTCAGATATGTCTGCCAATCTGAATGATGAATGGTGAAGGCTTCGGCTTGTCCGAGCTCAAAACCATTATTTTGAATGCGTTCAACAGCCTTTGCTCCCGGTGCTTGCAGCGAATCGATCAAATTGTCGATCGGATTTGTTACTGCAGCTTTTGCCGGATCTTTGGAAGGTGAAGCATTCATGTAAATCATCCGAATATTCCGGTCCTTGGTGGCCAGAACAAACCGGTCCGCCAGAGTAGCTTTATCATCGCTTGCATCCGTATCCGAAATGGAGTGCAGGCGAACTACATTATAATCGATTGAATAAGCGAGTTTATTGAAGCCCTTTTGCGGCTCCTTCAAGCCTTCAATCACGGCGATACCGATTTTGTGCTTGTTCAGCAAATCTGCAAAGCCTTGCAGACTGTTCAAATGTTCATTATCTTGATACCCTTTGACCGATTCGCCGTCAAACAAAATCCGGTTTATCCCGTTTTCGGCAAAAAAGGCAAGCTCCTTGTCCATTTCTTCCTGATTGTAAGGAACATTGTCCGACAAACGAGGCAAAATATGAAACCCTTTGTCGCGGAGCATCGCAAACGCAATTGGATCAAGCTGCATCGGTTTTAGCATGGCTTCTTCCATGCCCATTCCGATGACCAGACCGCTATGATCTTGGTATTTCCAGTCGGTAACCGGAACATCCAATTTGCGGAATGCATCCTCGATCATCGGCCGAAGCTGCTGCTCGTTGTCATTGCTTGTAAAAGCGATATACGTATAATTCCCATCCGGGGAAATGACGGATTGGTTCAGTTTAGCTGCGTCCAGCGCGCTGAACACCATAATCCGCCTCGCTTTCGACAATTCGTCAAGTGTGCTTTCAAACATCGCCATTGTGCTGACGCCGGCTTTCTTCAGCCGATCGAGCTGTTCATCCATATATGCCGACGGATTTGCTTGATAAGAAGCCACTTCCAACAGACCGCGATAATTGAAAACAAACTCAACCTTGTTTGAGGACGACTCCGTTTCCACCCGTTGATAGATGACGGGCAAGGATGTCACAATTCCAATAATTACTAAAACCCACAACCATTTGCGGGAAGCGTTATTCAACCGCTGCCAACTTCGAATCACAAAGGTACCTCCTCAAGAAATCCATAAATGCCGTTGATTTATCGGATCCATGTTTATAAGAGAACAAACTGCAAAGGCACAAATATGCATCCAAATGGATCGTCCGATAATCAACTGTCCATTTTTATCATACATGTACCTAGGCAGTAAATCCTCTCAAATTGTCATTTTTTCTGTTAAATCAGGTTAAAACAACTCAAGCAAGAAAGGAATTAGGCATCGACACGAGCCAGCACTTCCTCCTGCATCCGAGCAAGCCGCGATTTGGCGTCCTCATCCGACGTACCACGCACGGCAAAATAGAATTTAATCTTCGGTTCCGTACCGGAAGGCCGGAGACAGAACCAGGAGCCGTCCTCCAGCAAGAATTTCAACACATTTTCCTTAGGAAGGCCGTCCAAACCAAGCGAGTAGTCCAGCAGCTTCGTGATGCCGATCCCTCCGACCTGTTGCGGCGGATTGCTCCGGAAATCTTCCATGAGCGCACGGATTTGTGCAAGACCGTCTTTGCCCTTCAAAGTACGCGATGCGAGGGCTTCACGATAGTAACCAAATTGAGCGTAAAGATCTTGAAGCACATCGATCAATGTTTTCCCTTGGCGCTTATAGTAGGCTGCCGCTTCACAAATCAGCGTGGAGGCAACGATAGCGTCTTTATCGCGTGCGTAATTACCGGCCAAATATCCGTAGCTTTCTTCGTAGCCAAACAGATACGTGTGCTCCCCGGATTGTTCAAATTCGTTCATTTTCTCGCCAATATATTTAAAACCGGTCAACGTGTTAAACACAGCCGCTCCATAATGACGAGCAATTGTAGCACCAAGCTCACTGGTTACGATCGTCTTCACGACCGCGCCATTGGACGGAAGCTTACCTGCCTCCTTCAATTGGCTCAGTACATAGTGTACAAGAATGGAGCCGGATTGGTTACCGGTAAGTATTTCATATTCGCCTTGAGCGTTTCTGACAACAGCCCCCATCCGGTCAGCATCCGGGTCGGTACCAATCAGAATATCTGCCCCGATCTTTTTGCCAAGCTCAATCGCCATCGTAAATGCTTCACGTTCTTCAGGGTTTGGCGACTTCACCGTAGTGAAATTCGCATCAGGCAATTCCTGCTCTTTCACGATATGCACTTGAGTGAAACCGATCTTCTCCAGCACCCGGCGAACAGGCAAATTGCCGGTTCCATGCAGCGGTGTATAAACGACCACCAGATCCTTAGCCGCTCCAGCAGCCATTAAATCACGGTTCACGCTTGTATTTGCAACTGTCTCTGCAAAAGCCTCATCTTCGGCTTCACCAAGCCAGATGAGCAGACCGCTCGCTTCGGCTTCCTCGCGGGTCATCCGTTTTACTTGGGCAAAGGAGGTAATCTCTTGAATGTTCGCGATAACGCGCTCCGCTTCATGAGGTACGAGCTGACCACCTGTGGCGTTGTAAACCTTATATCCGTTGTATTCCGGCGGATTATGGCTGGCCGTTACGACGATGCCGCCTGTCGCCTGCAGATCCCGAACCGAGAAGGACAACTGCGGCGTTGGACGAAGCGATGGGAACAGCTTCGCGACAATGCCATTTCCAGCTAACACCAATGCCGCTTCCAGTGTAAATTCCGGTGAAAAATGGCGGCAATCATGTGCAATCACGACGGATGGACGCCCTGCTTTATCTCCATGAGCATCTAAGATATAACGGGCAAAACCTTGCGTCGCACGGGCAACGGTATAACGGTTCATCCGATTGCTGCCTGCGCCAATGACACCACGCAGTCCGCCGGTTCCAAACTCAAGGTCGCGATAGAAGCGATCTTCCAGTTCGGCCGGGTTATTTTCCAAGTTGCGCAGTTCCTGTTTTGTTGCTTCATCAATCGATGGGTCGTTTAGCCATCCATTCAATTTCTCTCTAGTGGCTGAACTCATTTCAGTCATGGCGTATTCTCCTCCTTGTGATTACGACAATGCAAACATGATTTCGCCTTCAGCAACGACTTTGTCGTCTACCTTGGCAACCGCCCGGCCTTTGCCGATCGAGCCTTTGAGCCGTGTGATCTCAACTTCAAGGTGCAGCGTGTCCCCAGGAACGACTTGCCCGCGGAAACGGAAATCATCCAAGCCAGCCAGGAAACCGATTTTCCCCCGATTACACTCAAGGTGCAAAATCGCTACCGCGCCCACTTGAGCCAGAGCTTCAGTAATCAGTACCCCAGGCATAACCGGATAGCCGGGAAAATGGCCTGCAAAAAACGGTTCATTCATCGTAACGTTCTTGATACCCACAGCCCGTTTGCCTTCCTCCAGCTCCACAATCTTATCCACCAGCAAAAATGGAGGACGGTGCGGGATGATCTCTTGAATTTGATTAATATCAAGCATATGTAATCTCCTTTCCGTTTTGGCGAGTCTCGTGACCGGTCACCTTTTCCCTAATCTGAATAAAACGAAGGATAAACGGTCAAACTGTAGCTATCCTTCGCATCTGCAGAAGCGAAGGTTAAGATAAGGGGCTTATCCGCAGGCGGCCGTAGGCCGCGTACGGATGAAGCCCTTTTGATTTTTTACATCACCGAACAGTACCCCATCATTATACATTTTCCGCATACAAAAAGAAAACTCCCGTCATCCGAGAGTTTATGGACATATATGACTCATTTATGCAGATTTATGGGGCAAACACCAAATCGAACACATGCCGCCAGGTATCAAGATGCCAAATGTCGGAGGCGTCCTGTTTGCCAAGGACGACATACCCAACCACGGCACCTGCTATAAGCGCGGCTACAAGAAGTAAAATAATTAGTACAATACGTAGGATAATGATCCAAGCAGGCCGCCCTGGGGCCTGTTGATTCTCCTCTGTCATGCAGTCACCCACCTATCCGCGCAAGTTGTTGGCCAGCTCCATCATTCTTTCGCTGGACGTCAGAGCCCGCGCTGATAGCTGATACGCACGCTGGACTTGCATCATATCCGTCATAGCATCGGTCAGACTCACGTTCGATGCCTCAAGAGCGCCTTGGCGAAGATGGGCTTGCTGGTTTTCAGGCAGCGTCGCCGTATCTACCATAACGTTAGCTTCAGTAGCACCCGGAGCTAACACAAACAAGTTTCCATCCCTCTGCTCCAATCCATCGGGACGCTTCGGCGTCATAAGAGCAATCCGTCCGGCATCTGTTACCGTGCTGCCTAAGGTTGCACGGATATTCCCTTTATCGTCGATAGCCAGTTTGGACTTGGCCGGTACGGCAACCGGGTCTCCATCAGTATTAAGTACGGCGTACCCTTGGCTTGTGACCAAATAGGCTGAATCCGGGTCGGCCGGGTCAGGTTGAATGTGAAAATCCCCGCCACGAGTGTAAGCTTTCTCTCCTTTCGGAGTCAGCACAGTAAAGAGAGCGTTTCCTTCAATCGCGAGATCTGTCGAATTTCCTGTCTCTTTGATCGAGCCTCTCTCAAAATTTACCGTGACACCCGTCATATTCGAGCCATAACCCATGTTAAAACCAAGCGGAGTCACGCGCCCTGGCAGCTTCAAATCCGAAATCTGCTGCTGGACAGCCGTCAGCGTATCCTCAAAGGTCGCTTCTTTACGTTTATATCCCACAGTGTCTAGATTGGCCATATTATCGGAGATCATATCAAGACGTTGCTGAATGCCGCCCATTGAGACCATAGCACTGATCATGGAGTTGTTCATCTGGCACCTCCCCAAAGTAAGGCTGCGCGTTATACGCGGCCGATTTCATTCACGGCTTTATCCAAGCTTTTATCGTAATATTGAACGACCTTCTGGTTTGATTCATAAGCACGCATGGCCGCCATAAGATCTACCATTGATTGAAGAGGGTTGACGTTGGATACTTCCAAGCTGCCCTGACGCACTTCAACGCCTTCATCCGCATTCATGACCCGTACTCCAGTCGTTTTTGGATCATCGACGCGGAATACACCATTGCCCTCACGGATCAAATCTTGGGGACGATTAACGACATTAACTCCTAATGTAGCGAGTACTACCGGATTTCCGGTGTTGTCATACGTAAACAATTTGCCTGCAGAATCACTCTTGAGCTGATCCACGGACACGCCAGGACCGAGAACGATCGCATTCCCTTTTGAATCAAGCACACGGTAACCGGTTGAAGTTCTAAGCTCGCCCGCCGCGTTGACGGTAAAGCTGCCATCACGGGTGTACCGAACGTTTTTATTGTTATCTTGCACCGCAAAAAAAGCTTGCGGACGATAGATGACTTCGCCATTGGCACTTACATATTTGCCGGAAGCATCAAAAGCAATTTGTGCTCCGGTCTTCGGGTCTTTGAGACCAACGCTCGAAATAATCGTAAAATCCGTGTTCTTCCCCGTTTCCTTCAGATCTCCTTGGACAAAGGAAGGTATGCTTTCTTCCGCAAACACCCCGGTTATCAGTTTCCCGATGTGGGTTGTGCCCCCAGAAGCCTTGTCTCCCATCAGAGAGATGAGCATCTCCGGAAAAGAGTGCGCCACCGTATCTACCTGCTTGTAACCTGGTGTACTGATATTGGATATATTTTGGGTTACCGTATCATGCCGCCGCTGCTCCGCGATCATACCCGATGCCGCTGTATAAAGTCCTCTTAACATAACCTTCCCCCCAAACGGTCTACTGTGAGATGAATTAGATTTATATTTCAACTGCCATACGGCAATTTACATTCCATTCTTATATATCGGCGGATTAGAATTTTTTCTTAGAGACTTTGTCCAAATTATCGAGCATAATGCCGGTACCTTTTACGACACAATGCATCGGGTCCTCCGCAATCAGTACAGGTACGCGAAGCTCCTCGGCCAAAAGCTCGTCCAATCCTTTCAGCAGAGCGCCTCCGCCGGTTAGTATTACGCCGCGGTCGATAATATCGGCCGACAGCTCCGGTGGAGTGCGCTCCAACACCGTCTTAGCCGCTGTAACTATATTGGATACCGGATCGGCAAGCGCCTCCTGCACTTCAGCCGAAGTGACGGTAATGGTAAGCGGAAGCCCGGAAACCATGTCCCGGCCGCGAATATCCATTTCCGCAATCTGTCCGGTCGGATACACAGTTCCGATGGCAATCTTGATATCTTCTGCGGTCCGTTCCCCAATCAGCAGCTTGTACTTCGTTTTAATATATTTCATAATGGCGGCATCGAACTTGTCCCCTGCGATTTTAATGGACGAGGCCGTGACGATGTCCCCCATGGAGAGCACCGCCACATCCGTCGTCCCACCGCCGATATCGACAACCATATTGCCGCTCGGTTCATAAATGTCCATACCTGCACCGATGGCCGCTGCCTTCGGTTCTTCTTCCAGGAATACTTCCTTAGCGCCGCTATGCTCAGCAGCCTCGCGAATCGATTTCTGTTCTACGGAAGTAATGTTCGTTGGTGCGCATATCAAAATACGTGGTCGGCTGTACCAGCTTCTTCCTCCAACCCGATCGATAAAATACTTCAGCATCGTTTCCGTAATTTCAAAATCGGCAATGACCCCATCCTTTAACGGACGAATCGCGATGATGTTCCCCGGCGTTCGGCCAACCATCCGCCTCGCCTCTTCACCGACGGCCAGTACGCGTTTTACGTTGCTGTCAATAGCCACAACAGATGGCTCGTCAAGAACAACTCCCTTTCCTTTGACATGGATCAGCACGTTAGCTGTGCCTAAATCAATACCGATATCCTTGCTCATCATCAAGATGCTCCCCCAAAGCGTATTTTTGTGAATCACGGAAAGGACGATGCTGCCTTTTCCATTTATACGGTAAAAGTTCCCGTAGCTAGAAGTATATTTCGACAATAGCCGATGCCATTCGTAAAAATTCGGGATAAATGGATGAAAATCCACAAGCTTATACCATATTTTAAAATACCATACTTTAGGGGATGTATTCAATGACAATCCTGAGGAACAAACTTAATATTTACCCACTATTTGACGGAGCTAATCACCTCGCGTTTGGACTGTCCTTTCTTCTTATACTTGATTTTCGTCGCTTCTCCTCCGCGTAGGTGCCTAATCGATTTGTGATATTCGAGAATGTGCTTCACCTGATCCGCTAAATCCGGATTAATTTCCGGCAGACGTTCCGTTAAATCTTTATGCACGGTACTTTTCGATACCCCAAATTCCTTGGCGATCGTTCGAACTGTGTGCCTCGTTTCCACGATGCAGCGACCTATTTTAATCGTGCGTTCCTTGATGTAATCGTGCACGCTCCCGCCTCCCTACTCGAGATAGTTTGGTACATTATATGAGGGGCGTGCCCATATATTCTTTGTTTCCAAGCCTGACAAGCTTGGGCCAAGCCAATAATTTTTAAACGGGGCCAGCGGAATGTGCAAAATTCAGGTGTGCTTGAAGTGGATTGAAGGCAATGAAATAGCGGTCTCATTCATGTGACGCCGGTGGTTGGTGAGGGCAGATGTAGGCTCGATGCATGTATGCGCGATGTCCATTTCCGCTTTGGGGAGAGAGTGGGTGACTTAGTTTGGGGGGACTTTGTTGGGGGACTACTTTGTTGGATACCTTTGGAAGTAACTTTGGAGTTGGAGTGACTTTGGAGTGCCTCAATGGGTATTTATGAAAAATTCGATTGATTGCACATTTTAGGGTTACTTTGCGAGGAATTTTGTATGTGTCTTAGTGAGTAACTTTGTAAGAGCCTTATTGAGTAACTTTATTGAGTGCCCTTGTGAGTGCATTAGTGAGTACATACGCGAGTAACCTTGTGAATGCCTTTCTAAGTGCATTAGTGATTAACATTGTGAACGCCTTTCTAAATACATATGATAGTGCATATGTTAGTTATCTTTTTAGCGCTTTTATTAAGTACCCTTTCGAATGGCTAAATGTATTTAGTACATCTATTTGATGAGAAATATCCATTTTCATCGGTTTAGCTGCAGAAAGTGCATCTAAAAAGCGCCGATCTCCCGTTTATCCGCTGACTGAGCTCATTTAGATGTATTTTTTACATCTACATTCACCAACCTCCGGGAAATCGGTAAAATAACTGCACAAAATACAACTAAGCTTCAACTCCGTAGCTACTGACGCTGCGTGTTCTAAGCACTTCCCTTTCCAACAGCTCGTCATAGTAGTTCGCGTTTTCACGTTGGAAAAGAGAGTCGGCATGAGGGCTAAATGTATTTAGTACATCTATTTGACAAGAAATTTCCGTTTCCATCGGTTTAGTTGCAGAAAGTGCATCTAAAAGGCGCCAATCTCCCGTTTATTCGCTGACTGAGCTCATTTAGATGTATTTTTTACATCTACATTCACCAACCTCCGGGAAACCGGTAAAATAACTGCACAAAATACAACTAAACTTCAAAACCGTAGCTACTGACGCTGGTTGTCAACATGCGAGGCGAAGGCTCCACTCCTGAACCTACAAAAAAGCGGAAGGCCAGCGGGCCCTCCGTTTTTCACTCTACAATCCCGGAACAAACAGAGAAGGTAGCGTACTTTATACTTCTATTCAGCTTTATTAAGTTAGTTATGTTGCTTAGTTTTTCGGAAGCACCGTTTCCGGATTCACCAACTGGTCGTTTTCATACACCGCGAAATGGACATGGTTATCGAGGTCTTTCTCCAGTTCGTTGCGTCCGGCGCTGCCGATCAGGTCTCCCTGCTTCACTTCAGCGTCTTTCTTAACTTTTACTTCGCCCAAGCTTTCGTACACAGTCTTCAAATTGTTGGCATGCGTAATTTCTACAACATAACCTAGGAGCGGAACTTCCTCTACGCGAGTTACTTTTCCACTCATTGCCGCTTTAACCTCAAATGGCTTGCGGTCTTCCCGGGCCAGGTCAATGCCTGTGTTCCCCGTGAAAGTATCGTTGTGCTGCACTAACGCGGCCTCATGCTGCTCTGTTGTCCCCTTCGTATCATAGAAAGGTCTAACGATGGAAACTTCAGCGACGTTAGCTACCGGCCAAACAAGGTCTTCGGAAGTAGCGATTACTTCTTTAGCGTCCCCCTTGGCTCCTTCCTGACCAGTCACACTCTCTTCACCGGATAGGTTTACGGATTCGGTCACACTGGCGGGGGTCGAATCCAGCGGTTTTTTGCTGGAATCCTGATAGACCCACACTAAGGTTAGTATAATTGCCGCTGCCGCCACGTATGCTGCTGGGAAAACCCATCTCTTTGACAATAGTTTCTTCCACGACGATGCCGGTGCAATCGGCTCTCCCAGTCCTATTTTAGGAGATTCTTCGTGGGGCTTGTTCTTTTGATTTTGTTCATTCATTGGTCATCACCTCAGTAACATTGTTACCGGGGCGAACTCTTTTATACTTGATTTATACTATTTTTTTAAAAATAACTAAGAGTGCAAGTTTAGAGCACATGCCGTGCATGATAAAAATTCTGGTTCATGGCCTTCTGCAACCGCAGTGCCCAAGATGGCTTACTCCAGGCCCGCTCCATAATAATCTCTAACGTCCACTCCCCACGGTTCGTGCGAATTGCTAGAAAAACGCCTCAAGTAATCACCAAGGTTTTCACTACTTTATGAAATGAGAGGCTTGCTGAAAGCTTACTCCCGTATAGTAGTGTTTGAGAATCTGGGTTGCTGTGAAGCCTTCCTTAGCCATCCCGTTGGCCCCCCATTGGCTCATCCCAATGCCATGTCCGTATCCGTAGGTAGTAATCTTTACATCCTCGCCGTCGAGCGCCATCGTAAACTGGGTTGAGCGAAGGCCGAGCTTCTCTCTCACCTCACGGCCGGTATAAATCTGTCCTCCGATGCGAATCTCTTTTACTTTGCGTCCCGTTGTCAGCGACAATACTTGAATCGGTTTGTTCACCTTTCGAGTTTGGGCTGTTCCTGCTTGTTTACGAGATGAGGAGCCACTAGCAAATGCAGACTCGCTAGTTTCCGAAGCCTGCTGCCCCAGCTTACGCAGCACTCGATCCACCGGAATGTCAAACGTCTGCCGGTTCGAAGGATTGATCGTTGCTTCCCAAGGGCTCGGAACGCTGCGCAAGTAAGGTATTTTTACAGACCAGTATTCTTCGGAATTTTCGGTATAGCCACCGCTTGATGAGAAAAAAGAGGCCGTAATCGGCTTTCCCTGGTAGACGAGGACAAGCCCTTTCGTCTGCTTCACTGCCTGCTGGAGTTTAGCCAGCCCCTCGGCTTTGCCATTGTCTGGCCACTTGCTAAGCTGGGCCTGAGATATATAGGCTTGATGACTAACAGTATCGTTAACATCAGCCCGTCGGTTCGGCGTGCCGCTGGTATCCCCGGTGGCCAAGCGGCGCACGATGAAGGTGCGCGCCGCGATCGCCTGCGCTTTGAGCGCCTCGAGCTCGAAGCCTGCCGGCATCTCGGCGGCCAGCACGCCGGTCACATATTGCTCGAGCGGCACGGTTTCGACGCCGCCGGTGCGCGACAGGTACACGCGCACCGGCGGTTCGTCCGCCCGCTCCGGCGTGACCGCAGGCGGAGCGGGCCGCACGGCGCCGGCCGCCTCCGGCAGGCGCGGCGTGG
>NZ_JBHTLM010000033.1:0-41618 GCF_042678945.1 Paenibacillus puldeungensis | reverse complement strand
GGCGCCCGTGGTGGCCGCGGCGGCGATGCGCGTCGCGGAGACGGCAAGCGCGGCGGCGGTAGTGCGCCGCGCAGCCAGGGACAAGGCCACGGCGGTGGGCGCCGTGGCGGGAACGACCAAGGCGGCCGGGGTCGCCGAGGCCGCTAACGGGCAGAAGCCGCAGTATTCGCAGTATTTGCTGATGAATGCTGACGAGTGGAGCTATACCAATATTTTTTATGTAACTTTCTGTTCGGTTCACTCGTTGTAGATATAGAATGTATTGGGGAGGAAGAGGGATGAACAGCAAATTAAGTCCGCTCAAGCTGGCCATCATGCTTACGATTATGGCGGCTCTGTTTGTGGGCTGTGGGGATAAAGCAGCGAAAGGACCGCAAAGTCTGGCGCCTCAAACGGCAGCGGCAAAAGGATCTACTGAAACTGCTACCGGGAAAAGTAAGGTGAAGGCCGCAGCGACTGATGCACAAAGCATTACTGTATTGGTCAACAAGGAATTTGCCTTGCCGGATGATTACAAGCCGAAAGATCTCGTTTATCCTGACGTACGGTTTACGTTCAACGAGAAAATCGAGAAACGCATGATGCGCAAAGAGGCAGCCAAAGCGCTTGAAGAAATGTTTACCGCAGCGAAGAAGGATAAAATCTATTTGGCCGGGGTTTCCGCCTACCGTTCACACAGCACGCAGACTAAGCTGTTTAATCGCTACGTCAAGAAGGACGGCGAAGCCAAGGCGAAGACATACAGCGCTGTACCTGGACATAGCGAGCATGAGACCGGACTTTCTATCGATGTTTCCGGCAGCGACGGAAAATGCGCGGCGGAGAGCTGCTTTGGTGATACGAAGGAGGCGGCTTGGCTGGCGAAGCATGCGACTGAATATGGCTTCATCATTCGGTACCCGGAAGGCAAGCAGGCTATAACCGGCTATAAGTACGAGCCATGGCATATTCGTTACGTCGGCAAAGAGATTGCAGCGGATATTGCCAAACGGGACATCACGCTGGAAGAGTACTACAACGCTATACCGGTATCGGCTCAAAAAGGAACCGGCGATAGCGGCAAGAAAAAATAATGCGAGCAAGAACATTTAGGGACGCCGGCCGGCGTCCTTTTTTGGTATGCAATCGATTTGGTTCCTTGGCGGAATTGACGGGATGGGAGGATGAGGATGCCGATAGAGCGTCCCTGTTCATCGGCGGCTACAAATAACCGGTCAAACTTCCGAGATAACTGCATTGCATACATCTATTTTTGACCCTTTTGCCGATTTGAAGACAATAAGTGTATAAAGTACAGCTAAATGGGCTGGGCTGGCCTAAAGTTGCCAAACAGGCTGCTTTTAAATGTACTTTTTACAATTAATGCCGAATAAGTAGTAAATCCGCACAAATTAGATGTATATTATACATTTAGTTCGGACGGCTACGCGCTAAATGATCTAATCAATGCCACACTTACCCAAATACGCTCATTGTCTAAGGATCAGACAAGTCACCGCGCCATAGCAGGCTACCCTTATGAGGCTGATTATCTACAAGGACTGGCAATAAAACAAAATTGAAATAAATAGTTGACAAATGATAATGATTATCAGTATCTTTAAAACGTAAAGATGAAGTTCAGATGAAGCTTGGATAAAGCCATGAAGCTGATGAAGCTGATGAAGCTGACTGTGTATGGCTGTCCTTGCAAGATAGATGGTAACCTTACGGCCGTTCATGGAAAGGGGAATAAAATGGTTTCCTTAAAAACTTCGCATTTGGATATCGCTTATGAGGATCGACTTATTGTCGAGGATTTGAATATATCGATCCCGGAAGGGAAAATAACGGCGCTAGTGGGCGCTAACGGTTCTGGAAAATCTACAGTGCTGAAAACGATGGCCCGCATATTACAGCCGAAGGCGGGCAGCGTGCTGCTAAACGGTAAATCGATTCATAAGCAATCAACCCGGGAAGTGGCCAAACAGCTGGCTATTCTTCCCCAAAACCCGACCGCTCCGGAAGGCCTTACGGTTTACGAGCTGGTGTCTTATGGGCGTTTTCCGCATCAGAAGGGCTTTGGTGGTTTGAAGGCGGAGGATCGGCAGATCGTCGACTGGGCGATTGATGCGACGCAAATGGGCGAGTTTCGTGATCGCGCGCTGGAGCAGCTTTCCGGCGGGCAGCGCCAGCGGGCGTGGATCGCGATGGCACTGGCTCAGGAGACGGATATTTTGTTCCTTGACGAACCGACGACTTTTTTAGACATGGCGCATCAGTTGGAGGTGCTGCAGCTGCTGGAGGAGCTTAACGCCACTTCAGGCCGGACGATCATCATGGTAGTCCATGACCTGAACCATGCTGCGCGTTACGCCCATTACATGATTGCCATCAAAAAAGGTCAGGCTGTGGCCTCCGGAACGCCGGAAGAGGTGGTCACAACTGAGGTATTGCGGGAAGTTTTCGGCATTGAGGCGGATATCGTAACCGACCCAAGAAGCGGGGTTCCGCTGTGCCTTCCATATGAGCTCTACCGTGCAGCTTCAGAGGGGAAAGTTCTCAGGGGAGGCGTCGGCGAACGGCTAGAGAAGCATCAACCTCCCAAAGCGGCATCGTTCCAGTAGAGGAAGATAAGGAACCAGGTGGGAGGCTCGAGCAGCAGCTCGGCATTGTTATGCAGGAGCAAAATACGCCTTACTCACAATTCCGGCGGAACGGCTGCTTAGTTATGAAGTGATGAGATCGTTCTCCAAAAGAATACGACCATCCCTCCAATGTAGAAGTCAAAGCCATCACAAAGGACGCCGTCAGGCGTTTTTTTATTATGGGCAGCACCTTCCCCAGACAGTTCCTGACTAGTTCACTGTTCCCCCGGGAAAGCTGAGATTGCGGACGTTCCTTGAAGCAGCCGTGAATGCAGCATAATGAGTCCATTTTTCATAAATTATGAAAAAAATCACTCCAACCTCTTGCAATGTGAAAAATATCACACTATAATAAATGTCACAGGTGAAACATTTCACAAAACTGGATTCATTTAAGTGATACTTTTCACAATATCTAAGGATGAAAATGAAAATTTCTCTACAAAGATAGGAAACTTGAGGAGGATGAAATCATGAAAGTTGCAGTTATTGGATGTACACACGCAGGAACGGCCGCTATTGTTAATACGGCGAAGCTATACCCGGACGCGGAAATTACGGTATACGAGCGGAATGACAATATTTCTTTTTTATCGTGCGGGATTGCGCTTTATGTGGGAGGCATGGTGAAGAATCCGGAGGGGTTGTTCTATTCCTCGCCGCAGCAGCTAGCCGATTTAGGCGTTAAAACAAAAATGCTGCATGAGGTTATTTCGGTGGACACGAACGGAAAAACGCTGCAGGCTCGCAATTTGCAAACCGGTGAGCAGTTTAGCGACACCTTTGACAAGCTGATCGTTACGACCGGCTCCTGGCCGATTGTTCCGAAGTTTGAAGGCATCGATCTGGATAACATTTTGCTCTCCAAGAACTACAATCATTCCAATACCATTATAGAAAAAGCTCAGAATGCACAAAATATCGTCGTGGTCGGTGCCGGATACATCGGGGTGGAGCTCGTTGAAGCTTTCCAATTGAACGGGAAAAGTGTAACGCTGATCGATGCGGAAAGCCGTGTGCTCAGCAAGTACCTTGATGCTGAATATACCGACAAAATCGAGCGTTCGATGAAAGAGCACGGCATCAAGCTTGCGCTCGGCGAGAAGGTAACGAAGTTCGAGGGTCAGGACGGAAAAGTAACCCGGGTCATTACCGATCACGGGCAATATGAAGCGGACCTCGTCATTATGTGTATCGGCTTCCGTCCAAATACCGAGCTGCTGAAGGGTCAGGTCGATATGCTGGACAACGGCGCGATTATCGTCGATGAGTACATGCGCACCAGCAAACCGGATGTTTATGCGGCTGGAGACAGCTGCGCTATTATTTACAATCCGACAGGAAAGCATTCCTACATTCCGCTGGCGACGAACGCCGTGCGCATGGGAACTTTGATCGCTCGCAATTTGCTTGCTCCGACTGTAAAATACATGGGGACACAAGGTACTTCGGGCATCAAAATTTTCGAGGACAACATTGCGGCCACCGGGCTTACGGAAACAGCTGCTAAGGATGCAGGGCTTGATGCAGAGGCGGTGTTCATCACGGATAGCTATCGTCCGGAATTTATGCCAACCCATGAGCCGGTGATGCTGAAGGTCGTTTACGAGAAAAACACCCGGCGCATTCTCGGAGCGCAAATCATGTCCAAGGTGGACCTTACCCAATCGATCAACACGATGTCGGTATGCATCCAAAATGGTATGAAAATGGAGGAACTGGCCTTCGTCGATTTCTTCTTCCAGCCGCATTATAACAAGCCTTGGAACTTCCTGAACAGTGCAGGCCTGCAGGCGCTGCCAAAGGTTCCTGAGATGGAAGGTACTCTTGTATAAAGTTTGAGAAAAACCACCCGGCCGAAAAAGACTCCTTTGTCTTGCTCGGTCGGGTTCATTTTTGAGCAGCGATGTTAGTTAAGGGTATTTTATGGTCTGCTCGAATCACGAATCACACCATCTGATTATTTTTACATAACTGGGAATGTGAATTTTTTCACTCTATGAAAACGTTATCGTGATCTTTGTTACTTATTCCGAAGGAAGAGGCACGCTACAATAGACTCGGTTAATGAACGATAAATGTAATATAAAATAAAGTGCGCGTTCAAAAAGAGCGTTCCTTCAACACACCATATGTATGATGTATGGCTTTTTCCGTTTAACAGGTGTGGAAAGCTAGAAAGGACCGCTATTTTGGAATGCCTCAAAAGGAGACAGGATCATGGCTTACCATAAACCAGCGCAGATTGCGGAAGTGACCGTCGAGAACGGGATCAAAAAAGCGCATAACCCGCTGCTGACTGTTCTTATACTCGGCTTTATGGGCGGGGCATTTATTGCTTTAGGTTTTCTGCTGAATATTCGCGTCGTCGGCAGTGCTCCGAAAGAATGGGGAAGCATTGCAACCTTTATCGGCGCTTCGGTGTTCCCGCTCGGGCTCATCCTGGTGCTGCTGGCTGGCGGAGAACTGCTAACGGGCAACATGATGGCTGTTCCGCTGGCGCGGATGGCCAAGAAGATTTCCACGGGTGAAGTCATCAAAAATCTAGTGTTGATCACACTTAGCAACTTTGTTGGCGCTTTGTTTGTCGCTTATTTCTTCGGGCATGTCGTAGGTTTGACTTCCAGTGGCCCGTTTTTGGATAAATTGGTGGACTTGGCCGGTCATAAGCTGGATGACAGCTTCCTTCAAGCGTTTGTTTCCGGGATCGGCTGTAACTGGCTGGTCGCTTTGGCTGTTTGGCTGTCTTACGGTGCGGACGACATGAGCGGTAAAATCCTCGGGATTTGGTTCCCAACGATGGCATTCGTTGCTATCGGCTTCCAGCACGTTGTCGCTAACATGTTCTTGATTCCAGCGGCAATCTTTGAGGGCTACTATTCCTGGGGTGAGTACCTCAAAAACTTTGTCCCGGTATGGCTCGGCAACTTGACCGGCGGCGCTCTGTTCGTAGCCGGTGCTTATTGGACCGCCTATTTGAAGGATAAGGTGCAAAAGGATGCTCCGGCGGGTCAAGCTTCCGCTAAGGCAGGCAAAACCGCTTAATCGATATATTAACGTAAGAGGCCGCTTATCCCGGTTTTTGGGAGGCGGCCTTTTGATTTGTACAACTTATCTGCGAAGCTGGCTCGTGTGGATGACAATTTACTGTATGCTGTCCGTGTGCTGCCTGCTGTTACCAGCCCAATGCTGCACCGTTCCAACCGTGCCTAATTTCTACCTGCCACCGGCTGCATGCCCAAGACACCTTAGTCCACTGTAAATGTATTTAGTACAGTTAAATCGACTCAATGAGGCCAGTTTGAGAAAATAGATGCAAAAAGTGCATTTAAAACAGCAGAAATCAAGCTGAGAAAGTCATATGCTCGTCATTAGATGCACAATTTACATTTATTTCTGGCGGAGGCGTGAATCGGCTTGATTTAGATGTATTTTTTACATTTATTCGGCGCACTATGGCGAGTTAACTGCTCGGCCTATCAACTTTTAGCCATCCTTTGGCGTATCTTACGCTTGAAGCACATATAGACACACTCCAAGCTTTTTTCTACAATAGCGTAGACAGGAGGGATGGATAGAAGATGATCCACGAAGAGAACGGTATATTTCCGGCGGTTTGCCCGCTGGATTGTCCGGATACCTGCAGCTTGCTGCTTCATAAGGAAAACGGAAAAATCGTGAAAGTGACGGGCAACCCTGACCACCCGATCACGCAGGGTGCCATTTGCAATAAAGTCCGGAACATGGCGGAGCGCGTCTACCATCCGGAACGGGTGCTGTATCCGCTAAGACGCATCGGCGCCAAGGGCGAAGGGAAATTTGAACGTATTTCCTGGGACGAAGCTATAGAAGAAATCAGTCAGCGTTATAAGTCGCTGATTCGCGATTTTGGGCCGGAATCGATCATGCCGTACAGCTTCTACGGCAACATGGGGATTCTCAGCGTCGACGGCATGGATCGGCGTTTTTTCAACCGCCTCGGTTCGACCGTGCTGCAGCAGGGGATATGTAATGCAGCTGGGAACAAGGGCTGGAAATATACGATGGGCTTTGGCGGCGGTATGAGCCCCGAAGAGATTATCAACGCCAAGCTGATCATCATCTGGGGAGGCAATCTCGTCAGCACGAACATGCATCAGATCGCTTTGATCGAGAAAGCCCGCAAACAGGGGGCGCAGCTCGTCGTGATCGATGTACACCGCAACCGTACGGGGCAGCGGGCCGACTGGTTCATTCCGCTCTATCCGGGTACGGATGCGGCTCTAGCGCTGGGCATCATGCATGTATTGTTCGAGCGAGGCCTCACGAACGAACCGTTCATGAAGCGGTATACGGTCGGTCACGAGCAGCTGCGCGAGCATGTGAAGGAATACTCGCCGGAGCGGGTTTCCGTCATCACGGGGATTCCGGCAGAGGACATCGTCAAACTGGCCGTTCTTTACGGCGAGACTTCGCCCGCCTACATCCACATTGGGAACGGGCTGCAGCATCATGACAATGGCGGTATGACAGTCCGGACGATCAGCTGCTTGCCTGCGTTGACAGGTCAGTGGCTCGTCCCCGGCGGCGGTGCTTACAAGACGAACGGAGGCTACGGTAAAATGAACGCAGCGGCGCTGGAACGGCCGGACTTACGGCCGAACCCGGAGGCTCGCGAGGTCAGCATGAACCAGTTGGGCGAAGCCCTGCTGACGCTGAACCCGCCGATCCGTGCGTTGTTCGTCTACTGCTCCAACCCTGCGGTAGTCGCTCCGGACACGGGAAAGGTGGAGCAGGGACTCCGGAGGGACGATCTGTTCACCGTCGTGCACGACCTGTTTATGACGGACACGGCAAAGTTCGCCGACATTGTGCTGCCGGCGACGTCCTCTTTTGAAAATACGGACTTATACAGCTCTTATTGGCATCATTATGTTCAGCTTCAGGAGCCGGTCATTCCGGCCCAGGGCGAAAGCAAAAGCAACGTCGAGCTGTTCAAGCTGTTGGCTACAGCTATGGGCTTTGAGGAGGACGCGTTTAACGATACGGAGGAGGATATGATTCGGCAGGCGCTGGAGTTCGCAGACAATCCTTACCTGGATGGCGTGACGCTCGAGAAGCTGAAAGCTGAGCGGGCCGTAAAGCTGAATATGGAGCCCCAAAAACGTTATCTGGATACGCTCCCGACCGCTTCTGGAAAAATCGAGTTGTACTCTACTGCGCTGGAGGCTGCCGGCTTGCCGCCGCTGCCTACCTACACCAAGCTGCACGAGGGCTATGACGGCGAGCGCCGTCCTGCGGCAGATGCGAGCTATCCGCTCATGTTCATATCGCCGCCGAACCACAGCTTCTTAAACTCATCCTTCAGCAATGTGGAGAAGCTGACAGCGCTGGAAAAGAGCCCATTGCTGCAGATCCATCCGCAGGATGCGGCTAAGCGAGGGATCGCAGACGGCGATGAGGTGACGGTATGGAACGATCGGGGAAGTTATGTCGTCAAAGCCTCGGTGACCGATAAAATGCTCCCCGGTACTGTCATCAGCCAGGGTCTGTGGTGGGAGCAAGATGGCAAGGGACGGAAGGGTCGTGCGAACGCCCTGACTCCTGATCGGCTGGCCGACATGGGCGGCGGTGCTGTATTTTTCTCGACTACTGTCGATGTAAAGCGTCAATAGAAGTGCTTGCTTGGCGCAATATTTTAGGCGATACTATTCTAATCTGGGCGTAGTGGAGCTTTAATTCACGGAACTAAAGCGATGGACAGGAGGGCCCTTGTGGCCCTCTTTTTTCATAGTTGCATACGGGCATATCTTGATGGAATCGGCTCCGGAAATCGCATGCTCATAGAGGGGAGAGAGAACAAAATGAAATGGTTGCAGTCCTACCCGCGGGAGGTCAGGGTCTTTCTGGTTGCCAGTCTGATCAGCTCTGCCGGCGGTTCCTTAATGTGGCCTCTGGTTACGATGTTTGTGTTCAAAATACTTGGACGAACGGTAACCGATGCCGGCTTGGTCATTCTGGTCATGTCGCTGGGCGGGATCGCCGGGCAGTTGCTTGGCGGGGCCTTGTATCACCGACTTGGGGTAAAAAAGCTTATCGTTGGCGGACTCGGCTTGAACGCGTTGTTCTTGGTGCTCTTACCCTATGGGAGTGGAAATTGGAGTCTGTTCATGCTGTTTATGGGCCTGATTGGATTTTTCAATGCGCTGGCCGCGCCGGCAATCCAGGCGTTTATCGGGTTCCGGTTTACTGAGCGGCGGGAAGAACTGTTTAACATCATCTACGTCGCCAACAATATCGGCGTTGCGATCGGCACGGCGCTCAGCGGTTTTCTGGCCCGAATCTCTTATGACCTCAGCTTCGTCGCGAATGGGCTGACTTCGGCTGCGTTTGCGCTCTTTTTCTGGTTTTATTTGAACAGAGTTCAAAAAGATCAGGGCGAGCTGCATCTGGAAAAGCGCAAAAATGTCGCAGATGGGCTAAGTGCCTGGAGCCTGCTGCGCCGTTACCCGGTTTATTTGTTTATGGGAATAGGTTCGTTTTTTCTCTGGTTTGCGAACTGCATCTGGAACAATGGAGTATCTCCTTACACGATTTCAAACGGGATGCCGGAATGGAATTACAGCGTTTTGTGGACGCTCAACGGGGTGCTCATTTTTGTAGGACAACCTTTTGTCTTATGGGTGAAACGGACCTTTGCCGAGTCCACCCTGGCGCAGATGTCGTCTAGCGCCTTGTTTTACATGGCCGGTTATGTAACGATTCTTAGCTTCCACACCTATCCAAGCATGGTTTTGGCCATGGTATTCGCTACCTTTGGGGAAATGCTGATATCGCCCGCCATCCCCGCCTATATTTCGGAACGAACCGGAAAAGGGGCTCCCTTCTATCTCGGCTTGGTCGGGGGGATGGGTGCGGCCGGCAGAGTAATCGGTCCTTATGCGATGGGCATGCTGTTCGACTGGAACGGGCTTGTCCCGGTCGCTTGGCTGTCGGTGGGAATTGCCGTATTGTCGCTTGGGGCTTTCCTCATCCACGCCTTCATTAACCGGGATGACCGCGAAAGGCCAGCACGGATTACTTCCACGATGTAAGGCTGAGGCGGCGTTGACTTTTTAATATAGCAACGGACTGGAAAGGAGAGACTGTAATGCATAGTGAGATATGGACCCGCCTGTCAGAGATGCGTGATGCGGGTGCTTTAATGGAGATCGACGCCCTCGTATGGGATGTTTGCAATACTCCTGCCGAACGAGTGATCTGGGACTCACGAGAGCAATACTTACAGGGCTGCCAGCCGGGAAGCCAGATCGTGGCTGGCATGGGCGACCGGATTTGTGGATATTTGGGCTTTAAACCGCCCACGCCGCTTCCAAGCAACGGACATGTCTATGAACTTAATATCGCGGTGCACCCCGATTATCAAGGGTGTGGGGTTGGGCATAGACTGATGGATGCGATTAAAGCGGTTGCGACCGAGCGCGGCATTCGTAAGCTGTCCCTGCGTGTACTGTCAAGCAACGCCGGGGCGATGGCGTTCTACCGGAGCTGCGGCTTTACTGAGCAGGGACGATTGGTCGACGAGTTCTATCTCAACGGGCAGTATGTAGATGATGTGCTCATGTGGCGCAAGGTCTAGATGTACCGGGCTATCGCCGAAAGGAACGTTTTAGCGGGACAGCTTAGGTCTGACCTCCAGCGCATAAATGTCCTCCTCCATGGAGACCATGCGCTGGTTTAAAATTTGGCGGCAGTCGCCAAGCGCTTGATTGTATACATACGGTCCTATATTTGTGAGGAAAAAGTCGAGCACTCCGTCTGCCGCAAGTTCACCCAGCGTTTCACCGCGCTCTTCCTCGAAAAATTGCTGAATCTGGGCAATGCTCATTTCCCGTTGTTCTTTTGACAGCTTAACCGGTTTTTGTGCCATATTGATCTTCGTCCTTTCGCTTTTTTTTAAAGTGTACTAAAGTATCCCTATCATATCAAAAAAACGCTAGCGCAAGTGGGAATATGCTTCAGGCATTGAACTATTTGGGGGATATCGTTATATTAAGAAGAAGAAAAAAGTCGGGGAACAAAGGTACAGATTTCAATGAATGGAAAGGTTGATAACCCGTGGAGAACAATTTCACCCCTCCCAATTTTATTAAGAACATTATTTCGGAAGATTTGAAGAACGGCAAAGTAAAGACCGTTGTAACGCGGTTTCCGCCGGAGCCGAACGGTTATTTACATATTGGACATGCCAAGGCGATTTGGATCAACTTCTCGCTGGCTGACGAGTTCGGCGGCCGGACCCATTTGCGGTTTGACGATACGAACCCGGTCAAGGAAGATGTCGAATACGTCAACTCGATCCAGGAGGATATCAAGTGGCTCGGTTTTGAATGGGAAGAGCTGCGTTACGCTTCCGACTATTTCGAGGAAATGTACAATCGCGCCGTGCTGCTCATCAAGAAGGGCAAGGCCTATGTCGACGATCTGAGCGCAGAACAAATCCGTGAGCTGCGTGGAACGTTGACCGAGCCGGGAAAAAACAGCCCATATCGCGGCCGCTCCGTGGAAGAGAACCTGGACCTGTTTGAACGGATGCGGGCCGGTGAATTCAAGAATGGCGAGAAGGTGCTGCGCGCCAAGATCGATATGGCTTCGCCGAACATTAACTTCCGCGACCCTGTCATTTACCGGATCGTGCATGCTACACACCATAACACCGGAGACAAATGGTGCATTTATCCGATGTATACTTTTGCCCACCCGATCGAGGATGCCATCGAAGGCGTGACGCACTCGCTCTGTTCGATGGAGTTTGAGGACCAACGTCCGTTTTACGATTGGGCGATTGCTGAAACGGAAATGCCAAACGTATCGCATCAATACGAGTTTGGACGTCTAAACCTGACGCAAACCGTGACAAGTAAACGTAAGCTGAAAATGCTCGTAGAGGAAGGTTATGTAGACGGCTGGGACGATCCGCGGATGCCGACGATTTCCGGGCTGCGCCGCCGTGGATATACACCTGAGGCGATCAAAACGTTCGTTTTTGAAACAGGGATATCCAAAGCCTACGGCTCAATTGACCCGAAAATGCTGGAGCATTTCATCCGCGAGGATTTGAAGCTGAAAGCACCGCGGACGATGGCCGTGCTCGACCCGCTGAAGGTTGTGATCACGAACTATCCCGAAGGACAAGTGGAAATGCTGGAAGCGGAAAATAACAGCGAAAATCCGGAAATGGGCAACCGCCAAATTCCGTTCTCACGCGAGATTTATATCGAACGGGAAGATTTCATGGAAAACCCGCCGAGCAAATACTTCCGGCTGTTCCCGGGGAACGAAGTTCGCCTGAAGCATGCGTATTTCATCAAATGCAATGAGGTCATTAAGGACGAGGAAGGCAACGTGGTGGAAATCCACTGCACCTATGACCCGGAAACGAAGAGCGGCACCGGCTTCACTGGCCGCAAAGTTAAGGGCACGATCCACTGGGTGGAAGCAAGCGGGGCGGTACCTGCCGAGTTCCGTTTGTACGAGCCGCTGATTATGGACGAAACCTTGGAAGAAGAATCGGATGAGGAATCAGGCGATGAAAAGGTAGGAACAGAGAAGACGTTCCTCGACCTCATTAATCCGGATTCACTGACGATCGCTCACGGCTATGTCGAACCTGATATGAAAGAGGCCAAACCACAGGATAAATTCCAATTTTTCCGTCACGGCTATTTCAACGTAGATACGAAGTATTCGCAGCCGGGCCATCCGGTGTTCAACCGGATCGTTTCGCTTAAGAGCTCATTCCAGCTGCCAAAGCAGTAAGCTTCTTGGTAGGGCTTTGTTAGGGAGAACGTTATAGAAACGAGCAGCAATATGAAAAAAGGGTAGTTTCATTACCATGACAACATGGATTGGAACCGCCCTTTTTTTGTACGGGAGTAAGCGCTCTTTAACAATACCCGAGTTGTGAATTGAAAAATGAACGTCGGCCGGGCTGCCTGAACCTTGAGGACTTTTTCTAAGTTTCCTCTGAACTCCTCGCTGTAGTAATTGCATTTTATACAGTTAAATCTTGGCATTATGGGAGCCTTAGAGTTTTAGTTGTAAAAAGTGCAGTTAAAAGGAGAAAAATCGCCCCTTCAAGCCCAATTGGCCCATTTTAGATGCAGTTTTTGCAGTTAAAATCAATAAACCCGCAATTTGCCGAAAATTAGTTGTACAAAATACATTTAGTGGTGAGGAAATCGCACCACAAATCACACCACAACAGAAACTAGTTGCACATCGAAGGGCCTGGCATGTGATCTTCCGCCAGGTTTTTCTTGTTTGCGGCGAAAAAATTATACCGAATTTCGCTCGATGAACCGAAAGCTGAACTCCTCGGTCACTGGCCCGTTCAATTGTCCGGAAATTTGCTCATGAACGATTTCAAATGCCCGGGACCCGATCTCGGAGAGCCGATTGTCAATAGTTGTAATGCCGATAATTTCCGAGATCGGCTGGTTGTCGAAGCCGATGACCGCATAATCGCCGGGAACCTGAAGCCCGCGGCTCCGGGCAGTAAAGATAAAGCCCGCGGCCACCTGATCGCCTGTAATGAGCAGCGCATCCGGCTGTTCCTTAAGCGACAGCAAGCGGTCTACAAGAGCGGCCCCGTCCTCAATGTCCGAGCAGCCGCCGAGGATCCAATCCTCCCGCGGCTCACCGCCTAAAGTCCGAAGTGTGTCCGTATAGGCTTTAAGCCGTCTGCGGCTGCTAGGGCTGTTACGTCGGCCGATCGTAAAGCCGATTTTGCGGTGGCCTTTATCCCATAGGTAAATGATCGCTTTTTGAAAGCTGGCATAATGGTCGAAATAGACAGAGGAGAGCGGGCGATCCTTCACCATCTCGCAGAGTACAATAGGGCCATACTCTGCATAAGCTTCTAGCTGATCCAGCGGCAAAGACCGGGAGCAAATGACCAGCCCGTCAATTTGCTTGTCCCTGAGCATTTCAAGCACACGCCGCTCCTCCTCGGGCCGGTAGGCAGTCTGGCAAAGCATTAGCTTATAGTTATACTTGAGCGCCTCCTGTGCCATCCCTTCCATCATTCGGGCAAAGTAGAAAAGATTAATCCGGGGAAGGATGACGCCTACGGTTTGCGTCGAGCCTTTAATTAAATGAACCGCGTTCATATTCCGTGAATAATTGAGCAGCGCAATAGCTTCTTCGACGGCTTTCCGCTTGCTTTCACTAACGTAGGGATGATGGTTCAACACGCGGGATACCGTCGTGACGGAAACGCCTGCAGCTTCAGCAATTTGCTTAATGTTCGGCAATGAAAAACGACCCCTTCCCGGTTAAAAATTAATCCAAAAATGCTTGCTCTGGAATGCATTTCATATTGTACACTGAGAAGGCAACAAAGAAAACAATGCTCCCATAGCGGCGCAACCTCTTACATCGAGGGCGTAACGCTAGAGAGCATTGCTTTTCACTACTATAATGAGCAGGTTAAGGTTCGATTCGGGTCAGACCCGGAGTGTAACCATTTTGGTGGATTCGATACCACATGGCCGCATAGCCCAATGCGCCGAATAATGTCATAATCACGCCCATCCGGTACATTAACACAGCTCCAAAGTTTTGGAAAATCCAGCCTCCGAGGGATCCAGCGATGACACCGGACAACCCGCTAAGCGCGAAGGCGTATATAGCCTGTCCGGAAGCGCGCAAAGGCTTTGGAAGCAGCAAGGTGGTCAATCTGGTGCCGACATAAAAGAACCCGCCAAACGTTACCGAGTGCAGCAGCTGAATGAACATGATTTGTACCGGATACGTCGCTTCAGACATTAAATTCCAGCGTAAGGCAAAAAGTAGGCTGACGATGGTGATGCAGCCCATTAAATAGGTGATTTTTCGTTTCAAATAACGATTTAGCAGAACAAATGCAAGCACCTCAAAAGCCGTTGACAGAAAGACGGCTCCCCCCACCTGCAATCTCGAGCCCCCGAGATCCGTTATAAACAGAGGCATAAAAATAACATTGATGGAGTTTGGTATGGAGACGAGAATGCCGAATAAAACAAAGGCAATGAAATATTTCTGGCGAAACGTACGCAGAATGTCTGCGGATTTAAGCGAAAGCGTAGTTGCCGTTTGGCGGATTGACGGCAGCCATAAAGTGAAGCTGATTGCCAGCATTAACGTTACGCTGAACAACAGGGATATTCCGTATTGCCCAATTGCATCGATAATGGGACCTGCCGCCAAGGCGATAAAGGTCCAGCCGAGGGAACCCCATAGGCGAAAGGCTCCAAATTTGAACTTTGTTCCTTCCGTATAGCCCAAAATCAGGCTGTTGCTTTGCGAAAGCAGAGCGCTTTGAAAAAAGAACAGCAAGCTCATCGTCAGATACAACAAATGAAAGGTGTTTACCTTAAACACCAGATGTCCCATCACAAGCAAGCCAATCAGCATCGCCAGCAGGACAGCCCGTGGATTTTGCCGCCGGTCGCTAATATACCTCCAGAACGGATTGGCCGCTAAAGAAATCAGAGGTCCGATCGACATAAGAGTCCCAATTTCCAGCTTGTCCATTCCAATGTCCTGCAAATATAATTGAAAAAAAGCCGCGAAAATGACCATCGTTCCGTAAATAAAGAAGTTAAGCAGCCTCAGAGGCAACAACGAAGAGGACCAATGCAAGTGATTATCTCGCAAACGCGCCATTCCTTTCTGTCCGGATCCATATCGTTATCATGTTGAATTGACTATGCTTTCAATGTAACACACAGGTGAAAGGGGATACAAACCAACATTTTTTCTTTTTACCAAAATTTATAAACAGGGTGGTTAAGATGGAGGTATCAGCGATTATTATCGCAGGCGGGCAGTCACGCCGAATGGGGGAGGATAAAGCTCTCCTAAGACTCGGAGGTGTGACGATTTTGGAAAAAATGATTCAGGAGCTGGAGCCGGTCGCTTCACGTATCGTGATCGCCGCAGGAAACAAGAAGGAGGTTTATCGCTCGTTGTTCGATAAGCAAGTCGTCACAGACGTCTATGCGGATGCAGGGCCGCTGGCCGGGCTGCACGCTGGACTGAGCGCCTCTACAGCTGATTGGAACATTGCAGTAGCCTGTGATACGCCTTTTGCTAATCGTGGGCTGTTTCAAGCTTTGCTGAGCTTTGTCCCTGTCTCTGAAATTGGGGATTGCCGTCGCGGAGAGCCGGAAGCTGTTGTCGCGAGCGTGGCCGGAAGAGTCCACCCGCTTCTCGCGGTGTACCGGCGGAGCGTGCTGCCCAGCCTGGATCAGGAGTTACGGGAAGGCAATCATAAAATGATGAATTGGCTAAACGGGCTTCAAGTGGTGTACGTGGATGGCCAAACGCTCGCTGCGGGCACAGGCATTTCTGAAGAACAGCTCGCCTTCAATATGAACCATCCGGAAGATTATGCGCAGGCAAAAATTTGGTACGAAAAAAAGGGGCATGACTTCAGTTAGTCGTAAACCAGTCCATACTAAATTGTAATATAGATCACATAAAGCGCTTACATTTTGCGTTATAATGCACTTGAGCGATACGTGATCCCCCTTAATCATGTGTCGGTATATGCTCTTGAGATGATTTCCGGCACATATAAGGAAGTCATCTTTTTTTCATCAAATGAAAAAATTTAATCATACATGGGGATGGCCAAATCGGTGGCTGGTTAGCAAATGACGTTATGAGAAATACTGCGAATAAGGTACGAAAGAAATAAGGAGATGACCAAGAGATGACTATGATGTCAAAACATCTTGTCTATACGCAAGAACAGGTTCGGTGGCTGGAGCTTCGTGGATGGGTGTACCGGTTGTTGATGGATTTTCTGAGTCGTCCGCCCCGCATGTCCCTTATCGCTCAATGGCGTCAAAAGGTCGAACAGAACAACCGGGTACCGGAGAGCCGGGGTGGCCAAAGACTTAAGAGCTACCTGGAAGGCATTTCGGAAGAAGACTTTCGCCGTGTTTGCTATAAGGAAGCCGAGGAATATGAACGACTGTTTATGGGACATGATGCGATGCTTGCGTCCTGTGAAAGTATTTTTCGTTGCAGAACTGAAGGGGCTGACGCCTTTTCCTGCATCTCGGAAGTTGGAAAAATGTATACGGACAACGGAATCGTATTTAATAAATTGAACGGGGAACGCGATGATCATATTGCGCTGGAGCTCGAATTTATGGCCGTATTGGCCGAAGAGATGCTGAGCAAGGAAAACCTGTGTTACAGCTGCTTGGGGCTGGCTGACGCGCAAATCAAGTTTCTCGAGGACCACCTGCTGAAGTGGGCTCCCGAGTTTGCAGCAGAGTTGCTGCAGGCAACGGCAAGTCCCTTGTATAAGGGGCTGGCTGAGCTGTTACAGGAGTTCCTTCCTTCGGATTTGCAGCAGCTTCGGCGCTGGCGGGCCAGCCAACGGTTGGTATAGAGAGAGCATCCATAGCAAAAAAAATAAAGGACTATGCCGCGGCTGCGACTTATGCGCATGACGGCATGTCCTTTTTTGCATAAAGGAATCTGGGAGCATCTGAATAGATGTATTTTCTACATCTAATATTGAACTTTATTCCATTTTTGACTGTTTAATTGTGAAAAGTGCATCCAAATGGACTAAAAACGAAGGGGTGTGTAAATTTGCCTCAATTTAGCTGCACTTTTTGCATTTACTTACGCGGGGTAGGCACAATTGCTAAAAATAAATGTACAAAATACATTTAGCTACCACCCAGTCACCAGCGATGGAGAAACAGTCGATCGACGTACTTTCAGGGGAGACAAGGGGAGACAGACCACGATTCGCGGTAGTTTTTCTTGCGAGTAAATAAAAAACCGCTGGAGCACACATGGCTCCAACGGTTTTTCCTATGTTTGATTACTCGAGCTCCGCTCCCCCGGCTTTGCGGTGGCGGAATTTCATAAGGAATTCATAGACGATCGGCACGATGACCAAGGTAAGCAGCGTCGAGCTGATCAGACCGCCGATAACGGTGATGCCGAGCCCGCGGGAGATGATCCCTGCGCTATGCTCCCAGCCGAAGACGAGCGGCAGCAGAGCGCCGATCGTAGCCAGCGCCGTCATGAGAATCGGACGAAGCCGCGTGGCTCCCGCTTCAAGCAAAGCTTCCCGTGTAGATAGACCTTCGCGTTCCTTGTGGATGACACGGTCGATCAATACGATGGCGTTGGTCACGACGATCCCGATCAGCATCAGGACACCCATGAGCGCCGATACGTTTAATGTTTCTCCGCCAAGCAGCAGCGCAACCATGGCGCCGATGACGATAAACGGCAGGGAGAACAAAATGGCGAACGGCGCCAAACCGCCGCCGAATGTGATGACAAGTACGAAGTAGACGATCGCAATTGCGGCTGCCATGGCGATGCCGAGCTGGCCGAACGTATCGTTGATCTGTTCGGTAACGCCGCCGAATTTCACAGTAACGCCGTCCGGTTTATCCATCTTGTCGATTTTGTCTTGCAGGTTGCCGGATGCCTTTTGTACATCCGTTGCGGTAATTTTGGCGGTCACCTCGACGACCATTTTGCCATTGATCCGCATGATGGAATCCGGCGAGCTGCCTTTCTCTACCTTGGCTACATCCTTAATCGGAACCTGTATGCCAAGCGGGGAGGTCAGCGTTTCGTTCTCGATGTCGGCGATGCTGCCATAGGAAGAAGTCGAATCGGTTTCGATATACACCTTATGATCCTTCCCGTCGATCTTCACCTCAGTCAGGACCGGACGCTCGCGCACCGGACTGAGCTTCATGGCCAGCTGGCCGGCGGTGAGCCCAAGGGAACTCAGTTTTTGTTGATCTGCTACCAGGGTGTATTGATCATAAGCTTTCGATAGGCTTGTTTCGCCCTTCTTGAAGTTCTTAGTATCCTCCTGCACCAATTTCAAAATTTGGTCGGACACCGGTTTGATCTGCTTTAGATCGTCCCCAAAGACGTTGATGGTAAGCGAGCTGCCGCCCATGCCGCCCATCATCATCTCGGACATGTCGCTCCATCCACCGGTAGGCAGCTCCTTCCGCAAGCCGTTCAGCAGCTTTTCTTTTACGTCGCTAAAATGCTTCGTATCTTCATTGTAAGCGATGTAAAATAACGCGGAGTTGGAGGACCCCATGCTAAGCGGGCTGCTGCCGCCGATGGAATACTGCATCTTTTCCACGCCGGGTTGATCCATAATGTACTTCTCGGCTTTTTGCATATCCTGCTCGACATCCTCGAGCCGCGCGCCTGGAGCCGGGGCATACGTAGTCATCACGTATTTGTCCTCCTGCTCCGGAATGAAGCTGACGCCGACGAGTGGATAGAGGAACAGGCTTCCCACCAGCAGAACAACCGCCATACCAAACGTAATCAGCTTATGGGATAAAGACCAGTTCAACGCACGTTGATATGCGCGGGCGATGCCTTTCGGGTTCACGTCATGATTATGCGTATGCTTAAGCCCTTTGCGGAATAACGTATGCGCAAGCGCCGGTACTAGCGTGATGGCGACCAGCAGCGAAGCCAGCAGGGAGAAGACGATGGTCAGCGCAAAAGGCTTGAACAGTTCCCCGACCATCCCGCTTACGAAAGCGAGCGGAAGGAAGACGGCGATCGTGACAATCGTCGAGGCCATAATCGGTATAAACATTTCACGAGTGGCCTCAACGACAAGCTTGCCGCCCTTCAGCTTCTCTCCGGTGAGCGACAAGCGGCGGTAAATATTCTCGATAACGACAATCGAGTCGTCGACCACCCGGCCGATCGCGACGGTCATTGCGCCCAGCGTCATCATGTTGAGCGTAATATCCATTTGTCGCAATGCCAATATGGCGATCAGCAGCGACAAAGGAATCGAAATGATGGAGATGATCGTTGAGCGGATATTCCGCAGGAAGATCAAAATGATCAACACGGCGAACAGGGCGCCGAACAACGCTTTGGACAGCATCGTATTGACCGAGTCCGTGATTGGTTTTCCTTGGTCCATCATGATGTTGAAGCGAATGTCAGGATATTGCTTGCTTAATTCGTCCACCTTGTCCTTAACCTGGTTTACAACATCAACCGTATTGGCGTCGTTGGCTTTGACGATTTGGATGCCGATAGACTCCTTGCCGTTGGTGCGTGAAATGGATTCGGCTTTGCCGATCGTTTCGATCTCGGCAATGTCGCCCAATTTTACAGTAGGAATGCCAATTGGGGCAGTTCCCATAGCACCAGCGCCGCTCGGTCCTACGCTTCCCGCACCGGCCGCACCTGCACCACTGGCTGCAGGGGACTTGGCACCGGGCGCAGATGCTGCTCCACCTGCCATACCGGCAGGATTGGCATTTCCGGCTGCTCCGGCAGGAGCGCCATTTGCCGTGCCTGCGACAGGCGTTTTTGGAACGACCGGAATGGCCAGGTTCTTCAGATCATCGACGGTAGTGACGTTTCCATCGACAACAACGGCTTTCTGGGCTTGTTCCATATCGAACAGACCAAGCGGTACACGGAGCGCGGAACCCTGAACGATTCCTTTAACTGTATCCTCGCTTAGTCCCAGCTCTTTGAGCTTCACCTGATCGAACTTCAGGCTGACCTCCCGGACATACTGACCGGCAATTTGCACCGAAGCGACACCATCCAGGTCTTCGAGAGCCGGTTTAATATCATTTTCAGTGGTACGGGTTAAAGACTCTAAATTACTCGATTTCTGATCGGAAAGGCTGAGAGATACGACCGGCATCGAGCTCAGGCTGAATCTTGTAATTTGAGGTTTCTTTGCTGCCTCAGGGAGCTGAACATCGTTCAACGCTTCCCGGACCTCCGCTGTGGCATTGTCCAAATTTGTCCCGTAGTCGAATTCAATGAAAAGGGAAGCGGCGTTCTCCATAGAGGTGGAGGTTAATGTCTTCACACCGTTAACATTACGAAGCCGCTGCTCCAGCGGCTTGGTGATATCCTGTACAACACCTTCCGGTGCCGCTCCCGGATACACTGCGGTGACGCTCAAATAAGGAACATTAATGTTCGGGATCGTTTCCTGCTTCATGGTTAGTCCGCTATATAGTCCGACTGCGGTGACGATAATGGTCAAGAGCCAGATTGCAAACTTGTTGCGAAGGGAAAACTGAATAATACTTTTCATAAACCGGTTTCTTCTCCTCTCTGTCTATCCAAAATCATGGCAAAATCATGGTAAACGCTGAAAATAGGCTTGCAGCAGCTGATCCAGCTCGGTGAGCTTTGGCTTAAGCTCGTGGTTGGCTGACAAATTGGCGAGCATGCCCTGTAGAATAGCCCGCCGAGGGCGAAGCTCAAGAATTTCCTCCTCAAGTATTTGCAGAGATTCCAAGGCATGCTGACGGGCCACCTTATCGGAAATCAGTGGGTCAAGGGATTCTTTCAGGTCACGAATAGCCAGCAGCGGGTGGCGCCCCTGTTGAGTTTCACAGTGTCCGGCCTTGACAAAGGTTTCAAGCAAATTTTCCGGGAGCAGCGGCTCCGGCTTTGTTCGCAGCAGGCTGTCCGCGGAAATGTCGAGCAGATGGACCAAATGAGCGGCGATCTGACTCGTTTTAATGTGCAGGCTAGGATCAAACAGCAGGCGAATATACATCCCGATCATACCGTAGGCGATGATGATGAGATCGTTGACATAGGGTTTGATTCCCGGCCCGTAGACAGCTTCAAGCAAGTCTTTGGCATAGCTCAGCAATTTGATGTTGTATGCCTTGACGGCTTCCGGTTCCGGAAAAAATATCCCGTTTTTTAGCCAATCCCTAAACTGCATTAATAGAAATTCCCGCAGCTCCAGCACCAGTTCCAGCATAATCTCCAACTGTCGACACATCTTCTGCTTAGGGGTTAGATCGGTTTTAAGGTCTGCTTGCATGAGCTGGTCCAGCAGCATTTGATAGCAATAGTCAAACAGGCTGAGCTCCAGCTCCTCCTTCGACTTGAAATGGAGGTACAGACTTCCCTTAGACATGCCGCATGCTTCGGCAAGCTCCTGCATCGATGTAGCCGAAGCACCCTTGGCGGCGAATAGCTGCATCGCAGTTCTAAGTATTATTTTCTTTTTTTCTTGAGATGGGGTGGACAAAAGTCCCTATGCCTCCTTTCTGACTTATCAGTTCTCGATCTGACTTATGGGTCAATATGATTATATTACAGATGAAGAAGTAGATTCAAATTACCAAATATCGGACTTTTTTTAACTAATGCAGTAGGAACAAAGACAACGTTCATGTAAAATGGAATCATGCACCACTACAGTGAATAAGGAGTACAACGATGAGACGAGGACTTCAAATCACCATAATCGCTGCCGTTTTATTTGCTTTTTACTATTTTGGATTTGGCGTCTTCGGTAAATTTGGAGGTACGCTAGTCAGTATTTTTCAAACGCTGACCGTAATTACGATTGGGCTGGCCATTTTTATGGAAAATCGGAATCCCTCCAGTACAGTAGCCTGGATTCTCGTACTCGCCCTTCTGCCTGTCGTAGGACTAGTGCTGTATTTTTTACTTGGACAAAATTATTTCAAACGGCGCAAGTTTGACAAAAAGGCGGAGCAGGACCGGCTAAGCTACGAACGAATCGATTATAACGGCAAGCTATTGCCGCGCGACCTATCTCAGTTCAGCCCGAGTCAGCAGCGGCTGCTGCAAATGTCACAGCGCCTAGCTCGTACTCCATTTTCGATGGCGACCCATACCCAGGTACTCACCAATGGGGAAGAAACCTTTTCCACATTGCTGAAAGAGCTCAAGAAGGCGAAGCATCATATTCACATGGAGTATTATATTTACCGTGCGGATGATATCGGCCGGGAGATTCAGAAGACGTTGATTGAGAAGGCGCGCGCGGGCGTCGAAGTGCGGTTTATGTTTGATGCGGTAGGCAGTATCGGTTTACCAAAACCGTTCATTAACGAACTACGTAATGCTGGCGTGAAGGTGGGAATCTACGGTGAAGTGCGTTTTCTCTCGCTATCAAGCCGGGTGAATTACCGGAACCACCGGAAGATCGTTGTCATCGACGGGAACACCGGCTTTATCGGCGGGCTAAATATCGGAGACGAGTATTTGAGCCGAACTAAGGCGTACGGCTTCTGGCGGGACACACACATGCTGGTCAAGGGAGAGGCGGTCCGGTCGCTGCAAATTATTTTTCTGCAGGATTGGCAGTACGTTACCGGGGAAAAAATTATGGAGCTGGAATATTTGTCGCCGGAGCTGGAGGATGGCTGCAGCGGTGCGGTTCAGATCGTGCCGAGCGGGCCGGATAATGAGAGCCGGACGCTCAAAAATATTTTCTTCGCGATGATCACCTCCGCTAAAAAGTCGGTCTGGCTGGCTACGCCATATTTTATCCCGGACGAGGATATCCTTACCGCGCTGCGGGTAGCTGGGCTGTCGGGGATTGACGTGCGAATTCTGTTTCCGGCCAAGCCCGATAAATGGCTGCCATTTCTTGCTTCACATTCTTATTTTCCAAGCCTGCTTGAAGTTGGGGTAAAAATATTCGAATATGAGAAAGGCTTCTTACATTCCAAGCTGCTGATCGTGGATGGGGAGGTCGCTACGGTTGGTACCGCGAATATGGATATGCGCAGCTTCCACCTGAATTTTGAAGTGAACGCATTACTAGTACATAGCGATAGCATATCGAAGATTGTCAACAATTTTGAGCGCGACCTGTTGTCTGCTAAAAGGATTGACCGTGAGGTATTTATGAA
Source organism: Paenibacillus puldeungensis (assembly GCF_042678945.1). NCBI lineage: Bacteria > Bacillati > Bacillota > Bacilli > Caryophanales > Paenibacillaceae > Paenibacillus > Paenibacillus puldeungensis. The sequence goes on along the minus strand of NZ_JBHTLM010000033.1, from coordinate 18,268 downwards.
GAAGAAAATGACGGTTCGGTTTATGGAATCGGCCGCGCGGCTGCTGTCCCCGCTGCTATAGTTTTTTATGCTGAAAGAACGTAAAGGAGAGGCGAGATGGAGAATACATCTGAACGTAAGACCGAGCATATTCGCCTATGTTTAGAGGAACAGGTTAATGCGGAAGGCATTCGGACGGGGTTTGAAAAATACATGTTCCGCCACAATGCGCTGCCAGAGCTAAACTTTGACCAAATTAGCCTGAAGACAACGTTTCTAGGCGCACCTCTTCGCACACCGCTTTTGATCAGCTCGATGACCGGCGGCAGCGAACTGGCCGGCGTTATTAACGAGCGACTTGCTGAAGCGGCGGAGCGCCGCGGCTGGGCGATGGGCGTTGGCTCCGTTCGCGCTGCGGTGGAGCGGAGGGAGCTGGCGGCGACTTTTGCGGTGCGGCGGAAAGCGCCGACGATTCCCGTGATCGCCAACCTGGGCGCAGTGCAGCTCAACTACGGATTTACAGTAGACGATTGCCTGCGGGCCGTAGAAATCGCCGGAGCGGACATGCTGGTGCTTCACCTGAACAGCCTGCAGGAGGTGTTTCAGCCGGAGGGGAACACTGCTTTTGCCGGGCTGCTGGAGCGAATCGAGCAGGTATGCCAGGCGCTGCCGATGCCGGTCGGCGTCAAGGAGGTCGGCTGGGGCATTGACGGCAGCACGGCGAAGCGGCTCCGCGAGGCGGGCGTAGCTTTTATCGACGTGGCCGGTGCCGGAGGCACCTCCTGGAGCCAGGTCGAGAAGTTCCGCAGCGCGGACCCGGTGCGCCGCGCGGCTGCGGAGGCATTCGCGGATTGGGGCATCCCCACCGCCGAATGTATCCGCGAGGTACGGGCGGCGGTACCGGACGCCGCCCTGGTTGGCAGCGGGGGCCTGAACACCGGCGTGGACGCGGCCAAAGCGCTGGCGCTTGGCGCGGACCTGGCCGGGTTCGGCCGGGCGCTGCTGGAGCCGGCGGTGCACTCGGAGGAGCGGCTGGACGCGCTGCTGGAGCGCGTTGAGCTTGAACTGCGCACCGCCATGTTCGGCATCGGCGCCGGGAGCATTCCGGCGCTGCGAAACACGCCGCGGCTCGTACGGCGCGAGTAGGCGAGTGGAAAATGGGTTTTGTTTTGTTGAACTCCTTGTAACCGTTGAACCCACTGTAGCCTTTATTAAATGCATTTAGTACATTTAAACATCACCTTATTGGCAGTATTGAGCATTTAAATGCAAAAAGTGCAGCTAAAGGAAACAAAATAACCTTACCAATACAAATTGGCCCAATTTAGATGCATATTTTACAGCTAAAATCCAAAAAAACACATTTTCCCAAGAGATAGATGTACTAAATACATTTAGAAAAACTAACACTAGCCGGCGGTCTGTATCTCCTGAAGGATAGACGAGGAACACTAGCCGCAGGCTAGGATTTTCTTAGGGGGGCTGAGGTTGAAACCATCAGCATGGAAGTTGAGCATAAGGTCGCTATTGGCGATCGGGGTCGGATCAGTGCTGTACGGAGCGACGAGTTGGATCGGCATTCCGATTGTGCCGGATACCGAGCTGCGGCCGGCGATAGGGCTGCTGACCCTTTTCGGGGCACTGTTTGGGCCGGTGGTTGGTTTTCTGGTCGGTTTCATCGGCCATGTCATCAATGATTTGATTACGAGCGGCACGGTTTGGTGGGACTGGGCCTTGGGCTCGGGTATCGCTGCGGCTTTTATGGGGCTCATATATTTGTCTAGGGATTTTGACCCGCACAATGGGATAATGAAAAAAAGCCATTTAGTTCGGCTCAGCATTTTTGGTGTAATCGGAATCTTTGCGTCTCACACCTTTTCCGGTCTTTTCGACACCCTCGTCATGGGCGAGCCAAATGACACAACCGTGGTTCAGAGCATCTCGGCTGGGCTGGCCAACGTTGCCGTTTTCCTGATTCTGGGACTGCCCGCCGTATGGGCTTATGCCAATCGCATTCGACAAGGCGCCCGTGTGAGTTAGGATATCTATATATAAAATCGTAAGAACATTTCACCCGTTGGCCTTTATCCTTACAATCATTAGTTCAACTTGCATAGGTTATTTGAGCAGATGCAGCATATCTTTTTTTCGCGATAGGGAGGTAAGAAGCATGGCTACGATAAAGCTTGTCAAAATGAATGAGAAGGAATACATGCAATTCCGAAGCCGTTCGATCAGCGATTATGCTGCGGATAAAGTGGAGGCAGGTACCTGGAGCACAGCCGAGGCGGCGCTACGATCCGAAGAGGAATTTAACCAGGCACTCCCGGACGGTCTTGAGACGAAGGATGCTTTCATTTTCACGATCCAGGATCAAACAGAGAATATAACGGTCGGTTATGTATGGTTCAATCTCATGGAGAGAAACGGCAGCCGCTTCGCCTTCATCATGGATATTCTCATCTTTGAGGAGTATCAGGGGCGGGGGTACGGAAAAGAGACGATGGCCGCGATTGATGATGAAGTCCGCAAGCTGGGATTAAAGCAAATTTCCCTGCATGTGTTTGGTCATAACGAGCGCGCGTTTCGGCTGTATCAGAAGATGGGATACGAAGTGACTGACATTCAGATGACGAAAAAATTGTAGATCCGAAATATTTCCCACAGGGTGTATTTTCGGGACGTCCTTGAAATATCCGCGGCGTATAGGTACTATGGTTGAAGAAGAATGAGCAATTACATGAATGAGGAGTTGTCATAAATATGGCTTTGAAAGCTGGCATTGTGGGTTTGCCGAATGTACTGTGAGAGATTTAATCGGCACGCCAAACAATGCTTAACTCCTCTCCATTAATAACCTCGATTTTATCCACAATTTCATGGATAATTTGCTTTATTTTAATTCTATCACCTGACAAAATAACATCCACAGATGATTTGGCTCTATCAACCAATTTAGCAACACTATTGTCTCTGTGAGCTTTGCTCGAATCGTCTAACAACTTACGCAATTCAGCACGTTCTTTTTCAACCTTTTCTGACGCTAGCTTAAGATCATGGGCTGTAATCAGATCATCATTATAAGCATCGATTTGTTTTTGCATCCTTTTATCAAGTTTAGCTAGCTTAGCTTTTACTCCTGCTTTATCTATGCTATCTGTTTTAGGTTTTGAAAATAAAAGATGCATAGATCCGGGAGCAGATTGTGAAATCTCAATAATTCTATCTTGGATAGTTTTTTCTAACAAGTCTCGATCTATGTTATGAAAAAAACAGTTAGCTTTTTTAAGGTACCCGTCACAAAGATACTTATAACGAATGTTTTCTTTATTCATTTTTTTTGAAAAGCTTTTATATATCTTCCCGTTCATTTTATTTTTACAATGTCCACATACTACAAGACCAGATAATAAATATCTATCGTCGCTAAAGTGTCTACCTACGCTTTTTCTCCCCTTAAAAAGGTTCTGCAGCTTTTCAAAAGTTTCCTTATCAATAATAGCTGGATGGTGATTTTCAACATATATCCATTCATTCTCAGGACGTGTTATGATCTTTGTCCCGTTTTTGTATGTTTTGTTGTATACAAAATCACCTATAAGAGTTTCCCGCTGTAACAGTTCCCTAAAAGTTTTTTCATGCCATTCATTACCTTCTTTTGTCTTTATCTTATCGATAAGATTCCATCTTTTTATAATACTGCGAGCTGCTTTACCATCTAACAGTTCATTTGCCGCTTTAATTATCTCAATAGACTCGTCAATATTAATGACCATTTCTCCATCTACTATGTCGTATCCAAAGCAAGGCCGTGAAATGACTTTAGTTGTGTTTCTAGCTATGGAAGTCATATTGTCACGAACTCGTTCTGAAATGCGTTCTCTTTCAAACTCAGCAACCATTCCTAGCATTTGCAAGACTAATCTTCCGGCTGGCGTTGATGTATCAAAACCCTCTGTTGCAGAAACATAGTTAAATCCATGTTTATTAAAAAAAACATTTAGCGAGAGGATATCAAATAGCTTTCTTGATAGCCTATCAAGTTTTGTAGTTAATACAATGCCACCGTATGGATCATTTTTTATGCGTTCAAGCATTTTTGTCATTTCTGGCCTATTTAGGTTTTTAGCGCTGAACCCATCTTCTATAAAAAAAATAGGATCGTCCCACCCCATAGCTTTACAATAAGCAGTCATTCTTTCCATTTGTTCATTTAGTGAGTTTCCTTTATCGGCCTGTTCGTCAGTACTGACTCTTGGATACCCAAAAACCTGCATGTTTTAACAACTCCTTAATAATTAAATATCTTGCTTAAAATGCCCCATATAAATACCACAAATAGTGAACTCATTTGGTCTAACATTAATTGGACTGTAATTTTCATTTTCAGGAACTAGCTGCATGGCTGGTGATCCTTCTGTCCATTTAATTCGCTTAAGCATTCCTTCGCACGAATCATTAATGATTGCAGCTACAATTTGGCCATTATAATCTGCCCAACTTGCTTTCTTTATAAAAACCACATCACCATTATCAATTCCAACGTTTTTCATGCTATCGCCTTTAACTCTTAAGGCAAAATCAGGTTGTTTTTTATTTGGAAATGGATAGTATACATAATCTTCAATATTTTCTACTGCTAATAATCCGTCACCGGCGCAAATAGTACCTACGAGGGGAATTAACTTGGTATCAGCCTCACATGCTTTGCTCTGGAACGTAGGGTCAATTTCCCCTTTATTAACTTTTAAGAAATCGGCCATTTTTTGAACGCTTCCAGGAGTAGCAAGTGTTTTTTCATTTAGATAGTCAGAAATAACGCTAGTAGATAGGTCTGTACCTTCTGCAAGATCTTTTTGGCTAAGACCTTTTCTTTTCAATAGCGCTCTTAAATTAATGGCTATACCTTTCATTAATTCTCTTTCCACTTCAGTATATTTCTTTCTTGCCACCGGACGTTTCCTCCTAATTAAAATCATTATATATCCGTTATAAACTAATTGGATGCCAATTTCAAGTATTTTTTTACGTTAAAAACGTATTGACAATTCGATATTAACGGATTACCATGGAATCACAACAGCAGAAAGGAGCCGATTGGATGTACCAAATAACGCTTAGAGCAGCTAGAGTGAACAAGGGCATGACAATTGACGAAGTCGCAAAACGGGCGCAGAAAAGCCCTAAGACCATTGCAAAGTATGAAGAGGATTCAACAAACATACCGCGCAGTCTGTTTATTCTTCTCGTCAATTTGTATGAGGTACCAGAAGACATGATTTTTTTCGGTCGAGAATCCGTTTTTATCGGATTTGACCGCGGTTCAAAACGAAAAAGGAAAATATCATAAGGAGGCGGTGAACATGGAAAAAAAGTTACGAATTGTGTCTGAAACTGTTATTGATCGTGACGGAAATGTAGTTGGCACTGATCCAACTAAGTTTCCGAAACTCGCGAATAAATGCAAGGAACTCGCTCTATATTTGGAAACTGGTTTGGAATATAAGGTTTGCTAACCCATAAGGAGGTGAGAAGAGAAGATGAATAGGTGGAAAAATCGCCTTTATTGGACTGTTATAATTCTACTTTTTGCAAGCACAGTCATGAGTTTTTGGGCTTCGATAGAAAAACAAAAGCTCAACCAGCGATATGAGCGCTTGATTGAGCGGTATGAATCAGAACTAAACGACATTAACGATCTGAATCATGATCTTCATCAAATGGCTGATCTTTTGAAAAACTTGGCTGATCGTCAGGGAAATTGATGTAGTAGTTTGTTATGAAATAATTCACTGTTTGATCAGTAGTTTTTAGAACTTCTTGGCGCACTTCATCGACGTTAGATTTGTCTTCTTTGCTCGATAGATCATTAAGAAAGGCGAGTAAGGCAAGTAAGACACTGATTACCGTGAGCGCATCTCGCCAAGTAAACTTATTTTCTATTGCTGTAATGCTGTTCGATAAGTTTGATTCACCTTCCTTAACGGGAACAATTTTCTCAACCTTTTGAGGTAAGTTTGAAATTGACTGGGCTATATCTGGAGGTACAGAAAACTCAGTGTTCAATCTGTTTTCTTTTATTAATTGCTCAATTATTGGTGTTATCTCAGTGCTCCATTGAACATTAATTGCTTTGGAATATGCACTAATTGATTTAGCTATTTCCTGCATTTGCGCTTGATACTCTGCAGAAAAATTAGTCAAAGGAAAAACAGATTGCTGTATAAATTTTTGGAATTCCGCTGTTGTTGATGCAATCAAGCGGAATGACTCTATAAAACCGTTTGAATATTCCAAGAGATTTCTCCTTCCTGTAAAAGTTATTTTTTACATTACCAATATTCGACATTAAGAAAGAAAGTCCTATTAGAAAGGAGCAAGTAAATGAATCAATTACAAGTATTTAAAAACGATCTGTTCGGAGAATTGCCGGTTATCATCGTTGATGGTGTTGAATGGTTTGGAGCTACGGAGGCGGCAACAGCTTTATCGTTTGCGGATCCACATAAGGCAATTACAAATCACGTTGATGACGATGACTCGACGGTCCATCCAGTCACCGATTCGATCGGTAGAACCCAAAACAAAAAGTTTATCAATGAGTCCGGCCTTTATAGCCTAATCTTTGGAGCCGCAAAGCAAGGCAATAACCCAGCGATCCGTGAAAAGGCCAAAGGTTACAAACGTTGGGTAACGGGCGAAGTCCTCCCAACGATCCGTAAAACAGGCGGCTATGTAGCAAATGACGATATGTTCGTTGAAACTTATCTACCTCATGCTGACGAAGGCACAAAGCTGATGTTCCGGGCCACGCTCGAAAATGTACGCCGGGCCAATGAACGGATCCGAGTCATGCAACCTAAAGCAGATTACTTTGACGCATTGGTAGAGCGTAACCTGCTAACGAATCTTCGGGATACGGCGAAGGAACTTCAAATCAAGGAGCGCGAGTTTATCGGCTGGCTGCTGGAAAACACATATTTGTACCGTGATGCTAAAGGCAAACTGAAACCATATGCACAGTATGTGCCGGGACTGTTCGAGCTTAAAGAGTGGGAACGCAACGGCAAAGCTGATAATCAAACATTGGTTACGCCAAAGGGCCGAGAAACATTTAGATTGCTGCTCACATCGGCTGCTGCAGTGTAGACACAAAGAGTGCAGCAAGGGAGGAGAAATATGAGTACTAAAAATATAGTTTCATTGTCTGGCGGTAAGGATAGCACAGCACTATGGCTTTATGCACTGGGAAAAGGTGTAGAGGTAGTTCCGGTATTTGCTGACACAGGAAACGAGCATCAAAAAACCTATGAATATCTCGAATATCTTGAAAAACAACTTGGGCCGATCCATCGGATTAAAGCTGATTTTACTAAACAAATTGAGCATAAAAGGGAAGTTGTACAAACCAAGTGGAGAAACGAAGGTGTTGAAGAATGGATTATCGAGCAGGCGTTAAATGTGCTTCATCCCACTGGAAACCCGTTTCTTGATCTATGTATCTGGAAGGGACGATTCCCTTCAACGAAAGCTAGATTTTGCACTGTAGAGTTAAAAGTAAGACCATTTTTTGACCAAGTATACTTGCTGCTTTTGGAGCAAGGTCACAAGGTTATTAGCTGGCAAGGAGTGCGAGCGGAGGAAAGTATAGCGCGGTCAAAACTATCAGAACGTGAAGACACACCTGAGGGATACGAGATTTACCGTCCGTTACTTAAATGGACAGCGAATGAAGTGTTTGCAATGCACAGTAGATACGGGATTGAGCCAAACCCGTTGTACAAACTTGGTATGGGCCGTGTCGGATGTATGCCATGCATAAATTGCGGAAAGTTGGAGCTTTTTGAAATAGCAAGAAGATTCCCAGAGGAAGTCGAGCGGATCGCCGCATGGGAAGAAACAGTCAAACAAGCATCAAAGCGAAACGGAGCTTCATTCTTCGCAGATGAAAACGGAGCAAGTATATACGAAAAGGTAGAGTGGTCAAAAACAACATTCGGCGGCAAGCAATACGATCTACTTAAAGCCATTGAAATGGAAGATGTTCCGATGTGTTCGAGTCAGTATGGGTTATGTGAGTAATGCACATTTCGAAAAAATAGTGAAGGAGGTACTAAACATGGGATTCGAAGCTACTCACAAAGGTAAGTTTGTACAACGTTTCAACAATCTGCAACGGGAAGCGCCGGGAGTTAACTTTAGTACCGACTACATGACGCCAAAGCAGATCAAAGAGTTATCCGGTCCGGTACACATTTATTACATTCCGAAAGGAGCATGACCATGAAATGGCAGCTCATGACTGATGGTAATCACATAAATGTGGTAGGCCAAGCAAGTTTGGATGAATTTTGCAACAAAGGGTATGTCAAAGTTGGCCCGGTGTTTGATGATCGATCACATGCAAACGAGCATGTAACAAAAATTAAAAGTGCCATGAAAGGAGAATGAACATGAACATCTTTGCAAGTGATTGGAATGTACTTACATCCGGGGAGAAAATGTCAGTGCTGAAATACGCCGCATGGAAAACAAAAATGAAATGGGTGCGGATCCATGTGGGCGCATGAAATGACAGACGAGCAAAAGCAAAAATACGGATTTGTTGACCTGAGTATTGCTGAAATGCAACGTCTTGGATATGTCCTCGCAAAGAACAGATGGAAGAAGGTGAAGCCAAATGGTGAAGTGCGGGTGTGGCAGGGAGGCGAAATACGAATTATACGAAGATCACCAGCCGCATTGTGAAATGTGCATGCAGGATGCGATTGATTGTAAACAAGGTGCATTAGTTAGGAGGTTGAATGAACTTGAGCAACTATCTCGAATCAGCTCTCAGAAAATTAAAACGGCTGCAAAACGAGACAACTAATGTTTCGGTAGGAACAGCTATGGAACAAGTCGGGTGGTTTTTCAAACAAGACTTTCAATCAGTGATCGACGACTTGGAAACCCACAAAATTTTGCTAGAAATGAAAAATGACCGCTGCGCCAACAGCGATCATCAAGAACAAAATTAAATTTATCACGGACACAATAACACATTTTTAGGGAGGTTGTAAAGACCATGCGCTTATACGAATTGTCTGAACAATATCAAATGCTGCTTGATATGGCTAGTGAGGACCCGACAAATGAGCAATTACAAGCCATGCTGGAAGGCATGGAAGGCAAGATCGACGAGAAGATCGAGAACACAATTAAGGTCGTGCGCTCTTTGGAATCAGAGGCCAAAGCGATCAAAGACGAAGAAGATCGTCTTAAATCACGCCGTACAGCCATTGAAAACAACGCCAAATATCTCAAAGAGAACATCGAAATCATCATGAAACGGATGGAGCTGGAGAAAGTGAAGGGGCAACTTTTCACTATTTCTCTCCAATCTAATCCGCCAAAAGTGGTAGTAGTAGACGAATTTGACATACCTCAAAAGTATTTTGTTACTCCTGAGCCGGTTCCGCAGTTGCAAAAAAAGGACATTATTGAGGCTTGGAAATCAGGAAAAGAAATCCCTGGTGTGCTGGTAGTGCAAGAGAAATCATTGAGAGTGCGGTGATAGACTATGATCTTTTCTGAAACAAATCAAGCCATTTCAAAGGCTTTGGTAGTTGCTTGGGGTGCAATCGAAACCCCAAAGCACAACGCCAATGTAACTGTTAAGACCAAGGCAGGCGGCACATATGAGTTTTCATATACCGATCTAGAGGGAATATTTGATGTTCTCAAGGCAGTATACAAGGAAAACAAAATAGCCGTGTTGCAAACTCCAAAAACATTCTTTCAAGACGGCCATTTGATGATTTCGGTCGAAACGATGCTTTTACATGAGTCTGGCGAATGGGTTAAATCCGAACCGCTCAGCGTAGCGGCGAGTAATAACATGCAAGACTTGGGCGGCCAAATCACCTATATGAAACGATACTCGCTGTCCGCTATATCTGGAATCTCTACAGAAAAGGACGATGATGCAAACGGTGTATCTGGCAACCAAGTGGAGTTTAAGAACGAAACTAAACCTAAGAAACTATCAGAACAGCAGGTGAAACGGCTATTTGCTATCGCCAGCAGCCACGGCATCAGCGTTGCCGATGTTAAAAAAGCACTCATGAAAGACTATAACAAAACGCTTGCTGAGGACTTAACTAAGCAAGAATACGACGAACTATGTACACGGCTGGAGAATGCCGGGAAGGAGCCGCAACATGCTTAATAGAGTAATCCTAATTGGACGACTTACACGCGATCCTGAATTGCAATACACACCAAGTGGGGTAGCTGTAACAAAGTTTACATTAGCTGTAGATAGACCGTTTACCTCTCAAGGCGGAGAACGCGAAGCAGATTTCATTCCAGTTGTAACTTGGCGGCAGCTTGCAGAAACCTGTGCTAACTATTTAAGCAAGGGCCGATTGACTGCCGTAGAAGGTCGGATTAATGTGCGAAACTACGAAAACAACGAAGGAAAGCGTATTTACGTAACTGAGGTTATTGCTGATAATGTGCGTTTTTTAGAATCAAACCGGACTAATTCAAACGGCGGCGGCGATCCATTCCACGATGACGGAAAGTCGATTGACATTCCTGACAGCGACTTACCATTTTGAGGTGACATATGGACCTAATAAACATTACTCAAGAGATACACGCCGCTTCACAACGACTGAGCAAGTCCGCTGACGCATTGTTTAGCTTAGGTAAGGCAAAGGCCGAGGCTGAGCGTGATTATCGTTTAGCGCTTGCACAGGAGATTTTAAAGCTACGCGCCGAGAAGGTGCCTGTTACGATCATTGAAAATTTAGCAAAAGGGAATGTGTCTGAGTTGCTATTTAAACGTGATCTTGCAGAGACACAATTCAAAGCTGGTATTGAAGCTACTGACGCTATCAAGGTACAAGTATCTGCCTTACAGACGATTCTTAAATATCAGACAGACGTATAGGCGGTGATCCTATGGACTTTGGATTTAATCCATCTCCTAAACCGTCATATCGACGCCGTAAGCCTACTAGCAAGATGCGAGGACGGATTACACCAGAGGTTTATAATGCGGCGCTAGAACGGTCACATGGACGCTGTGAACGGTGTGGAAAAGTTGGTGAACTACAGGCTGCTCATTTAATCCGGCGTTGGAAGATTGAAGGAGAGACAACAGCTAACGATATTGCCATGTTATGCGGTCCTAGTGTTAATACTGGGACCTGCCATAACTGGGTGGATTATACGGCAGAGGGCCGAGAGTGGGCTGAGGAATACAGACGAAAACTTTATGCGAAAAGTGAGTAGGTGGTGACATGAAAGGCGCGTTTCAGACGAGCCGGGAAATCTTTGAAAATCCAATATGGCAAGACATTATCAAATTTCGAATCTTCTTTTTTATCGTAGGGAATGCGGTATTTGCGGAGGAAGGAGTGACCATACAAGGCATACATGTAAAGCGTGGTCAATTCCTCCGGTCATACCGGAATTTGATTAATGATTTGGAATATCTCGACAACCGTTCTCTTAAAAAATACTCAATCTCAGTAATTTCGAAAAAAATCGATCAACTTGTGAATGAAGAACGATTGAAAATCGAGAGTACCGAACTGGGAACACTGTTCACGGTTGTAAACTATGCGGAATATCAAGGATTTGACCGCTATAAAAACACAACCGAGAACGGAGCGAGAACGGAGCGAGAACACTTCGAGAACAGCCCGAGAACGGAGCGAGAACGGAGCGAGAACAATAATAATAAAGATAATAAAGATAAAAAGGTTAAGAAAGAAAAAATAAAAGATAATACCGCATTTGAGGATTACACCTCAAATCCTGTTTTACTCGAATCTTTGAACTCATTTTATGAATATCGCAAAAAAAGTAAAAAGCCAATGACAGATGCGGCGATAAAATTATTGCTCAACAAACTGAATGACCTAGCAAGTGACGACGAAACAAAGATAGACATTTTAAACCAATCAATACTCAATGGCTGGCAGGGGATATTCCCGATTAAGGACGGTGATAAAGGTGGGAGAAATTTCGGGGTTCCAAAGCACGAAAGGGATTTTAAACCAGGATATGGTGGATCGGATCGAAAGATTACGAGCCTCGACAAAACGTCAAACATCCGAGAGTTCAGCGATGAAGAACTTGCAAGGCTCATATAAGTGCGAGTACTGCAAAGATACAGGTGATATATGGATTGATACTTGGACGCTTAGAGAGTGTAATCACTGCAACGCTCGAAAAATGAAGGATATACAACGTAAGATCAAAGCTGCTCAAATCACGGACGAATTTAAAAGCAAAACATTTAAATCGTTCGATGTGTCAGATAGGCCAGAACAAATCAAAGAGGCCAAGAAAGTAGCTCAATCCTACGTACTTGCTTTTCCAAAAATACGGAAGGATAAGCAAAATGGTATAGCGTTGATGGGAAACCCCGGGTGCGGTAAGACGCACTTACTTGCAGCAGTATCAAATAACCTGCTGGATAACGGGATAGAAGTTTTCTACTTTCCTTGGGTAGAAGGAATGAAGGAACTGACAAGTGCGGGCTTTGAAGAGAAGCAAGAAATCATCCAAAGAATGCAAAAATGTGAGGTTCTTTTTCTGGATGATTTGTTCAAGGGTCGTGGCAAGCCCACAGATTACCAATTTGAAACGGCATGGGCAGTTTTGAATTATCGATATCTAAACAACTTGCCAATCATGGTCAGCACAGAACGAAGCATATCAGACTTGCTTGATATTGACGAAGCAATGGGCAGCAGGATTGCAGAAGTTACAAGGGCATATAAAGCAGTTATAAATGGAAGCCGTGAGGAAATGAACTGGCGAATCAGAGGTATGGGTGAAGCAAATGGAACCAATTGATGATTACGATCTATTCGACAAGGACTTTGAAAAATTCGTGCAGTTAGGACGTGAAGCCTTTGGACAAGAAAGAGAAGCGACAACAGCACGAAGCAAAGCGTCAGAAACGGGAAATGAGAGAAACATGGGATTCATTCGAATATTTGCTCAAGGAGAAACTAGCGGACGCAGATAACATACTAGCAAGAATTGACTATGAAGCATCTGCTGTTGGCGTATCTGTTGCAGTAAGACGTGAGTTTGTGTGTAAAAAGTTGATCGAGTTGATAAATGAGATTGTAGACGAAAGAGAGGGTAAACGAGATGCAATGTAAAGTGCCAGGATGCAAGCTCAAAGCAACGCATACATTTGCGAAAGCTCCGGTATGTGAGTGCCACCGATATTATTTGCAGCAAGAAGCGGAAGAAGCATACGAGGACAGAGTACTTTTCGAGTCCATTAGAAAACACACCATTTGGAAAAAGGTTGAACCGGGCGACGAAAAGAAAGTGATCGTAGCAGAAGTTAAAAACGGAGAAATCACGGCGCTACGGTTGAAAAACGATAAATTTACGATCAACCGGCGAAATGCATACAAAGGGGTTAAGGTGCTATGGACCGTTTAATCTTACCGGGATTAGCTCCGAGCGTGAACCATATGTACATTACCGCCAGAAGAGGGCACAAAAATGTAAGAGTGCTGACCAAGGATGCCCAACAATGGAGAGATGAAATGATAGCAATAGCAAACAACTGGCGAGTAAAAAATAAATGGTCTACGGCTGATAGGAAGGTCATTGTACGGCTTTGGTTTTACTTCCCGGACAAACGGAGGCGCGACACTCACAACGGTTTAAAAGTGCTGCTGGATGCCTTAGAAGATGCGCTGATTTATGAGGACGATAAGCTGGCGCTGCCGCAAGTGATAGACTTTGAATTTGATAAGCAAAACCCGCGCATTGAAATCGAATTTGAAAAGGTGGAATAACATGACACCACGTCAACAAGCCATTATTAACTTTATCTACTCTTACTCAAAAATGCACGGTTATCCACCAACGATAAGAGAGATCGGAGACGGAGCCGGGCTTGCATCCTCTGGAGTAACACATGGACACCTTAAGCGGCTTGAAAAGAAAGGGTATCTAAAGCGTGAAGCAGATAAACCGCGCACTCTAGCATTAACGAAGCTAGGAATTGCATCTGTGACCGAATACGAAGCCCATACAGATGTTTTAAAAGACAACTAGACTAATTGCAGAGGTAAAACTTATAAGCCCACCACACAGCCACACAGACCGTCACAACACATTAACCGAGTATACGGATAGATAAACTTAGTATAAGGGAGAGGTAAAGGATGAAGGCAAAGTATAGCAAACCAGATTCAAGAGGGATGATGTTTGTCGCTTGTTCAGAATGCAGTTGCGGAGGAAATGGCGATCAATCTTGTAGCAGCGGCTGGACGATTAAACGGGGCGGCCCAGAAAAGGGAGCTTGTTTCAGTGGGACGTTACTAGACAAGTTTAAGGAGGACTAACCAATGCTAGGTAAAGCCAGTGAGATAAAAGTAACCCATATCAGTGCTGATTATATTAGGTTTCAAGACCACATTGATTCGTGGAAAAACAGCTTTCTTGATGTAGAGATTATAGATATTAAATTTAGCGCCGTGTCCGATCCAGGCAATGAAGAAAGAGTACATGCCCTCATCATCTACAAGGAGGCTAAACAATGAAAGTAAGAGTCCAATTAGAACGTGAATATGAGTTAAATTACGAACTTGACGAACTTGGAATCGATGAAATTACTGATATCGAAGACCTCTGGAAGATTGAAGATAAGTCTTATTCAATTACCACATGGTTAGTAGAAGACTCGGTGATTATTAAAAATGACGAAGAGGATGAGGAGGTAAATCCCCATGACTAACAATGACCGGATACAAGAGATAAAGCGGAGATTAGCGGAAGCTATGCCGGGGCCGTGGGTATACCGCGAATTAACTCGTGAAATTTACACTACTGCCGAAATTGATGGTATCAAATACAAGATGGTGGCTGATGTCTTTGAAGAAAATGGACAATTTATTGCCAACGCTCCTGATGATATAGCCTATCTCCTATCCGAAGTAGAACGGCTACAAGAAGAAAACAAGGTCATGAAAGAAGCATTGGAATGGTACGCGGATGAAATCAATTGGAATTCTGGGTGCTATGAAGGTGGAATTTTCTTTACTCTAGCAGACGACGATTCTGGCGAAAAGGCCAGTACTGCCCTATCCCACCTGAAAGGATGAATAAACCCTGATACGGCTCGGGCGGATTCGGTCGGAATCGGTGGCGGCATACGCCGCAAAAGAAACAAACTGCGAAGGATGAAAGAAGGGATAATTTGAAAGCGAGGGGTAAAACGAAAGAGATTTTGAAAAAGGTTGGAGAAATTCAATCGTTAGTTGGTGCGGCGAGTATGCGAGTTGATACCTTATCACAATTTGAAATCAGAGTTTTGCTTGAACAGGCTCATGGAAAATGCATCGAAATTCGGAACATGTATGAACCCGTAGACTAATGCACATTTCGAAAAAATAGCGTAATAAGGCCGAAGGCATCCGTATCGTCCGAATCCACTCAGCGAAGCGGAGGCCGGAAAGGAATATTATGTTTAAACTAACTAATCCACAAAAGTTACCAGACCCCATAAAAGTATTAGAGAGCCTATCAGCAGAGTTAAAACAGATCGTAACCAGCTTTGAAGAAAATCAAGACGCAAACCAAATGTATAAAGGGATTAAAGACATTTTAAAGAGGGGTGATGGGGAATGAAATGTCATGACTGTAAACATTATTGGTGGATGCTACGGTCAGTTGATGCGCCATATGGTGAAGCGGCTTGTATGAAAAGGCAGCAAGATTTATTTGACACAGCACCAGAAGATGTAGCTGATTGCGAGGATTTTGAGAAAAGCACATTAGAGAGTAACCCCTATACAGCTAAACAGTAATGAGCATTAGACACAAAGAGCGCAACAAGGAGGGAATGTCGTGAAAGTCGGTACAAAGGAACATTACGATATTTTGAATATGTTCGAAAGAGAATTTTACCACATGCGACTAGACCGCGAACCGAGAGAGCTTTGGGCCAGCGGGCAAGTATACCAAAACGGCGAAACAAACAACGCCTATCGCGCTTATGTTGCTGGGTATGCATTAGGTCGGGTGTCTTACATGCATGGCTAGTAATGTCGCAGTTCGAAAATGTAGCGTCATACGGCCTCCATACCGGGGGCCTAAATACAACTTACAAGTTACCAGCAAGTTAAATATGGGAGGGATATAGCAATGAGAAATTATAAATTTCGCGGTAAGCGATTAGACAACGGGAAATGGACGCACGGAGATTTGATTCAACTTTTAGGAGAACAAGGACAAGGAAGAAAATTCATCGTTGACAATCGCTTTGGGGCTTGCATCGACAACGAGGGGAATTTTGTAAATACAGAGGCTCCATTTGTAAATGAGATAGACCCTGAAACAGTAGGTCAATACACAGGACTACAAGACAAGAACGGCAATGATATCTATGAAGGAGATATCATCAATATCACCTACGATACAAATTACTCTGAAAAACCATATTACATCGGCACAGTTAAATATGGAGCAAATGAAGACTATCCGGCGTTTGATTTATGCCCATGGATAGATTGTGAAATGAATGCCTTAAGCTGGCTTAAAAGTGAAAGTGATGAGTCGGTTAAAAGTTATGAAGTCATAGGCAACATCTACGATAACCCCAATCTATTGGAGGGATATAAACAATGAAATGTTATCTTACCCAAAATAAAGATGGCGAATATCAAGAATTAGTATTCGCTGAGAAACGCTCCCAAGCAATTTTACAAAGCGAAGCCTATCAGTGGGACGGTGAATATATTAACGTTCAAGCAACAAGAAAGCCAGAATACGACAAATACGCAGAACAAGGTTATGTTCCAAAACAGGTACTTCTAAATGATGGATGGTGGTTTGAATGCTACGGTCGGAAGGCATTTGGACGATGCTGTAAAGCTCTCACACTAGAAGATAGTCCACTTGTAGTCAATGAGCATGTATATTGCGGAAAAGAGTGTTTAGAGAACGCTGGCTCTGAAAAAGTGATTGTGGAGGGATAAGAGTATGGATAAACAAACAAAGTTAATAGATGCAGATAAAGTACAGAGCTGGATAGATATAGAGTTTGAAAAGAAATTCCCGGGCGATTGTTACGGTTACGCAGACGGGAGACAGTCCATCTTGGACAAATTGGAAAGTAAGATTAATGACGGCTCGTTCAACCCTGATCCCATCCCCTTACCAACCTTAACAGATGCCAATAAACTATGCGATGTCATTGACGAAGAGATTAAAAGACAGAATAAGGCGGCTGAACGAGTTGGCGTAGGGCATGTTTACTGGGAATTTCATGAAGGTTCAGCAACTACGCTCGAATGGCTGAAAAAAGAGATTGAGTCAGGAAAGTTTTCATTAGATCCCGTTCCCTTATCAACCATAAAGCAGCAAATAAAAATCATTGATCAAACAACAACCGGCACAGACGACGAAGATGAAGTAGGTGAAGTGGTGCAAAGGTTATTGGATAAGCATCCTGACTATAACAAGGTATACGTGGCTAGACTTATGCCTTATGACTGGGAAATTGTAGGGCGATTGGAGGTAATCTCCCATGACTAAACAGGCTAAACCATCATTCGAAGAAATCATAATTAAACTGGAGCCAGAACAACGGTTCTTTTATCAACGAGAATCTGACGGTGACATAGTTCTGGTAGATGAAATAAATATTTTTGCGTATGCCAAACAAATTACTTTGATCGGTACGCATTTTGCAGTGGATTACGAAGATAAAACGATTAAAAAGTCCGAAGATCGAAGCTTTATGAACTTTGAAACCAATCTATTAGGCGAATACTCAGAGGGCGAGGGATAAGGGAATGACTAAACAGGTTAGAGACTGGCACAAGGATATGGAACTGGTTGCAGAAGCTGCCACTTGGGAATTTGAACTTACGTTTGATGGTGAAGGAAACATTGTAAAGGATACACAAATAATTGCTGAGAATGTTGGTGCAAGTCATGCAGGAACGATATTCAACGCATTTGAAGCCCTTCTCTACTGGCTCCAACAATACGCAGCAGCAGAAGCCCGGGAAAAGAAACTACGTGAAGCGTTAGAACATTGTATCAAGGAATACCCACAATGGGACTCCAAGGAAATAGCTGCTGGAATAATGCTGGATTACATGAAGAATGTTTTGTCTATCATTTACCCCTTAGATAAGGAGGAAGAAGCAAAATGAACGCAGGTAGAGCAATGGCCTTTATCAGCCAATATGGAACATGTCCAGAATGCGGAAATGCGTATGTAGGAAACGGAGATGGCAAGTTGATT
>NZ_JBHTLM010000032.1:0-42302 GCF_042678945.1 Paenibacillus puldeungensis | reverse complement strand
CATCGCCCGCCGCCTCAATGGCGGCAGCGGCCGTGCCGCCGCTGCCCCTGCTCCCGGCCCCGGCCACCGCCGGGCCGGAGATCCGCGCGAGCCGCTCCAGCGAGACGCGGTACTGCGGGATCCGCTCTACCGCTTCGGATACCGGCAGGAACGCGTCCGAGAGCGGGAACACAATCAGCACGAAGGCGGCGATCAGCGTCACGTCGATGTGACCCGCTTCGGCCTCTCCGCCGGCCCAAAAGACCATCGATACGACAACGATCCCTACGACGAAATGCCCGATCATGCTGCGCCATCTGGCCCAAGCCCGGAGCTTGCGGTCCTTGCGGGCCACCGCTTCTTCATCCTGCTCATAGGCATCCAGGAATTCCGATGATCTGCCGCTGATCATCCAATCGCCGATACCCATAATGGCGTCCGTTAACGTTTGGTACAAACCGTTCCGTTCCTTTTTGACTTCCTCGTTCATTTTCCGGGTCAAACGTAGCGATATATATGGAAGCACAGCAACCAATATAAAGATGTATAAAGCAAGCAGCAACGCAAACATCGGATCGAAGAATCCCATGGCGATCACCGCTGCCGCATAGAGAATCAAAGCAACGACACTTGGAAATACCGTGCGGATGTACACGTTCTGCAGCTGCTCGATATCGTCGGCCAGCGCTCCAAGGATATCCCCCGTGCGATAACGGGAACGGATAAACAGCGCCTGCGGCTCTAAAATGCTGTACAGGCGAACCCGCATTTTCGCTAGAATCCGCAGCACCGTATCATGACCAACCAGCCGCTCTACATAGTGAATGACTGCCCGGCTGATCCCGAATGTGCGAACGCCAACGATCGGCACATATACGAGAAGTATGTTATAGGGCCGGAGCGCCGATTTGGAAATAAGGTACCCTGACGTAAACATCAGCATCCCGGCGGAAAGCAGCGTCAGCACACCGAGGATCAGATACAGCGCAAACCTGCCGCTGTACATCCGAAAATAGGGGCGAATCCAAGGCTCCTGATTCATGCAATCTCCTCCCGCTGGGCCAGCACCATTTTGTAGTAGGCCCCCTGTTTCGCCATCAGCTCGTCATGGGTTCCCGTCTCGGCCACCCGGCCCTGTTCCATGACGATGATGTAATCCATCTGCCGCATCCAGTGTAGCCGGTGGGTAGCCAGCAGCACCAGCTTGCCTGTGAACAATGGCAGCATTGTATCCTTTAGCTCGTATTCCGTTTCGATGTCGAGATGAGCAGTCGGCTCATCCAGCAAAATAATCGGACGTTTGCTGAGCAGAGCACGGGCCAGCGCCACGCGCTGCTCCTGACCGCCGCTTAAAGACCGACCTCCGCCCCCAATCAGCTCATCCAGCCCGCCGGGCAGCTGCCGCACCAAGCCTTCAAGCCCTGCGGCCACTGCAGCTCTTTCTACTTCCTCCCGTGTGGCGTTCGGAGCATTGAAGCGGATGTTGTCCGCCAGTGTACTACTAAAAATATACGGATTTTGCGGTATGTATGTAATTTGTTCCCGCCAGCCGGGCGCTGCCAAATCGCCAAGCTTCGTTCCGTTTATCTCAAAGGCTCCGGCTGTCGGACGCAGGAATCCCCCAATCAGATCGATCAATGTGGACTTGCCCGCCCCACTTTCGCCAATGATGCCGATTTTGCCCATGCCATGAAATTTCAGACTTACGTTCGCTAGCGATGGCCCCGCTTCCTGCTCGTGGGTGACGCCGATACCGCTTAATACAAGCTCACTATCCGGCGTCCACGACAAATTAGCCCCTTCCGGTACGGGAGCCGCTTTGGCTGCTTCCTCCTCCGCTGCGGAGATAATCTCATTCATCGCTTCGCCCGCTTGCTTTCCGTCGAGTGTGGCATGGAAATCGGCCCCTACCATACGGACCGGAAGGAAGTATTCCGGCGCCAAAATCAGCACGGTCAAAGCAGGCAGCAGCATAATGTCGCCATTTACGAGCCTTACCCCAAGCCCGACAGCTACGGAGGCTACAGACAGCATCGTGAAGAAATCAAGCGAAAACGAGGATAGAAAAGCGACGCGCAGCGTCCGCATGGTGGCGGACCGGTAAGAATCGCTGACCTTGTCGATAGAAGTACGGTGCGACTTGCTCCGTCCGAGATATTTCAGCGTCTCCAGTCCCCGCAAGGAATCAACGAAGTGGTTTGATAAGAGCCGGTATGATTTTAGTTGTTTTTCCGTTTGCTTACGTGCCGCGAGTCCGACCAGGATCAAAAAGACGATCAAAATCGGCATCGTCACCGTTATAATAATGCCGGAGGTCAGATCCAGCATAAATACGTAGGCCAAAATGAGCACCGGCGTCATGCCAGTGCCCAGCATCCGCGGAATAAACAGCTCCAAATAGCCACGGAACTTGGTGACTCCCTCCAGTACGAGGGTGACCAGGTTGCCTGTGCCTTCTTTTCCGGCAAATCGAGGCCCCAGCTCGAACAGCTTCTCCAGCACCTGCTTGCGCAGGTCCCTTCCGGTGTGCTCGGCAAACCGATAGGCTGTCTTCTGCTGCAGCAGTGCACAGATTTGCCGCACCGTAAAAGCAAGCAGGAACAAGACGGCACCGCCGACTTGCTCCTGCAGCTTGGCGCCGGCAAACAGGGCGGAGACGACCTCCGCCAGCCATTTTGCCTGCAATATGATAGCGATGCTTTGAAGGAGGGTAAGTCCGGCCATGATCATCATGACCGGCCTAATCCCTTTAAATTTCATTAAGCCGCGTCCCATTAATATTCCAGATGCTCCTTCTCGTGTACGCGTTTATGGAAAACAAAGTAACTCCAAATTTGATAACCCAGCACGAATGGCAGAAGGGTCAAAGCAACGATGGTCATCACCTTCAACGAATAATGACCGGAAGCCGCGTTATGAATCGTTAAGGAGAACGTTTCATTGATCGAGCTGACCATAACACGAGGGAACAATCCGATGAATACGGAAGCGATCGAAAGGGCGATCATCGTACCCGTCATGCCGAATGCCCAGCCGTCCCGTTTTTTCGAAATGAACATGCCCGCCAGCACAAAGGCGACAACCCCAAGGACAGCTACGATGCCAAGCAGCAAACCGCGGACTTCAAAGACGTCCGTTTGGAAATAAGTCAACACACCCAAGAGGACGAACATAACCGCGAGCGGAATGAGCAGCTTATGCGCCATTTTGCGAGCCCGTTCCTGCAGGTCCCCAGTCGTCCGCAGCGTAGCGAACAGAAGACCATGAACAAGGCAAAGCATAACAACCGTAATACCGCCGACCAAGGTATATACGTTAACCATATCGAACAAGCCGGCTTTCATTTCCATGTCTCCATCGATAGGCAAGCCCTTCATCAGGCCGGAGAATACAACGCCGAGCAGGAATGGAGGAAGCAGACTGCCGACAAAAATGGCGATATCCCAAGTCGTTTTCCATTTTCCGCTATCGACCTTGCCCCGAAACTCGAAGGCGACACCGCGGCCGATCAAGGCCAGCAGCAGCACGACAAGCGGCGTATAATATCCGCTGAACATCGTGGCATACCAGTTTGGAAATGCCGCAAACATCGCGCCGCCAGCTGTCAGAAGCCAAACTTCATTGGCATCCCAGAACGGGCCGATTGAGTTGATCAGCACCCGGCGCTCCATATCATTTTTTGCCAAAAAGCGGGTACTCATACCAATGCCGAAATCAAAGCCCTCCAGGAAGAAGAAGCCGATGAACAATACTGCGACAAGGACAAACCAGAGCTCATTAAGAGACATGATAACCCTCCTTACCGAATGGATCCGCAGAGACGTCTTTTTGATCGTTCTTTGCATTCGGGCCCTTCTTAATAACTTTCACGAACAGGTATACCAATACGGAACCTAGCGCCGCATAGATCGCCGTAAAGGCAATCAGCGAGAACAGAATTTGCCCGCCGGTAACGCTAGGCGACACGCTGTCTTTCGTCTGCATCAGGCCGAAGACCGTCCAAGGCTGACGCCCGATTTCCGTCATAATCCAGCCCGATGTGTTGGCGATCACCGGAAGCGATATGGACCACAGCATCGCCCGATAGAACCAGTTATGCGGTTTGTCTAGCTTCTTGCGCCAAGCGAGATAAGCACCGTACAAGCCTAGTAAAATCATCAAGCTGCCGGCTGCGACCATGATCCGGAAGCTCCAGAAGGTCGTGCGTACCGGAGGAATGTAATCTCCAGGGCCGTATTTTTGTTGATATTCCGCGTTCAGCTCCTTTATCCCCTTGACTTCACCAGAGAATTTGCTGTAAGACAGGAAGCTGAGCAAATAAGGAATTTTAATTTCAAAATTGTTCTTCTGATCATTCGAGTCGATGTGAGCGTACACGGTCCAAGGAGCCGGGTCACCACTCTTGCCCCACAGGCCTTCGGAAGCGGCCATTTTCATCGGCTGTGTCTTAACCAAATACTGTGCCTGTTGATGACCGAATAATGCGGTACCAACCGAAGCGATCAGTGCCACAACTATAGCGACCGTAAACGATTTTTTGAAAAATGCCGCATCTTGGCGTCTCAGCAGCTTATAAGCGCTGACTCCCGCAATCAAGAACGATCCCGTTGCAAATGCGCCGAGTACGGTATGCGGAAATTCAACCATCAACTGCCCGTTAGTGATCAAAGCGAAGAAATCATTCATCTCCGCACGTCCATTGTTGACCGCAAAACCAACAGGTCTTTGCATAAATGAGTTAGCGGCCAAAATCCAGAATGCGGATACCGTTGTTCCCACAGCAACCAGCCAAGCACATAGCAAGTGAACCCGCTTGGAAAGGCGGTCCCAACCAAAGATCCACAGTCCGATAAACGTCGACTCCATAAAGAAGGCGAACAGGGCTTCAACCGCCAGCGGCGCACCGAAGACATCCCCTACGAACCGTGAGTAATCCGACCAGTTCATGCCGAACTGGAATTCCTGAAGGATACCCGTCACGACCCCTACCGCAAAATTGATAAGGAACAGTTTCCCCCAGAACTTAGCCATCTGTTTGTACTCTTCTTTGCCTTTGACCACATACATCGTTTCCATGATGGCGATGAGCAGCACCAGACCGATGGATAGTGGAACGAAGAAGAAATGGAAAATCGTGGTGACTGCAAACTGAAGGCGTGCAAGCAGAATCGGATCCAACATTTTTCCTTCCCTACTTTCTAATAATTATTATCTAATGTGAATTCTATCACGGAGAAATGAAAATCAACGGGGTAAAAGTAATAATTTTGTGACAAGAATCACATGATAATTGTCACATCGATGAATGTGAGCCTCAGAACCCGCACCACGACTGGTTTTTAGCACCTCAGGACTATTTTTGACATTACTGTGACTTAAAACGCTGCCTTCCGTCTAGCCAATGCTGCAATGTTAAAAGTGGGTACCTCCAAAGCATTCTCGGCCCGGCGTAACGCATCACTTTACGGATGTTCTCCCGCTGCGATGCAGCATAGCAGTGTACTGGACACGACAAGCAGGTGGATTTATCCTCTCCAAACCGACAATGAGTCAACCGCTGATTGGCGTACGTGTAGAGCTTAAGGCACTCCTCACATAAGCTTAAGCTTAGCTTCAAGCCGGTATCCGGTGCTACCAAGCTTGTCCTTACCCGGTTTTTGTGCTGATGGCTGCAATATAAGCTGATCATCAGAGCAACGGTCGCTTTTTCCCGGCGGATTCGAGGGCTGTGTCCTTGCTCTTTTGTAGTTTCACCTACTTGACCGATACCGCAAGACCCAAGTTCATTCTGCAAATGGCCGGGCGGTGTCTTCACCGCCCCAGTTAGAGATTCCGTACGATCTTCCGAACGGAGCACATCCATCTACAGCCCTCCCTTCTTCCCTTCTACTCATTAATTGCCCGAATTTAACCTCTTTGAAGCAAAAGTAAATCTCCAAGCCAGCCAGATCGCCGCAATGAGCATTACAGCGTAGACGAGCACTCCAAACCGGAAACAGGTTGCCAGCAAATGGAGCAAAGCAAAAACGCCAAGCAACAGCATTAACGGTATGATTCGAAGTCCTTCACTCTGCTGGACAGCTTCAAACGGCTCGGAAAAAGGGAGACCTTTTTTGAAATAGCCAAAAGAGATGATCGCATACAGCTGTAAGGCAAGACCGACAGCAACCAAATCAGGAAAGATCGACAGACCGAACAGCAGGATGAAAATAACGGATTCCACGATGAAAAGAGGCAGAACCATACGAACGAGACAAGCAAGCAGCGTACCCTTATAAACATCAGACATATTCTGAATCGGCATTGTCTGGTAAATCCATGCGGCCTTATGTTTTCCAGAATGTCTTAGCAGCCGGATTGCGGTAGGCAGCATTAATCCGCAGAAATAAATGAACAAGTATTTGTTGGTTCCCGCAAGCCCATGAAGTCCGTCCTTGATGCCATCCGAGAACAGAAATATAATCGGAAAAATAATAGCAAAGCCGAGTGATGGATATACCTTGAGCTTAAACTCCCGTTCATTGCCCATCATCGACCACGCGAACCGAAAGAACGTATTCTCCTGTGGCGAAGCACAAAGAATATTCGCGATCCACTTTACCCCTTTACCGGTTTTCTGGCTGCTATTTCCATCGGGCTCGGCAAGCTTTTGCAGGTTTCTTTCCAATGCCGGCATCAGCCGGATGTAAATGATAAAAGAAACGATAGGAACCAGCAAAGCCAGCACGGTAAAGACGTTGAATTGCGGGTTCGCTCCCCCTCGCAGCACAGTCTCGAACGAAGCGCCGAACCAAATCGGAGCGATAAAATATTGCCACCACTTCGGCTGAAACACAATGTCCATATCTACGATATTAAACAATCTGGCAAGCAGCTGGTAACCAACCGTAATCCCGATCGTCAAACCGATCTGCACGTAATTGATAATATCCTTGAGCTTCTCCCCGTCAAAAAAACGCAGCACCGCCAAGTACAGCAAAGCCGTAAATACAACGATCAACAAATCCATCAAAATCAGATCAACCACGCAGAGCAGGAAAAAGACAATTCCATGCCGGAATGTGCCTACAGCCACCGGTACCACAGCAAGCGATCCGGTCAGGAAAAACATATAGATGAAAATGTGCACCGTCTTTGCCATGGCAATCGTTTTGCCGTTAATCGGCTTCGTGGACAGGATGTGACGGTCGCGTATATCCAGCAGCACAGAAGAAAAGTCCGAAATCAGCGACGTCGTAATCATGAACATGAAGATGCCGAACATCAGGCTCATTTGAAACAGGTAATTGTCCCCCATGAATATAAACATCGTACTTAACCCGCCAAAAATGACGTACATCCACAGCGAGCTCAGAAATTGGTTACCTTCATTCTGGATCCCGGCGTTTCCCTTCTTTTTGGATCTGTTTCCGATTACCGTCGGCATTCTTCTGGCATCCATCGTCAGCTTCACCTGAATGATTCGTCTCATAACAGGGTAGTCGACTCCGGACTTCTCAAACCATCCGCGAAAACGATCAAGCACTTGCAGTGTCTTCATTTCACTCATAGCTACACCTCTTGCACGATGGATACGAGTTGCTCGGCAATTTCATGATGCTCGTTAAATCCGGTTAGCTGATTAAATATCTCCTCCAGCGAGCCCTCATGGCTGCGCTCCTTCAACTGCTCGAAGCTGCCGTCCGCGACGATTCGCCCGCCGTCGAGCAGTACGATCCGACTGCTGATCTTCTCTACGACCTCCATGATGTGCGAGGAGTAAAATATCGTTTTCCCTTGCGCGGCAAGCAGTGCCAGCATCTCTTTCACTACCATTACGCTGTTCGCATCCAGGCCGCTTAGTGGCTCATCCAAAAATAACACGTCCGGATTATGCAGCAGAGCAGACATAATCAGCACCTTCTGCCGCATCCCTTTCGAGAAAGTGGCAATACGCGAGTTAAATACATTCTCCAGCCCAAATAGGTTCATCAGGCGTCGCGCCTTTGATTCGGCGGCCGCCGCGGGCATTCCGTACAGCTCGCCGATAAACGACAAGTACTCCCGGGCGGTCAGCGTATCGTAAATTTCGGCGATTTCCGGGACGTAGCCGATTCTTCTTTTATAATCGATACCGCCGTCCTTCGGATTTTCGCCAAAGATCCGTACCTCGCCGGAATATCCCTCTACCAACCCGAGCATAATTTTGACCGTGGTGCTTTTCCCTGCTCCATTAGGTCCTATGTATCCGATAATTTGTCCAGGGTAAACCTCAAGATCGACCCCTTTCAGCACGTCTTTATCTCCATATTTCATCCGCAAATCTGCAATCTTAATGACCGGTTCTACCGCGTTTGCCATTGCCACAACTCCTCTCTTTCACTGGCTT
The DNA here is from genome assembly GCF_042678945.1 of Paenibacillus puldeungensis. Lineage (NCBI taxonomy): Bacteria > Bacillati > Bacillota > Bacilli > Caryophanales > Paenibacillaceae > Paenibacillus > Paenibacillus puldeungensis. The sequence goes on along the minus strand of NZ_JBHTLM010000032.1, from coordinate 33,955 downwards.
AAGTTTACCATAGATTACCTACTGTTCCCTAGAATCTACGTCACTCTAAATAGGGTACTGGTTACTGTTCTTCGTTCGCCGCTCCCCCTTCTACGTTAGTCTAACGAACTCAATAAGCACTATTTGGTAAGAAAACAGGTTTTGAAAATTCTAACGAACTCCAGAAACGCTATTTGAAGTAATTCGCCTTGTTTTCACTGCTTATTGCCAAAATAAGGCCGCTGGAGTTCGTTAGAATTCATCAGAGCCCGTTTTTTCAAAAATAAGCGTTATACGGTTCGTTAGGCCGCGTGCCCCCTCCTAACAAGTCGCTACTGGAAAAGATTGCTTGACAAAACAATCCGTCAGGATTACCATTTGACTATATTTTCATTTTTAGTCAAATAGAATGAAGGGGTGCTGAAATGCCCAAATCCTTTACCGAAAACGAACGCGCATATATGAAAAAACGCCTCATGGAAGAGGCGCAAATCTGTCTTACTCAGTTCGGAATGCGTAAAACGACGGTCGATGAGCTCGTAAAACGCGTCAATATCCCTAAAGGGACCTTTTATTTGCTGTATCCGTCGAAGGAAATGCTGTTTTTCGATGTGTTTTGCCAGCTCCATGATGAGCTCCAGTCCCAATTGCTTCGTCAGATTCATGCACTCGAAGGAAACGTGACGCCGGATGCGATCACTGACCTCATCTTTGGACTGTATAAACAGGTTGACTCTACGTTTTTATATTCATTTATCGCTAACGGCGATCTGGAACTGCTCATTCGCAAGCTGCCGCCGGAGGTGGCGATGGCTCACGCCGAGGAGGACAATTTCAGCATGGAGCAGTTGCTCTCACTGCTGCCGGGCGTCCACACGGACGGGAATATTCAAGTTTTCAGTGCGGTGCTCAGGGCTATCTTTATGACAATGCTTCATAAGAAGGAGATTGGCGAGGATGTCTTCGACGATGCGATCAAGGTGATGCTGCGCGGCGTTGTGCTCCAGCTGTTTGAGGGGGGAACTTTATGATCCAAGTCCAAAACTTGAGCTTTAGCTATACGAAACAATCCTTTATTGAAAATATGAATTTCCAAGTGCAGACCGGAGAAATTTTTGGCTTTTTAGGTCCTTCCGGCGCAGGCAAGAGCACTTTGCAGAAAATATTGACCGGACTCCTCACTCAGTATTCCGGCAGCGTGAAGGTGAATGGAACGGAAGCCAAGCACCACGATAACGGCTTCTACGAACAGATCGGCGTCGATTTTGAATTCCCCAGCCTGTATGAAAAACTGACCGCCCGCGAGAATCTGCGCTTTTTTGGGTCTCTATACAAAAAAGCTGGCGATCCGGAGCTGCTGCTGGAGCGGGTCGGTCTGCTTCAGGATGGCGATAAGAAGGTTTCGGATTTCTCCAAAGGAATGAAGTCCAGATTGAATTTCATTAAAGCCCTGCTTCACGACCCGGCGCTGCTCTTTCTGGATGAACCAACATCTGGGCTTGATCCATCCAACGCGAGAGTGATGAAGGACATGATTCTTCAGGAAAAAGCAAATGGCAAAACGATTATCCTGACGACTCACAATATGTATGACGCGACCGAGCTGTGCGACCGTGTTGCTTTTATCGTGGACGGCCGACTAGCGGCACTGGATACACCCCATAACCTGATCATGTCCCGCGGAGCCTCCAAGGTTACATATACCTATGAGCAGAACAACCGCGAGGAGCAGGAGGAAATTCGCCTGGATCAAACGGGCCTTGACGAGCAGCTACAGCGGTTGATTCGAGAAAACCGCCTACGCTCGATCCACAGCAGCGAGCCTACGCTCAACGATATCTTTGTGGAGCTGACCGGGAGGAAGCTGCAATGAGAACGAAGGCTCTGCTAATCGGCGACGTGCGTTTTCAGTACAAATATGGTTTCTATTTTATATATCTCGTTTTTACCCTGATTTATATTAGTTTGCTGTACGCTTTGCCGGACACCTGGCGCGATCAGGCGGCCGTGTTGATGATCTTCAGCGATCCCGCGGCTATGGGCCTGTATTTCATGGGGGCGATCGTCCTGTTTGAAAAAAGCGAACGGGTGTTGAACAGCATTGCCATCTCTCCCGTTAAGCCATTGGAATATGTGACGGCCAAACTGATCTCACTAGCTATCATCTCCACGATTGTCGGATGGCTGATCGGCGTGTTCGGCGGCGTGGTTGAGAATCCGTTTTTCTTTCTCCTCGGTGTATTCCTTGGATCCTGTCTATTTTCTGCGGTGGGGCTCATGGTTGCCGCGGGTATTGGAACGCTCAATCAGTTTATTGTCGCTACCATTCCAGCCGAGCTCATCATCAACGTGCCAGCCATTGTCTATTTGTTCGGGTGGAAGCCGGGATGGCTGATTCTTCACCCAGGGGCCAGCATTATCGAACTATGCCAAAACGGCCCCAACGCGTGGCTCGCGGCGATCATCCTTGCCGTTTGGGTCGGGATTACTGCAGGAGTTGCCCGCCACACCGTGGCCAAGAGTCTTCAAGCGCTGGGAGGCGTAAAGCTATGAAGCCCTTAATTCGTTCCTTCATCATGTTTGTCCGGCAGGTATTTAAGGACAGCATGTTGGTCGCCGTCTGTCTCGCTTCCGTATTGTCGGCCATTTTTATTCGGTATGGTGTACCGGCAATTGAGCAAGTATTATGTGATTATTTCCAGAAAACAGCGATCCTGGCAAATTACTATTTGCTATTCGATTTGTTACTAAGCATCGTAACGCCGTATATGCTCTGCTTCGCCTCAGCGATGGTCATGCTCGGGGAATACGATGAGAACTTATCACGATATCTAGCCGTTACACCGTTAGGAAAACGGGGTTACGTCTTATCCCGGCTGGTATTTCCTGCGGCGATTTCTTTTCTGCTATCCGTCATCCTTATGCAACGGTTCTCTTTGACTGCATGGTCTTTCGGGATGCTGTTGCTGACCTGCCTGCTTAGTAGTCTCGTAAGCATCTCTGTCGCCCTGCTGATCTTTGCGGTATCCCACAACCGGGTTGAAGGGATGGCGGTTGCCAAGATGGCCGGACTGATCATGGTCGGGCTGCCTATTCCGTTTTTTATCTCGGGCGACGTACAATACCTATTCGCCCCCCTGCCATCCTTTTGGATCGCCAAGCTTTGCCTCGAGCAGGAGAGCCTGCTGCCATTTGCGTTTGCGGCGCTGCTGTCATCTGGAATATGGCTAAGCCTGCTATATCATAGATTCAATACAAAGCTAGCTTGACGCTTGGCTGGTATAAGAAAAAGAGCTGATCCCTATTAATTGGACCAGTTCTTTTTTTATAGATCGGATTCTCTTTTGTTGGAAACGTGATGGACTCTGCGCTCGTAAATAATCAGGTGAACTTACTTCAAAATTGATCTAATTTTAAAGGAGGTTATTGCTTGCTTGTCTACATTGCGATAGGAATTGTCTCTTTCGTCTTGTTAGCCGCTGGGTTGCTAGTTTGGATGGCAAAAAGACAGATTGATCGAAAAACAGAGCAGGACGTTCTGGAGTTTCTCGCTCAACAGCCGGATTGCTCCTCGGTGGTTGCGATTGAAAATGGGCAGGTAGTTATTGATTACCAGTCTAACGTGAAACGGCCCCTAGCAAGTGTACTCAAGATTGTGATTGCTGCCGAGTTTGCCGAACAGGCCGCTCAAGGTACCATTCAGCCGGATGAAATGATCTCCTTGGCCGATCTCAACCGTTTCTACATTCCGAATTCGGATGGGAACGCCCATTCAAGCTGGCTAGGGCACTTGGGGCAGGAAACTACTGACGGAGCTGAAAGTAGTGGCTTTGTTCCTCTAATCGAGGTTACTAGGGGAATGATTCAATTTAGCTCAAATGCTAATACGGAGTTTTTGATGGAGAAGCTTGGATTGGACAACATTAACCGGCGGATTACCGCCCTTGGCCTATCTGAGCATGACCCGATTTACCCTGTTTCTTCAGCAATGTTGATGTACGCCCACCTTATTAAAAATGACTGTCTGTCAAGCCGACAGGCAGAGCAAGCCATGAAGAACTTTTCCGATGAGCAATATGTAGCTATTGCCAACCAGCTTTTTGACATGATTCGCCAACTGCCCGATACGATTTCTGACTTAAATCGCATTAATTTGCCATTATCCGCACAGGCGGTCTGGTCAGATCGACTTCCCCGGTCCACCGCAAAGGAATACGCACAACTTCTGCAAAGCATCCAGAATGGGGAGAGGCTCTCGCCGATAGCTCTACCGATCTTTTATGACATTATGGAACGGAAGCCGAACCCGGAATCTCCGATAGAGCGCATTGGATTTAAGGGTGGCTCGACCCTCGACATTCTCAACGAAGCCTTGTACTACCGCGACAAAGCAGGAAATGAAGGACAACTGGTTATTTTCATTCATGAGCGCAAAAGAATGGAACTGTTTTGGCTAAAGAACAAGCTGGACTTGTTCCTTCGTGCCTACTTAACGAATCCGGAGTTTCGAAATTCGGCGGTAACAGCATTGGGCAAATCAACACGAGAAAATACAGCAGTAGAGCCCCAAGCCATCTAATCTTGCATACTGCACCCAACGGGTCTCTCCAACTCTGCGTTGCGTTCGGCTTTCTAACGAACCTAGTAAGCGCTAATTCGGCGAAAACAGCCATTTGGGCAATCTAACGAACCCCAGCGTTCTTATTGGGCTGCTGCAGGGGCCTTTATTGCCAAATTCCACGCAATAAGCGCTACTGAGTTCGTTAGATTAGTAGAACCAGTAAAATCCCCCGATTAGCGCTTATTGAGTTCGTTAGGTAACGCAACGATCACTCCGCCGCGCTACCAGAGGCAAAAGGAGCAGGCAATCATGCACCCATTACCTTCGCAAGATAAAAGGGCAGCTTCTGCATATCACATCGTGATCACCTGCTGCAGAAACTGCCCTCATATTAAATTGCCCAGCTCTCCGCTCCAATCTACTGACTTACTTGATCCCTTCCTGAACTTCCTTCAACATTTCCGGCAGGGACAACAGTCCACCGCCCGACAAATACCAATAGCTCGGGTCCAGGTAGATGATTTTGCCGTTTTTGTAGGCGTTCGTCTTCTTCACCAAGTCGTTCTCAACCAGCTTCGAGGCCGGTTCAGCCTGTTTGCCCTTTTCAGTAACGACGGCGTCACGGTCAACCACGAACAGGTAGTCCGGGTTTTTCTCGGCCACATATTCGAAGGAGATGCTTTGGCCGTGCGTTGAAGCTTCGATTGTGTCGTCAACGGCCGGCACGCCAAAGACGTCATGCACCACACCAAACCGCGAGCCCGGACCGTAGGCGCTTACTTTGCCGCCCGTCGTCAGGATAACGAGCCCTTTTTTGCCGCTGGACGACGCTTGTTCGCTCACTGCTTTAATCGAATCATTCAGGGCAGTAAGCTCCTTATCGGCTTCGGCTTCTTTGCCAAAAATTTGGCCGAGCATCTTTACATTTTCCGTAAAAGAATCCATGTATTTAGCTGTATCGACACCCATAAAAATCGTCGGTGCGATCTTATTGAGCTCCTCATATGCCTCCGCGGACCGCCCGGAGATGAAGATGACACCCGGCTTAAGGGCACTCAGCTTCTCGAAGTCCGGTTCAAACAGTGTTCCTGCGTTCGTGTATTTGCTATCCTCATATTTTTTCAGATGGGTCGGTAAATTCCCTTGAGGAACCGCAGCTACTTCCACACCGAGCTTGTCGAGCGTTTCCAGCACACCGTAGTCAAATACGACTACATTCCCCGGGTTCTTCTTCACCTTCGCTTCGCCCAGCTTGTGCTTGATCGTCAGCTCCTCCTCGGCCGGTGCTGCCGTGGCAGGTTCAGCCGTGTTCGTACCGCTAGCCCCCGCCTCGCTTTTCGCCGCCCCTGCATTCGCATTACGGCTGCTGCCTGCTCCCTCTTTGCTGCTTCCGCACGCTGCCAGCATCACCACGAGAAAAATCATCATCAACATCATCGTTATTTTTCGATTCACCTGAAAACCCACCTTATCCCCATATTTATTGGCAAAAACCATTATCCTGCAAAATACACACAGATTTTATTCCCGCCGATCTCCTCGATCGGAATGTCCATATCGTAAACTGCGCTTAGTACATCAGATACCATCATCTCTTCTGTCGGCCCTTCCTTCACAACAACCCCGCCCTTCAGCGCCACAATGTAGTCCGAGTAGCAGGACGCAAAGTTGATGTCGTGAATGACCAGAACGACCGTTTTGCCAAGCTCATCCACCAGCCTGCGCAGGACCTTCATAATTTGCACAGAATGCTTCATATCGAGATTGTTCAGCGGCTCATCGAGCAGCACATATTCTGTGTTCTGGGCGATAACCATGGCGATAAACGCCCGCTGCTTCTGGCCTCCGCTCAGCTCATCCAAATATTTATGCTGCATCGACGCAAGCTCCATATACTCGATCGCTTCGTCAACATAACGAAGATCCTCCGGCGTAAGCTTTCCCTGCGAATAAGGGAACCGTCCAAAGCTCACCAAATCCTTGACCGTCAGCCGCAGGTTAATGTGGTTGGACTGCTTCAGGATCGAAATCTTTTTGGCAAGCTCCCGGCTATTCCAACTCCCGAGCTCCCGATCATCGATCAGAATCTCGCCTTCATCCTTGGCGATCAGCCGGCTGATCATCGACATCAGCGTGCTTTTGCCGGCCCCGTTCGGGCCGATGAAGGAGGTGATTTTCCCTTTGGCGATGTCCAGCGAAACGTTGTCAATCACTTTTTTGCCGCCATAACTTTTCGATACTCCCCTGACCTTTACCACGACTTATTCTCCTTTAGCAGTAGATAAATAAAGTACACCCCGCCGATAAAATTGATGATCACGCTAAGTGAGGTGGAGAAGGTGAACACTCGTTCAACGATCAATTGACCGCCGACTAGAGCGATAAAGCTGATCAGGGAGGCGCCGAAGATCAACGTTTTATGACGATAGGTGTCCAAAAACTGATAAGCAACGTTCGCCACCAGTAGTCCAAGAAACGTAATCGGTCCGACCAGCGCCGTGGAAATCGAAATCAGCACCGCGACGACGATCAGCATTCTTTTTACGACGTATTCGTAAGAAATTCCGAGGTTCACTGCATGATCTCGGCCCAGAGCAAGTACATCTAGATATTTCGTAAAGCGGGCGAAGTACAACCCCGTCAGCAGCACACCCACAAGCGAAAGAAGCAAAATATCCGAATTTACGTTGTTAAAGCTCGCGAACATTTTGTCCTGAATAACTAGGAATTCGTTCGGATCGATCAGCTTCTGCATGAAAGACGACAGGCTGGAGAAAAACGTCCCGAACACGAGCCCGATCAGCAGCAGATGATAAATGTTGCGGCCTTCTTTTCGGAAAAGGAGCCTGTAGAGCAAACCCGCAAACAGCACCATCATGCCTACCGCAAGCAAAAAACGCAGGTTCTTGCTCATCATCGTGAGCGCTGTGCCGCCGATCAGGAAAACGATGACGGTTTGGAGCAGCATGTACAAAGAGTCCAGGCCGATAATGCTTGGCGTCAAAATCCGGTTATTCGTGATCGTCTGAAACACCACTGTCGAAAAAGCCACGGCCGTGCCGGTGAGCGCGATCGCCAGCAGCTTTTTGCCGCGTCTAGGCAGTATGTAATCCCAATTTCCCCCGGCATCGATGGTCAGGAATACGATCACAAGCAAGATGGCGAGCCCTGCCAGGATGCTCAATTTCACTTTGTTACTCATGCGCATAGCTGTTTCTCCTCATCAGCAAGTACAGAAAAATGCCGCTCCCGATCACGCCGACGGTGAGTCCAATCGACACTTCATATGGATAAATAATGACTCTTCCGAAAATATCACAGGCCAGCACGAACACCGCTCCGAGGAGGGCCGTATGGGATAGGTTGCTCTTCAGGTTGTCGCCTTGGTACATCGTGACAAGATTCGGAATAATGAGCCCGAGAAACGGGATCGCCCCAACCGTCAGTACCACCACCGAGGTGACCAGCGCTACCAGCCCCAAACCGATATTGACGACCTGCTTGTAATTGAGGCCAAGGTTTACGGAAAATTCCTCCCCCATGCCCGCCACCGTAAACTTATTCGCGTAGGCATAGGCAGCGACAACGAGCGGAACGCTGATGTACAATAGCTCGTAGCGCCCTTGCATGATCATGGAGAAATCGCCGTGCATCCAGGCCGACATGCTTTGAATCAAATTGTATTTGTAGGCAAAAAAAGTCGTTACCGAGCTGACAATGCCACCGAACATCAAACCCACCAGCGGGATAAAAATCGTATCCTTATACCGCACCCGATCCAGGATGCGCATAAAGATATATGTCCCGGCCAGCGCGAATACGAAGGCTACGGCCATCTTGACGAGCGGACCTGCTGAGCCAAACAGCAGCAGCGATACCATGATGCCGAAGCTGGCTGAATCCATCGTGCCCGCCGTCGTCGGCGACACAAATTTGTTGCGGGTCAGCTGCTGCATAATTAGCCCGACGATGCTCATGCTGACGCCGGCGATGATGATGCTGATCAGTCGCGGAATCCGGCTGATGCTGAGAATTTCCCACTGCTCCGCTTGGAGGTGCAGCAGGCCTGATAAAGAAATATCTTTGACTCCGATGAACAGGGAAACCAAAGATAATATGATTAGCAAAATAGTTAGATATTTTTTCTTCATGTGTTATGCCCTACTTCTCTTCCTCTGGCCAGTAGGAAGATCAAGTTTGTTTGCTGCCGGCAGGACAGACGATTGATAATGATTTTCATTATCAACTAGATTGAATTATACCGTCTCATATTTTTAATTGTCAACCGTTTGATGCTTAGAATTTTTGTTAGCTGTAAAGCATCACCCGATTGGAGAGAAATAAGTAATTAGATGGAAATCCTCCTGTTAGTTGGCCACGAATCACCGGATAGAAAAAATTAGAGGGAAATCCTCCCGCTAATTTGATGCATTTTCATCAATTCAGCCGACATTAGTAAAATTAACGGGAGGTTTTCCTGTTAATTCAGTCAAATCTACCTTTTTCGCCAAAAATAGCGGGAGGTTTTCCAGTAATATTTAGAAATAATAAAAATGAAGCAGGACCAGGCGCAATGTGTACACCTGGCCCTGCTTGTTCATCTGCGAAAGTTGCCTGTTACTTGTTACTCAAATCAAACGACCGAGAACCCCAGACCGGCCCCTAAGCTTGCAGGCTCACCCGTCTTTTCTCCCGGGCCGAGGTCAAGCAGGCCTCCAGCACCGTCATGCCCTTCACCGCATCCTGCGGTGTAAAACGCTGCGGGCGCTCGCCGAAGACGGCTGCGGCAAAATCGTCCAGCTCAGCCACATAAGGATTCATGGCTTCTGGAATCTCTTCGCGCCGCTCGCCGCGCACAGTAACGCCGTAGGCTGCTTTCTCCATGCCGGCTGTAAATGCTCGCGGAAGATCGATAACTCCCTCGGTGCCGACGATTTCCAGCAACTCTCGGTTCTCCGCCCACATTCCGCAATCAAACGTCAGAGCGACTTCACCCGGAAACTCGATCAGACCCGCAGCCATCATATCAACACCGCCATGCTTCAGTGAGAACTTCGCTTGTACGGTAACCGCTTCCGGTTCTTGGCCAAGAATATATCGGGCCGCACTGATCGGGTAACAGCCAACATCATAGATGGAGCCGCCACCCCACTCGGGACGCAAGCGAATATTGGTTAAATCTTCAGCGTTGTTAAACGTAAAGGCCCCGCGAATCACTCGTAGCTCGCCGATTTCTCCGCTGGCAATAATTTCGCGAATGCGCTCCCATCTTGGATGATGGCGGTACATGAATGCTTCCGCGAGCTGTACGCCAGCTTCGTCCGCAGCGTCAGCCATTTCCTTTGCCTCGGGTGCATTCAGCGCAATCGGCTTCTCGCACAATACATGCTTGCCTGCCTGCATAGCCCGAATCGCCCATTCTTTATGCAAATGGTTAGGGAGCGGGATATATAGAGCATCAATATCTGCGTCAGCCAGCATTTCCTCATAACTGCCGAAAGCTTTTGGCGCTCCAAACTGGTCCGCCACTTGACGGCTTTTTTCTAAATTCCGGCTAGCTACGCCAGTAATCACCCCGGTGGTTGACTGCTGTATAGCTGGCATCACGGCACCTATAGCAATCCCCGCACACCCCATGATTCCCCAGCGTAGCTGCTTGTCTTCCCGTTTCATTTTAGGAGGCACCCTCTTTTCCATCCGATTTTCCTTTTTATTGTACAATCCTTCGCCCCTCTAAGTATATGGAGAATGATGAAAGCTTAGAAATTAGGGCATAGTAACGCTGGGAACCCAACCATTTGCAAAGGAGTTGATGACCCGGATGGAAGATCTGCATAAATTCGTTGAAAAAGTACATGACCAGCAGGAGAAGGAGGCGCGCAACAAAAAGCGCCATGGACAAGGCAACCCGGCCAGCAAGCTCCCGACCAAGCAGCACGGGACGCAAAAATAACTCCTCTTTCCGCGAAAAAGCCGCACACAGCCCATTCTGCTGTGAAGCGGCTTTTTCGGCTTTTTCAGCGGTGAAAATCAGCCTTCGTAGCGGTCAGTCCCGGAAATAAACTCGTTCAGCGTTTCTCCCCCCGAGGTCTTATGGTTCTTAATCTGGGACAAGCGTCCGCTTTGGCCTTCCCCACCGTTACCTGTCGTTTGATTTTGCCCGTTGCTGCTCCCATTTCCAGCCTGTCTGCCGCGTGATTTTTCTTTTGCCATCGTAAAACCTCCTTGCCAGCTTCTAGGGATAAGTGTAGGATACCCTCACGGGTTATATACAACACCTCATGTTCCTGAAGTTAGCGTTTCATGAGCGATTGATTATTATGCGTTCACTTTTTTAACACGCATGCAAGGCTTACGCCAAATAACTGGACTTTGGTCCAGTCCTCAACTTCCCCAGAGACCGAAGATGCTGCCCGTCGTTTATAGTATGATGGATTACAGTCAGTACATAGGAAAAGGAGATTGTAACATGAACATGAATAAAAAAGCATGGATCGGACCTGCCTTGATATTGGTGGGCATCTACCTGTTCTTCTTCCGCAAGGAAGCGATTAGTGCAGGTACGCTGTTCGGAAACTTTTGGCCTACGCTGTTCGTCATCCCGCTCGGATTGTTCTTCCATTGGCTGTATTTTTCGATGACCGATCGAAGAGGGACGGGGCTGCTCATCCCTGGCGGTATTTTATTTACCGTAGGTCTCGTTTGTCAGCTATCGACGATATTCGACAGCTGGCAGTATTTATGGCCAGGCTTTATCCTTGCCCCTGCCGTCGGTTTGTTTGAATTCTACTGGTTCGGAAAGCGAAACAAATATTTACTAATTCCGATTAACATTTTGGGCGGACTTGCGCTGTTGTTTTTTGCGATTTTCTCGATTGGAAACCTATACAACCGCATGATCTTCGGACAACCCGTGCTCGCTATTGCGCTGATCGTCATCGGTGCCGGTGTAATGCTTGCCCCGAAAAAGAGATTGTAACGAATTCACGACTTTGGCCTGGCTGCACGAGGCCCGGTTCTCATCCCCAGAGTACAAAAAAGCCGAACGCGAGTTTTTTGCTCGTGCTCTCGGCTTTTTTCCGTGGGGGAGGAAATTGTTGACACTTAGGAAGCGGATGCATATAATTGGTTTACAGATATCCAACGTTGGATAATCAATATTTTGAAAAGGAAGATCCCAGTGACTAATCTAATTATTCTTGCCCTGCTGCGCGATCATCCGATGCATGGCTATGAAATTCAACAGCTGATTCAGACCAGTCGCATAGATACTTGGGCCAACCTATTGTCGGGCTCCATCTACTACGCCTTGAACAAAATGGAGCAGGAAGGATTGATTCGGACGGAAGCGGAAGAGCGTACGGGAGCGCGGCTACGCAAAATTTACGCTATTACTGAAGCCGGGGAAGCTGCGTTTCAGCAAATGGTACGCGAATCACTAACCTTGACCCCGCACTCCTTAAAATCTGATTTCACCCTTGCGCTAAGCTGGGTCGAATCGATTCCGAAGGAAGAGGCGCTAGCTCTGCTTCAGCAAAACCTGCAGCAGTTGGAGGAGACGTTGTCCCTTTGGCGAAAAGGCCGAGAGATCAAGCAAAATTGCGGCGGAATTAACGCATTCGCCGAGGCTTCGTTTGATAATTGTCTAGCGCTGCTGCAGCTTGATATCGATTATTTGAATCAGATCATCAGCTTGCTGGAAAAGAAATGAGAGCAAGTTTGGTGAGCTACAAATGATGATGAACTTAGCTTGATACCTCGCGGGAACACTCAGCTTCAATATGCCCAAGGCTGGTGAGTCGACTTCACCGTCTTGCCAGACTTGATGGCTTCAAGCATCAATAGCGTTAAATATTGATCCTGCGATGCCTCGGCCAAACTGTAGCAAGCAGGGCCGCCCTGTACGTATCGGCCCATGCGCTCAAGGCTGGTCGCTATGGCGATCTCCTCATCGCTTAGCCTAGCCGGCCCGAACGGGTTCACATACACCCATTCGGCCCCGGCCAGTACACCCTGGTGATAATAACCTTCCAAAGAACTACCATGGCCGGCATCCACCCGGCGAAGCTGGACATATACCGGGGTACGAAAATCGCGAAGGTAGCGGATTTCCGTACCTTCTATTTCTCCACGGAGTCCGCGAACGAGTACGCGATGCCGCCGGATCGGGGAGAAATACTGGTCGTAGGTAAAATCAAACAACGCTGTCCGATCGCCAAAACGGATCAGCGCTATATCTTGCTCAGAGGTGATCACCGCCTCCGCAGATGGAAGGCCATTCCGCCCGGGTCCTTGAATTAGCGGAGAAACAATGCGCTGCCCGCTGATCTCCGCTTCATCGAAGCCAACGCCCAGCAGGTGCCGGATCAGGCTAATGCCATGATATCCGTGTCCCGCCGACACTTGGACATGGGACACTTCGCCTAAGAGGCCGGATTTGGCCACAGCCAGCCTAGCGGCATGCATGGGCTGAAACATAAACTGCTCCGCAACCTGAATCTTCGCTTCAGGACCAACGGATTCATATAGACGGAGGAGGCCCTCCATATCGACTGCCGGAGGCGTCTCCGTTAGAACAGGGATTCCTTCCGCCGCCAGTCTGACCAAAAATTCCGGGGTGACCACCTTGGTGAGCGACAGAACCACAAAGCTATAATCGCGCCGGGCTTGCACCAAGAAGTCCTCCAGCCGGGAGGTGGTCGGAACGCCCCATTTTCCGCCAAGTTCCCGGCTCTTCTCTTCATCCCTCACCCATATGCCTGCAACTTCAAACCGTTCCGGCAGCGCCTTAGCGATTCGTAAGTAAAATTCGGCCCTCCAGCCGCCACCGATGATGCCGAACCTGATTTTATCCATGTTAAGCCGCCTCCATCCTTAAACCTAAACCTTTCTAGTGCCTGCAGCTGTCCACAACCTTTTAAAACGTCATCCAAGCCGCAATGCTAAGCGCAGCAATCCGGGCAACGTTTGTTAATATGAAGTTTTGCACCGCTAATCCAAACGTGTGCTGCTTTGTCGGCTGAGCCGCAAACCGTTTGATGTTCTTGCCCACGGGGATGACGGTAGCGAGCACCAGCACCAAGATGAGCGGATTAACCTTCATGAATCCCAGCACGATCAGGTCAGCATATGCGGCGTAATACATTATTTTAAACAGCATCAGCGCAGGCGCCTTGCCGATGTATACGGGCAGAGTATAACGCTTGTTCTCGATGTCATCCTCCATGTCGCAAATGTTGTTCGCAAGCATAATGTTCGCAATACCCAGGATGGCCGGAATCGAAAGCAGAAAAACGAGCAGCACCTCGACGAATTGCACCTGAAGGACGATAGTTTCCCCATTTAGTGTCAAGGTCGCTAGCTTCTCTCCCGCATGAATATAAGCCGATATGAATATAATGACAAACCCCATGAATAAGCCGGAAAAAATCTCACCAAGTGGCATCCGCGAAATCGGAATTGGGCCGAAGGAGTATAAGATGCCGACCGCAAACGACAAACCTCCAAGCAGTAAAATGAGCAGCCCGGTTTGCAGGAACAGCAAAATCCCCGCCAGAATGGCAATAAGGAGCAAGGTTATGATGATACCAAGCACCGCTGCGGGGTTCATCTGATATTTAACGATAGCGTTATGATGTTCATAGCCGTAGCCGTGTTTTTTGGTAGCTTTCTTGTAATCATAATAGTTGTTGATCGCCGTTGTTGCCATATCAAAGCTGAGCAGTGAAATAAGCATCAGCGCGAAGTGCCCTGCGTGAAACTCGTGGAACCGGAATAGGGCGTACACCGTTCCAAGCAGAAACGGAATCATGCTGGCCGCTTTTGTCTGAATTTCCACCAGCTTGAGAAATTTTGTTATCGCCATTGATGATCATCCTCTTTTTCTATTTCAGATACAATCAAAGCAAAGCCGCTCCGATCCTTTAAAAGAGGATATCTTATTTTTGAAATAATATCTATTGGATATGTCCTTGACAAGGCGGTGAAGGGTCGGTTTGCTTGCACCGCTTCGTTTACGCTACAATGCTACATATACACGAGCCTATGCAGCTCATCATTACTTCTAAGAAATGAGGTTCGCGATTTGAATAATTTTTCGACGGAGGACCTGATCGGTTCGGCGGTATTCATTGTCGTACTCTTGACGGTCGCTTTTATTAATTTGCGTAAAATGAAAACCGGCTCCTATGACCTTAAAGCTTTGCGCAAACGGGGGCTAATGTGGACCGAGGTCGCTGTGGCCCTATTCATGATTCAACTGCTGATGCGCAAAGGGGATAATCGCTTTCTGATCATCCTTGGTTTGGTCGTGTTGTTCGCTGCCAGCCAGTGGCTTGGAGCCGTTTATTTCGACCGCCGCAGCAGAGAAGATAACTAGCTAAGGCTGGCCTTTTGGAGCCGCCCGTTCGAAGATTAAGAGACCGGGTTCGGCTCCCCATAAACGCGGTAGGAGCGGTTTTCGCCGCGCTTTACCTCATACATGGAGGCGTCTGCCTCCCGGATCATTTCATCGAGATTGCCCTTGCCCTCGTGGGAAACGCAAATGCCGATACTGGCCGACACGTCGATCCAGTTTCCTAAGTAATTGTAGCCCTCGGAAAGGCTTGTTCTAATCCGTTCAACCACCTTCAAGACACTTTCTTCGTTTAAATCCTTCAGCAAAATGACAAATTCATCCCCGCCAAGGCGGCAAATCATATCCTCACTGCGAATCAGAGAGGAGAGCTTTACGGCGATATGTCTCAGCAGCGAGTCCCCGGCGTCGTGGCCGAACGTATCGTTGACCTCCTTGAAGTTGTTCAGGTCCAGAAACATAAGTGCAAGCGGCTGTATCCCTTTTTCGACGTACTCGGCAAATTTCTCGCTAAGCTGTCGGCGGTTGGGTAATCCGGTCAGTTCGTCATGATACGCCAGAAATTGAATGGTCTCCTCCAGCTGTCTGCGTTCCGAGATTTCAATAATGACCCCCTCCAGCCGAACCAGGTTCCCGGTATAATTGAAATAAGGCGTGCCGCGGCTTTGAATCCATTTTAGCTCCCCGTTGGGGCATATCACCCGACATTCCATCACAGAGCTTGTCCGGTCCAAAATCATTTCCTTCTGGCACTCCTGAAAAAGATGCTGGTCCTCCTGGTAAATAAAGTCCTTCAAACAGCTCGGACTATTTCTGAACATCTCACCGGTATAACCCGTAATTCGTTCGAAACCGTCTGAAACTTCAAATTGCATGGTGTCTAAATCGTAGCTCCAAATCCCGACGGATACGCTTTTCAGAATGGCCTGCAGCCGATCCTCGCTAAGCTCGGCCCGAGCGGATAAGCTTTTGTTGATATATGTACAGAACAAGGAAAACAATAAGATGAACAGGTCATAAAGCAGTATGTATGCCGTATCCCGTGAACTTACGATTCCGGAAAATACCGTTTTATCATACATGAACATAAAGTAAATTCCTGATAGCACATAAAGTACCCCCGACAAGATCACTGCCGAGTAGCTTTGATAGAACAGGCTTAACAAAGGAATAAGTCCCAAAAAAATATAATTAACAACCGATGGATCGTTAGAAATCAAAATATGTAAATAAGCGAATACAAACCCGATCGTCAGCAGCATTGTGATAAAAGGCCAGCGGTGACTTTTTACAAAGCCAGCCAACATCAGCAGCAGCACGAAACCGATGAGTGGTTTCATCCCTGTAACGCTTCCGTTCGAGATGAAATTAATGACTAAGGCAATGGCAAAAAAACAAGCGAACATCTTCAGTACCCAAACGTTTTTCTGATGAATCAGATCGGTATCCGTATGCATAGCTACCACCTTTTCACTTTGCAGTTAGCTGTATCCTTATTAAGCAATTTGTGTAGGTCTAAAGAACTACCTATTCTAATATTATACTACGAAAGGTATATTTTTCTATATATTTTATTGCTGCTAGCATTTAAGGTCGATATCCTAAGCTTGAAAAAAACCGCCCGGCATAGAACCGGACGGATCTTTGGTAGCTGCAGGCCATTTAATATGTTGATAGAGGCTTGCGTCATATGAGACTGTATCGTAGAGCTACTAGAGAAGTTATGGAACATATTGCTGAACAATTTTAACAACTTCCCCGTTCGCAATCGTGAGATGATATGGGAAACCGCTCAAATCGATAAGATCGGTATGAGTGAACACCTTTGAGAATTTCTCCAGAGTTATCGGTTCGTTCCATTTTATATCTGCGTCTTCGGGATTTCCGGTCCGGTCGTAAATTTGCATCAGCACCTGAGCATCTTTTGCAACCGGGTATTCGGTTTGCTCTTCCTTGTCGTTGACAATATAGTATCCGTCCGGCGGACCGTCAATCCCCGCGTCCGGTTCACGTTCGGCAAATATTTTATCGGCAGCCTTACCTTCGTACCACTGAATCGGATCTGCCGTTACTGTACCTCTATTCGAGCCCAGATCAACATGTTTTAGGTATACGGTTATCGTATACGGTTTCTGTTCAACTACCTGTTTTGTTTCGGCAGCCTTCGAGCTTGAATTCGTTAACGAAGGAATCGCTATGATTAAAACGATTGGAAGTAGTACTGCCGTCAGCCATCTTTTCACTAGAGTTCCCGCCTTTCCGTGTCGGCATCTTTGCCGCATACAGACTACAGATATGCCCTATAGTTAAATTATATACGTATGTCACTGGAAAAGGGTCTCAACAAAGTTAAAACGGGTAACAAAATCTTATTCAATAAAGCGGTAACAACAGGGTTTGGCAGGGATTTGGGAGTGAAAATTGCGGGGCCGTGCGGCCCCTTTTTTTAGTGCGCCGGGAAAAAGGTTAGCTGGATGATGAAAATAGCTCCAAATACATAGAGGAGCGGATGTACTTCCCGTCCCTTCCCGCTAACAAGCTTCATGACCGGGTAAGTGATGAAGCCGATGGCGATGCCTGTCGCAATGCTGGCGGTCAGCGGCATCATCAGTAAAATGGCGAAGGCAGGAAACGCCTCGTCGAACGATTTCCATTGAATCCGGGCCAAGCCCTCCATCATAAAGCAGCCGACGATAATGAGCGCCGGTGCGGTAATGGCCGGAAGCGAGGAGATCGAGCCGACCAGAGGCGAGAAGAAGATCGACAGCAGAAACAATATTCCCACGATGAACGAGGTTAAGCCGGTTCTTCCCCCGGCCGCAACCCCGGTCGTCGATTCAATGAATGCGGTGGTCGGGCTCGTCCCGAACATGGAGCCGATTGTCGTCGCGGTCGCATCAGCGAGCAGCGCCGATTTGGCCCTTGGAAGCTCCCCGTTCTTCATCGCGCCAGTCTGTTCGGCCACGCCGATCAGCGTCCCCGTGGTGTCAAATAGTGTGACTAGCAGAAAGGCAAATACCGTTGTGTAAAGTCCCTGACTGAATACTCCCGATAGATCGAGGTCAAAAAAGACCGGAGCCGGCGGCGTGGACAAGAAATTGGTCACTTTAAGCTGACCGGTAAAATAGCCGAGCAAAGCCGTCAGCGCCATTCCGATGAACAACGCTCCAGTAACCCGGCGTGCCATCAAAATCAGCGTTACGAAGACGCCAAAAATGGTGAGCAGTGTGACGGAACGATGCAGATCGCCGAAAGTGACCAGGTTATTCGGATTGGCTACTACGATACCGGACATTTTTAATCCGAGAAAGGCAATGAACAAGCCGATTCCGGCGGTAATGCCGAATTTTAGCGAATCCGGTATTGCCCGGATGAGCGCCTCCCGAAGCTTGGTCAAGCTTAGCAGCAGAAACAGCACCCCGGCGAAGAACACCGTACCCAGGACGGTTTGATAGGACAAACCGGTAGACGCAACAACGCTTGTGAAGTATGCGTTAAGCCCCATGCCCGGGGCGATGGCGATCGGATGGTTGGCGAATAGCGCCATAAACAACGTTCCTGTTACGGCTGCAATCACTGTAGCCATAAATACTTGCTCGAACGGAACCCCTGCCGCGCTTAATACCGCTGGATTGACCACCAAAATGTAGGCCATCGCCAGGAACGTAGTGATACCGGCCAGCACCTCTGTTTTTATGTTGGTCCCGTGTTCCTTGAGTTTAAAAAATGCGTCAATCATCTGTGTTGTTCTCCCTTCGTATGTACGAAAACCTCATGGTAGCTAGTATTGCCGTTTTTGTATGATTCCTCGTTTTGGCATAACTGTATTGTTAATCTATAGTCCTTCTCCGTCAAGCCATCTTCGTTATTTTTGCAGTTCTTTCTTGGATTTCTGAAAATTTTGCGAAACAAGCGACGCTTTAGTTAAACATTCTTTCTGACGACATCCTTCAGCTATTTCGCCCAATATCTCCAAGCTTGTATAGAATGCAGCTATCACGCAAAAAGGGTGGAATTCTGCTGAATTCCACCCACTTGTTTGAGGTCGTTTAAGCCAAGCAGCGTAATTACCCTTACTGATTTCCTTCCGCAGGCGCCTGAGTTCGACGGAGAAACAGGCCGATCAGCAGCGCAATAACGCCAACGTACATAGAGATCGTGAACGCAGTATGCAGACCGGCCACGAGCGCATTTCCCAGCTCGGCCGGATTTTGCGGATTGGCGGAGCCGGCCAGGTAACGCTTTTGCCCGGTAGAATAGATGCTGATGAAGAGTGCTGTTCCAATCGCTCCGGATACCTGCTGCAGCGTATTCATGATCGCTGTGCCATGGGGGTAGAGCCGGCGCGGCAATTGGTTTAAGCCGGTCGTTTGACCCGGCATCATCACCAGGGAGATACCGACGAACAGCGCAATGTGCAGGGTGATTACGAGCGTGGTCGACGAGGTCGTGTCCAGTCCCCGCATGAACCATAGCGTGGTAATCACAATCAGCAGCCCAGGTGTAATAAGCGCCCGAGGCCCGAATTTGTCAAACAGCCTGCCCGCGACCGGGGACATCAGACCGTTAATCACCCCACCGGGGAGGAGCACCAAACCGGCGATAAACGGGGTAAGGAGCAAGGCCCCTTGCAAGTACATCGGCAAAAGGATGAGCGTAGAGAACAACGTCATCATCATAACCATAAGCAGCGCCGCCGATAATGCAAACATCGGGTATTTAAAGACACGCACATCCAGCGTGGGCTGCTTCACGACAAGCTGCCGCCAAACGAATAATGCGAGAGCGATAAATCCGACGATCAAGCAGGTAATTACGACCGGGCTCGACCAGCCATCCCCTTCTCCTGCGCTACTGAAGCCATAGACAATTCCGCCAAAGCCTACCGTGGATAAAAGAATAGAGATCAGATCTACCTTAGGGCGGCTCGTTTCGGATACATTACGCAAATACATCGCTCCGAATAAAATAGAAAAAGCAGCAAGCGGTGTTACCAGATAAAACAGCCAGCGCCAGTTGAGCGCATCCAAAATAAGTCCCGACAGCGTCGGACCGATGGCCGGGCCGAACATAATGACGAGCCCAATCGTTCCCATGGCCGCTCCCCTTTTATCCGGGGGATAAATCGTTAGGATCGTATTCATCATCACCGGGAGCAGCAGCCCTGTCCCCAAGGCTTGAATCACGCGCCCGAACAGCAGCATTCCAAAGGAAGGAGCAACACCGCAAACGATGGTGCCCACCAAGAACAACAACATCGCTGACAGAAACATCTGCCGCGTTGTAAACCATTGAATCAACAGTGCCGTAATAGGAACTAAAATACCGATAACCAGCATATAGGAGGTAGAGAGCCATTGAATCGTAGACGCCCCCACTTGAAGCTCTTTCATCAAGTCCGTGTAAGCCACGTTCAGTAAGGTTTCGTTTAAAATCGATACAAACGCACCGATAATCAGAGCGATCGTGATCGGTAAACGCCTGATTCCTTCTGTGTTTGCCGCCTCTTGAGCGGCGCTTAGTGCAGTCGTATTCATACTTCTAAAGTACCTCCAAACTATCCATAATAAATTTCTTTTCTCTTTTTCTTACTTATCTATTTGAACAAGGCGAGCGCCATTCATATTACCGAGGCACTGTCCCTGATATAGTGATATGAATTAATAGTTTCTAGACCGTTCTATATATTAAATTTAAATTAAAAACCGGCATTGTGCCAAGTAAATTTTACCCTTTCTCCTTCAGGCACTTTACCGGTTGTAGGCTTAAATAGACGGAAATAGTCTAGGGACCAGCTTTGCCGCCGTCCGCAGCGGCTTGCTTGATTGTTGAGTCAGGCACATGATAATCGAACCTTCTACAATTCCATTGATCATCACGGCCAGCTCCGCCGCCTCTTCCGGGTCATACCCATCAGCAGCAAATTTTTGCTCAAACTCCGCGATCCAAGCGTTGTAGGCGCCGCAGCAGGCCTGCCGAATATTCTCATTGCTCTTTGCAGTTTCGTGAGCGATAATTCCCATCGGCACACCCAGTTCCTCATCCTTTTGCTCAAAATGATCCGCGAGCAGCGTGAGCAACCGCTGAACAGCTTCAGCTGAAGATAAAGGCAATCTCAGCACGGCTCGCAAACCTTCCAGAGTTGCATTTTTTATATAACTAACCGCTTCACAAGCCAGCTGCTCCTTGCCCGCAGGAAAGTGATAGTACAGTGAGCCCTTAGGCGCGCCACTCAACTGAGTAATTTGATTTAATCCAGTCGCATTGTAGCCCTGGTTTTGCAGCAGCTTGGCAGTCGTTTCAATCAGCATTTGCCGGGTTGAATTCTGGTTCGACATGTAGCAGGTACCTTTCTCAAGAAGATTAGACCAATCGGTCTACATCATAAATGAAAAACAAGCCGGATGTCAATCGGGTGCCCCGCTACAGCAAAATGTACATTTCGTGCAGACTCAGGTTGTCTCTCGTAAAGCCGCTGCGTTCCAAAAAGCACTCCAACAGCGCGTTGTTCGGCGTGGAAGCTGAAAATTTGGCGATGGACAGCTCGTCGCGTGCAAAAGCCAAAAGCGCCGTAGCCGCCCCTTGGCCGCGATACCGGATGTCCACCACGAGCATACTGATTTTCCCTCCGCTTGTGACGCTTAAGCAGCCTACCGGATTATCTTTTATGTATAGGATGTAATAGATATGGCGGTCGTCCAGCTCCTGGTAATCAAGATCGTTTTGCCAGTTCACATGGAAGTACTTCCACGCTTGGATTACGGCCGCAAACTCCTGAAATGTAACTCTGGAGATCCGCCCTCCCTCCGGAATGCTCGGATTTCCTAATTTACCTGCATCAGCAAGTGTGAAAAAGAAGATGTCGTAAAACTTCCGGTACCCTCTTTTGTTGTAAAATGCGATCGCTCGGTCATTGCCGGCAATGACTTCTAGAAACAACTGCTTGCAGCTAGCTGCAATCGCTTCTTCCCGATGAAGGTCCATCAGCCTGGCGCTGATCCCTTTTCCCCGGTAATCCGGATGAATCGCTAATGTCCCGCACCGCATTGTTTTAACCGACTCATAGGTCTTGACACCGCCAAGTGCAAGCCCTACAGGCTCTTGTCCGTCCAAGGCCACAAAGGAGTGCTCCTTCTGATTCCCTTCCGGTCCGAAGAATCTCGCTTCAAAATCTTCCTTCGAAATTTTCAATGGAATCATATAGTCCGAGAATCCCCGCTGAAACGCATTATAAATAACATCAGTTCCTGTTTCAGTTGCTCTAACGTATTGAATCATAAAGAAGCCCCTCCCCTTTTTCCCGGTAAAATCCTGGGCAGCCGAACCGGTTGCCCAGGGCTTAGTAATTATGAAAAGTTAAAGATAAAGAAACTTATAAACTCAACTCGCGCTTACCAAGCGTAGGCTTTCGGAGCATCTCCGCCAGGTCCGGGGAAGATTTCATCAAGCGCCTTCAGCGTATCCTCGCTAAGCTCAACTTCTACTACCCGCAAGGTGTCCTCGAACTGCTGCAGCGTACGCGGTCCGATAATTGGCGCGGTAATTGCCGGATTGGCCAGCGTCCACGCCAAAGCAACCGTCGCTTCGGACTCACCAAGCTCTTTACAAAGCGCGCTAAACCGTTCCAGCTGCGGACGCAGCTTTTCAACGCGTTCGGCCTGTTTGGCTGTTCTTGTGCCCGGTTTTGGATCCCAATTTCCGCCGAGAATACCGCCGTCAAGCGGACTCCAAGGGATGACGCCCATCCCCAGATCCTGCGCCGCCGGGAGTACCTCCAGCTCAGGGAGCCGGCATAGCAGGCTGTATTTGTGTTGTTCGGAAACAAGACCGAGCATGCCGTGCGCTTTCGCTTCATATTGCGCTTTGACCAAATCACGGCCGGCAAAGTTGCTTGAACCGACGTATCCGATTTTTCCTTGCTTTAGTGCGATTTCAAAAGCGTTCCACAGCTCATCCCATGTAACGTTCCGGTCGATATGATGCATTTGATATAATTCCACGTGGTCTGTACCAAGCCGCCGCAGTGAATCCTCAAGATGCTGGCGGATTTTATATGCCGACAACCCAGGTCCGCCATTAGGTTCGTCAGGATTGCCCATCCCGCCGTAAACCTTCGTGGCCAGCACGACCTTCTCTCTTCTACCGCCACCCTGGGCAAACCAGCGGCCGATAATTTCCTCGGTCCAGCCCCGATGCGGTGTACCTCCATAAACGTTCGCCGTATCAAAGAAGTTGACCCCGGCATCGATTGCCGCGTCCATGATTTTGAACGCTTCCTTTTCCTCTGTCGTTGGTCCGAAATTCATCGTCCCAAGGCAAAGGCGACTTACCTTCAATCCGGTTCTTCCCAAACTCGTGTACTTCATTGATCATAACCTCCTTGACGTTTTGGTAGTACACAACCATTATATACCAGCCTGTCTTGTGTGGACAAAAGCCTAGCTTCTTCAGCAAATGTGGATTCAAGCATCCTCTCTACCTTAATCATCGTATACCAACTTCCCACGAGGAAAAAGGGCAGTGATTTCACGCTTCATTTCCACCTTTCCGCACAAATCGATAGAGAGACCCATACTCTTACTTACAGCCATACCTAAATGTATTTCGTACAACTATTTTGATTGGTAGAACAACTTTTTCTGATTTAATTGCAGATTGTACATCTAAAGGCTGCCCGGCAGGCGTATAAATGATTTTTCAGCCCATTTAGATGTATGTTTTACATTTATTTACCTTCATCGGCGGAAACTAGCCAAAATAAATGTACAAAATACATCTACTCAGGTGGATGCTATTGAAAGCTTGCTCCCAGTCAAAAAAAGCCGTTCCCCCGCAACGCAAGTTCGCTGCGGCGTAGGAACGGCTCTTTAATATAGCTGTCGACCTGACGGGCGAACCAGCGGTTTTCTCTTTATCGCTTATGTTTGATCTCAAACAGCCGTGCGGTCTTGGCTTCCGGCATTGTCACGTGGAGCTCGCCCTTCGCGGAGTCCCAGGTCCACTCGGTCGGCAAATCCTGCGGGTAGGCGCACCGGATTTCAACCGTTTCCCCTTTTAGTTCAGGAAGCGAAAGCATCTTGGCCCCTGATGTTCCGCCGGTACGCCAGACGGCTACATACTCTGCCCCGCGCTCTTCATGCCGCAGCCCCAGGCTAACCCAATCGTCCTGCTGCTTCGGCAGGCCCAGCGGCCAAAACGGCAGCGCAGCGCGAATATCGCCGCGGATCGTTTTGTAATAATCCAGCGCTTCCTTCACGAGTTCTCTTCTGCGAGGACTTAGCTCAGCCAGATGTCCGCTTTGATGAATCCGGAGCAGCAGTGCGTTGACCATGTTGAAGACGACTTCCTCATCATCGCCCTCCCGCAGCGGGTATGACCAGATCGCAGACTGTTCCGGAGTCAGCGCTGACGGTGATGCGGCAGCTATGGCCGCATAGTTCACGTAATTCTCCTGGTCACTGGTCGACTGGATGCTGTGCCGGCTCAGCATCGCATAATCCATCCGCATCCCGCCGCTGGAGCAGTTTTCGATGACCAGATCGGGGTAGCGGGCGAAGATGCTGTCCAGCCAGGCCAGATAAGCTCGGTTGTGCTGCAGCAGGCCGTCTCCGAAGCTGTCCGCATCCGTTTCCGTGCCGATGCCAGCATTGATGTTGTAGTCCATCTTGATATAGCCTACGCCATAATCCTCAACCAGTCTGCGGATGACTTCATTGGCATGTGCAACCACCTTAGGATTACGATAGTCGAGCTGGTATCGGCTGCGGTCCTTAACCCTTTGCCCATGACGTTTAAAGAACCAGCTGTCATCGGTCTCCGCCAGCTTCGGACTGTTGATGCCCATCACTTCAAGCTCCAGCCATAATCCAGGAACAAGACCTTTGCTGCGGATATAGTCCAGCACATATTTGATGCCTTCCGGGAAGCGCTCTGGCGACGGCATCCATTCACCGACACCATCCCACCATTCGCCAGCCGCGTACCAGCCCGCGTCGATGCAGAAATACTCGCAGCCGACCTCGGCCGCAGCGTCAATGAGCGGCAGCAGCTTAGCCGTCGTGGGCGAACCCCATAAGCAGTTCATATAATCATTGAAAATAACCCGCAAATCGCGGTTGTCCGCGTTCGGACGGCGGATTTTACGGCGGTAGGTGGTGAGCTGCCCAATGGCCTGCTCGAAGCCGCCGGACACCG
Source organism: Paenibacillus puldeungensis (assembly GCF_042678945.1). Taxonomy (NCBI): domain Bacteria; kingdom Bacillati; phylum Bacillota; class Bacilli; order Caryophanales; family Paenibacillaceae; genus Paenibacillus; species Paenibacillus puldeungensis. The sequence goes on along the minus strand of NZ_JBHTLM010000032.1, from coordinate 8,867 downwards.
CGCCTACAGCTACGGGAACGCTCACGAACTCCTCGCCGGGTTGAAGGTTAACCCACCAGTGATTGTCATGCTCTGTCGGCCCGCTGGCGAGCAGGGTGAGAAAATCGTTCTGATCGATGATTTCCCAGTGCCAGGAGCCGTTATGCTCGATTTGCCAGAACAGGCTTGTTCCAGCCTCCTTGTTTTCAAGGACCGCCATCGGGATATGCTCGGCAGCGGACCATGAACCGGTATTGCTGCAGGATATACGCTTGGAGCTGCGGTCCGTCAGATGCGACATCCCGAGCTCAGGTAGGCTGTACGTCCGCCACTGCAGTTCGCTTTGCCACCCGGTATGCGGGATACTAAGCATCATTTTATCGTCGCGATCCTGCTTGCCTTCCTTGTCCAAACCAGTCAATGCGAAGGAGGAAATATATTCTACGCCCAAAGGCTTCATTCCCCGATTGATTAGAACGGTCCAGACCCGGACGGTCTGCACATCATCGTAAAATTGAAAATGCTGGACCGCCCGCAATGAGGTTTCCGGATCGTGCAATGTAATTTCCAGCTTCCGTCCCAAGGCGTTGCGAAGATCGGAATGTGACTCGTATTTCATCCGCAAGCCCGGGTAGGTTGCCCGGTGAGTTCGACCATGGTATTCCGCCCGATCCTCTCCGGTAAGCTGAAGCTCCATCAGCCGGAAGCCCGGCTTCTGGTCGCTGCGAATCACTTGCTCCCCGAGCGATTGGGACCCGAAATGCAGCAGAAGAACTTCCAACTCCTGCGATATCTCCAGTATAAGATGTAGTCCATTCTCGTGGATGTCGATCATTTGAGCCATAGAATAAGCACCTGCCTTCGTAATTGTAGCTTCCTCAAATACTTCTCCTCAGCAACCCAATAAACCTCCATAAATAACTTAACTCAGCACCGCCGGGTGCTGAGTTAAGAAGGTTGGATTTACCGATTGTTGATTGACGATTATTGAGCTGAGCCCAGTTGAACCCAAGCTTGTTCAATTTCGGTAATCGCTTGATCTTTCGTCTTATTGCCACCGATGTAGGCTTGCATAAGTTCACCGAATTTTTGATGGAACGTGTCGAGCGAATAGTTAACGGTCAGATCACCCGATTTTTCTGTTTTCAGAATTTCGTTCATTTGTTTCGGCATATCCAGAGCTGGAAGCGGAGCATCTTTGATCGGTGGAATAACTTTTGCTACGTTTGAGAACCATTGTTTGCCGTATTCTGAAGTATACAGCCAGTTGAAGAACTCAACGGTTTGTTTAACAACTTTGGAATCTTTGTTAATACGGAGCGCTTGGTCAGCACCTGTAATGATCGTAGCTTGGTCAGCTTTGTCACTTACTGGATAACCCGCGATACCGATTTGGATGTCTGGTGTAATTTTCTTGATTGCTTCTTCGTCCCATGCACCTTTACCGATCATGATCGCAGCTTTGCCGGAAGCAAAGTCACTGACTTGAGCGTTGCTGTCGCGTTCCAACGGTTTGTCAGTACCATGTTTTACAGTCGTGTCAATGAAGTTAAAGAAGTTGTTGTACAGTACCGGATAATCTTTGAAATGAGCGTCTCCGGCGATAAATTTGTTTACGAGATCCTTCGAGCTAACACCAGCGTCCGCAGCTGCGGCATTCACGAAATGCTGGAATACGTGTTTCCAAACCCACCATTCTTTATAAGCGTTTGCAAATGGCTTGATGCCTTTTGCTTCGAGTTTTTTGATGGCGTCGTCCATTTCTGCTGTAGTTTTAGGGAAGGTGGTTACACCAGCTTCTTCCATCAACTTCTTGTTGTAGATAATGCAGAACAGGTTGCCTTTAACCGGAAGGCCAAGCACCTTACCGTCGGAGGAAGTCATGTTAGCACGAACCGCATCCGTCATAGCTGCTGCCAAAGGCTCGTTCGTCAAGTCTGCGCTATATTCGGCAAAAGTATCGATATCTCCGCCAGCTGTCGTTTGGAATACATCCGGTGTGCTGCCGGCTGCGATTCTGGATTTCAGGACGGTGTTATAGTCGGCTTGCATAATTTCCAGGTTAATCGTTACGTTTGGTTTTACCTTTTTGTATTCAGCGATATAGGCATTGAATGCATCCGTATACTCCGGCGAAGCCGTAAACATGTTGATCGTTACTGGACTATTGTCGGTCTCGGTTGTAGCCGCAGCACCATTGTTACCAGTTTTGGCATTGTTTGCGCCTTTGTTAGCTGCGTTGTTGCCGCCGCAAGCGGACAACAGGCCCATAATCAGCACTAAGCTGAACGACAGGGCAAGGATTTTTTTCTTCATTCGTAACGCCCCCACTTTCTTATAGTTGTGTATTTCTGTGAAAGGTAGCTTGTACCTTCTATGCTCCTTATTCTAAAGAAAAGGTTTAGCGATAAAAATGTAGATATGTGGTTTTTTAAGGGTAAAAAAGTGGTTGGATCCTTCAGTTCACTTTTTGCCCTCTCCATCCTGGTTCGCACGATATTCAGACGGGGATAGCGAGTAATAATTTCGGAATGCCTTGCTGAAATAGTTCTTATCCTTATATCCCAGCATCTCCGAAATTTCCTGGATTTTCAGGGATGAATCGTCCAGCAGTTCCTTAGCCTTGTCCATTCGCACCTTCTGTACATATTCGTGAATTCCGTATCCATATTGCTGTTTAAACAGCTTCATTAAATACTCCCGGCTCAGGAAGTATTTCTCCGTAAACATGGAAATTTTGATATCTTCAAAATAGTGGTTGTCAATATAGGCCCGGATATCATCCACATTAAACGGTCGGTTTGCCGCCATGGACCTGCGGATTTGCTCGCCATAGTACTCCGTGAGCTGAATCAGCAGCGACTCGAACTGGTCAAATGTTGCAAAATCAGTTCGCAGCCCAAGCGCACGCAGAGCACGCTCACCGCCGGATGGCGGCAGTGACTCGGCAGGGACGCCAAGCTCCAGCACCACATCGTTCAATAGCACGACAATTTCCCGGACCGTTCTGTCTGCTGCGCCCAAACTAAAGGCTCCCGATACTTTGATCTTTTTGGCAAATTCAGCCATGACCGATTTTGCATGATTGAGGTTACCAGCTTCCAAAGCACTGCGGAGTATAGGAACTCTGCTCGAAAAAGAGTGAATATCTTTGCTGACTACAGACTTGCCAGCGCTACCTATAACCGCTTCTCCCTTCAGCTTCAGCAAATCAATCGCCAGCACTGAAGACAGCGCCTCCTCGTAAGATTGGGCTAGCTCCACTACGTTCTGACAAGCCTGGCCAATACCCCCGGCTGAAAGAACACCAAATAAATCGCTCAGTGTTGAAACAACTTTCTTCATAAAGCGTTCCGACCGGAAGGAAAGATCCTGCGGGTAACCACCATTCACGGTATAAATCGCGATAATTTCCCGTTCCTGCTTCGGGTTGGCAAAGCTGAAGCATAACAGATTATCGACGGCTACTTCATTAATGACGTTGGCCACCGCGAAATATAACAGCTCTGTATCGCTGTTAAATCGGCTGTCCCTTACGGCCTCCATGTTCAAAATGCGCAGTACGAGCGCTCCGAAGCGGTTTGCAGGATCATCGGCACCTATAAGCGGCAAGAAAGCCCGACTGCTTTGCTTCTTAAAGCTGCGTTCAATAATCGATAAGTAAATTTTCTCCTTTAATTTAGGCAACGACATATTAAAGGCGATATTGCGGGTTATGGATTCACTTTGAAGCTGACGCTTTGCCTCCAGAATATCGATCGCTTTGCGCAGCGCCTGGTTAAGATCATGGCGGTTGATCGGCTTTAGCAGATAATCTACCACCTTGGAGTGAATCGCTTGGCGGGTAAACTCAAAGTCGTTGTACCCGCTGATCACAATCGTCAGCAAATCAGGGTATTCACGTTCAACAATTCGCAGGAATTCAACCCCATTTAGCTCAGGCATTTTCATATCGACCATCACCAAATCAGTGTTGTGCTTCTCCAGCATTGCAAGGCCGGCTCTGCCGTCCGTCGCCTCCAGCACCTCGTCAACCTGCAGTCCTTCCCAATCGCCCAAGATTCGGATTGCCTCGCGGAGTGGCTCTTCATCATCAATAATCAGCACTCTATACATGGCTGCTGCCCCCCCGCGGTATAAGCATACTCATTTCCGTGCCTTGTTCGTCGCTGCGAATGAGCAGGCCGGCTTCCTCTCCGTATAGCAGCTTCAGGCGCGTGTTCAGGTTTTTGAGGCCGATGTTCTCGCCTTCCTGCTCTTCCCAATCCGCTTGCAACGAGTGAAGTACTTGCTCCATTCTTTCGGGCGAAATGCCGGGGCCATTGTCCTGCACCAGAATGACGGCATGCGTCTCCGCCAGCTCCGCTCGAATGTTAATGGTTACGCCCGTTGACACCTTTTCCAGAGCATGCTTTATGGAGTTCTCAACCAGCGACTGGATCGAAAGCTTCGGTATTTGCAGCTCCATCAGCGAGTCATCCCATTCTACCGTTACCTGCAGGCGGCTCCCGAATCTAGCCTTCTGCAGCGAGATGTAACGGTCGATATGTTTGAGCTCATCCCTAGCGTTTACGATATCTTTTCCACTTATGCAATATCTAAGGGTCACTGCTAAAGCGTCCACCATATCGGCTACCTCCTCATCCCCGCTTTTCAAAGCTTTTGTCGATATGGCCTGCAGCGCATTGTAAAGAAAATGGGGGTTTATTTCCGCCTCAAGCGCTTTGAGAATAGCGTTTTTCTCGACCAGCTTCATCTTGTATCGTTCATTAATCAAATCGTTGGTCCGCCGCACCATACGGTTAAAGTGCTTGGACAAATAGGCGATTTCGTCTCGCCCATTTACCGGGATTTCCGCGTCGAAGGTCCCTTCGCTGAACCGCTTCATCTCCATAGACAAGTTCTTTAGAGGTTTCGTGATTTTATTGGAAATCAACGTCACTAAAATGACCGCAATTAGCAGAAAAATCAACCCGATCATATAACTCAAATTACGCGTTGCCGTAGCTGCCGCATAAATTTTGCTGTAAGGAATCGGCTTAACCAGCTTCCACCCATCGGTTTCTCCGACGTTGTACACGACTAAATAGCGTTTCTTATCTTCGTTGGTCCAGGTAATCGGCTTAGAATTTGGGTCCTGTCCAAGCCGGCTTAGCCATGGTGCCTTTTCCGCTTGCTGCAGAAAACTGCGATCGTCGCTGTGAAATGGAACGTTATCAGGATCAAGGAACAGTAAATGCTCCCCTTTTTCAAACGGAATATCCTTCAGAATCTCATCTTTCACGGTAGGCTTTATATAGAAGGAGATCACGGCTTTGGGGTCCCGGGACACGATGGAACGGAGCACACGGTGATAACCCATGAAGCTCGGCTCCAGGTTCATCGTATATCCCGTCTTCGCTCCAGGTTCAATGAAGGATTGAAAAGAACGGTTAAAGGGGCTGTTCATCGCCTGCTCGTACCAGGGCTGTTCAGGTATTCCCGCTTGGTAGCTCACTCGAACCGTTATGTTATAAGCCTCGCGCGTGATCGAGTAATATTTCTTCTGATCGATCAAATACAAATAGATGCTTTCCAGATCATTGCGAGAATAAAACAACTCCTTAAGGTAATCCTCTAGATACATTTTCGATGCATAATCGTTCTCTTCATTCATAACGGCTCGGAGAATCTCTTCGTAGCGGATTTGCGGCAGGGACAGCTTCTCAATCCCCTCCAAATAGTCCTCGAGGTTCTGGTTCACTAGCTTCAAGTTGTTCGTCGTGCTCGTAATGCTGTGGTTGACCGATTCCTTCTGGATCATTTGATAGGAAATAACCGTCAGGAGACCAACAACAAGAATAATAATGGTCGTAAACAGCAAAATAAGCTTATTGACCAATCTTCGCGAAATCCGGTCCCTAAGCGACTCAAACATTCGTTTTACCCGGTTGATCATGATGCCCTCATTTCTGATATATAGTTATCCGATTCACCGCCAAAAATGCTGTTCACCTTTTTACCCTTAACTGTTTTCTTAAATCCATTTTGGCGTCAAATCCGCTGTTTTATAATACATTATAGCCGAAAAAGGTGATGTGTGTAGGGCAGCCGAATCACCCGAATTTTAAACTACTGTTACAGAAAAAGAGGTGCGCTATGTTAAAACTAGGGAGAAAACGGGGCGACAAACTGGAGTTTGGAATCTTTACATTGCCGATTCTGATTTCCATCATTGCAGTCTTTTATTATCCGTTCTTTATGACCATTCGTTACTCACTTACGAAATGGAACGGGATCTCAAAACATCCTAAATTTATTGGACTCGACAATTTCAAGCAAATATTTATGGGTGACGCTAACTTTTCACACGCTGCCATATTCACGATTAAATATGCCATTCTTTATATCGTACTGATCAACGTGCTTGCGATCGGGCTGGCGTTGATCCTAGATATGAAGCTGAAGTCGACGAACTGGCTCAGAGCTGCTTTCTTCATTCCTTACATTCTCAGCTTGGTTATCGTCGGCTTTATCTGGAAGTTTATCTTCATGCAAGGCTTTGAATCTTTGGGCAATACGACCGGTTGGGGTTTCTTCGCACTAAGCTGGCTCGGTAAGCCTGGACTAGCCTTCATATCTGTTCTACTTGTTTCCATATGGCAATCCATCGGTTTCTATATGGTGATATACATCGCCGGTCTGCAATCGGTACCGGACGATTTGAAGGAAGCAGCTACCGTGGACGGGGCGGGTCCATTCCGCAGATTCTTTAACGTTACACTGCCGCTCTTGGCTCCTTCGATTACGATTTCCGTCTTTATGGCGCTGACGAACTCGATCAAAGTATTCGACGTTATCCTGTCCTTGACAGGCGGCGGCCCTGGCGGAACGACTTACAGTGTCGCTTATGACATTTACCGGGATACGTTCCAAAATAACCTGTACGGTTACGGGACTGCGAAAGCGCTTATTCTGTTCCTCGCCGTTCTAGTAGTGACCGTAATTCAATTAACGATCTTCAAACGCAGGGAGGTTGAGGCATAATGAGCAAAAATAGAGCAGGTCGCATCACGCTAGAAATCGTCATGATTCTGCTGTCTATCTTGTTCTTGTATCCGTTGTTCCTGACCATTATCAACTCACTCAAAAGCTTCTCTGAGGTCATGACCGACGTAATCGCCTTGCCTAAAAGACTGGCTTTCGAGAACTACAGCTACGTGTGGAATTTCATCAATTACCCGCGTCTGTTTATGAACAATACCGTCATTACCGTACTCGGCCTGGCCGGGATCGTATTGATCTCCTCCATCGCCGCTTACAAGCTGGCTCGTACTAAATCTCGGGCAAGCTCGATCATTTACTTTATTTGTATCATGCCAATGCTCATTCCGTTCCAGTCGATCATGCTAACGGTGCTGCAAATGGCGAAAAGCTTCCACCTTTCCGACAGCACATGGGGTCTGGGCATTCTGTATTGGGGCTTTGGTGCTCCGCTCGCCCTGTTCATCTACCACGGCTTCGTGAAGGGGATTCCGAAGGAAATTGACGAGAGCGCAACGATTGACGGCGCATCCGGGTTCCGGCTCTTCTTCAGCGTGATCTTCCCGCTGCTGAAATCCGTAACAACGACGATCATCATCATCGATGTGATGTGGATCTGGAACGACTTCCTGCTTCCACTGCTCATGGTCAACGGCTCGCCGGTCACAAAAACGCTGACGCTGGCCGCTTACACCTTCGTCGGTCAATATACCTCCGACTGGCAGTATGCGATGACCGCCATGGTAATGGCTGTGCTGCCTTCGATCATCGTGTTTATCTTCCTGCAAAAATACATCGTCAAAGGCGTTGTCGCCGGCGCGGTGAAGGGCTGATAAACCTCTAACAAACGTTTACCCCAATTTTAGGTGCAAGAGCCTCCCCGGGTTCTTGCACCTTATTTATTTCTGGGGGAGATAAAAATCACCTGAAGCCTAGGTGGAGAGTGCTATATTGTAGAAAATCAATTTGTACATAGACTGGAGATAACTTATATGAAAGTTACAAACAAATGGTTCAATATCGGGATTGTAATCGTGGGCACGCTGTTGATCCATTAACTGTATTTTGTACATTTAATTTTGCCATAATGGGGGGAATTGGAGACTTAGTTGTAAAAAGTACATTTAATAAGGGGGAAAATCGCCCTGGATACCAAAGCAGCCCCTTTTAGCTGCAGGTTTTGCACTTAAAATCCAGAAATCGTCCATTCGCCTGAAAATAGCTGTACGAAATACAATTAGTGGTGAATTCACCGCAATAGTAACTAGTTGAACATGAAGAACCTTTCGGTGATTTTTAAATAGGCGTATTAATTCCGTCCACCCACTTCATTACTATACTTGTTAATCCAGTTTTTTTGCCAATCTTGAAAGGACTTAGTTTGAAGTTCTTCTAACGTTTTACCTTCTAAAGACCAATACCCACCATCTGATGTATCGCCATGTGGATACGAAGTTCCTCCTATGGGTAGACCATTGACTTCGTAGACATAAACATCAACTTTCCCTTGAGATAGCGGATGATTCTTAACGATGAACTTTTCAACGTTTACTGTCTTGCCAAAATATTGGGATGGGTCGCCAAGTTGTAGCCCCCAATAAATCATATACGGTAGTGTTACGATTTTCTGTTTTGTTAGTTCGTAACTCTCGGCAAGTCCTTCATAAGAAACAACCTGGAAACCCTTATTCTCAAGATAGCCTTTCAAAACAGACTGTTCTTTCGGTGTTTCGTTGCCTTTTTATACGAAAATAAAGTTCCTAAATATGGTTATACTGAAGCGAGAAAGCAAAAAAAGTCCCACTACCAGAAAAAGCGGCTTATTCACAAAAAAACTAGCTCGCTTGGTCTTTAGCTTTCAGTTC
>NZ_JBHTLM010000031.1:0-50495 GCF_042678945.1 Paenibacillus puldeungensis | reverse complement strand
GTACCCATCCCGAACACGACCGTTAAGCCCTCCAGCGCCGATGGTACTTGGACCGAAGGGTCCTGGGAGAGTAGGACGCCGCCAAGCAATAAAGAGCACTGCCGATCACACGGTGGTGCTCTTTTTTTACGATAAATGTTGCCGATATCGGCTGGTGCCACGTTAGAGCTAGGGATTAACTGTATTTCGTGCAGTTATTTTTCCGATTTTTGCAGAGTGAGAGAAAGTAAGTGTAAAAAGTGCAGCTAAATGAGCGGAAATGGCGGAGTAGGCGGTAGTGGCCCTGTTTTAAATGCACTTTTTACAACTAAAGTTCAAAAATGAGAGATACCGGTCAAATTAGATGTACTTTTTACATCTACATGTCGTACGTGCTGGCCATAGACAACCCAAAAGTGTCGTTAGGTTGAGGTGATGAATCCCTCTGACCACATTACGCGTTCACTTTGCATTGTTATGGCATGCATAAACTTGAGTACGTGTGTAAATCTTAATCCCGCATGGTTCCTAAGATTTCAGCTTCTCATACAAAAAGGCGAATTTGGTTTCGCTTTCCCCGATCTTTACATACCCTGCCTTTTCATAAAGATGCTGATTTCTAACGCTGTAATAAGGCGTGCCGAGCACCCATTTTTTTTTATCCGAAAAAAGCTTCTCCATTTCTATGAGTGCAGCATATCCATACCCGTGGTTTTGGAATTTTGGAGCGATGCAAAAATCCTCCAGTTCAACGACATCAGCTCCAATTTCGCGAAGCCAGAAGCAGCCGATCACTTCATGATCGACAACCATTTTGTAGCAGGGATACTGAGTAATTTGTTTTATGCTTTCATTTGGATCGCTATACCACTGTGGACCCCAATACTCGCTGATATCGTGGTCCGGGCCGAATCGTTCCATTTCATCGTCATAGGCATCTGTTTTGATGCGGGTAATAAGCTCAGCGTCCTCAATCGAGGCAGGTATTAACTTTAACATTCTCCAACACATCCTGTTTCTGGGATTTCGATAAGTTCCTCAATTCTAGCATTTCATATATTTCTTCACAAGGAAGAAATATGGACTAAACCAATACAAACTTCCAAAAGAAATAGAACTAAAAAGAGACCTGAGAAGCAATCTTCGCTCCTAGGTCTCTAAAATTTTACCTCGAATTAAAAATTAAAGTAGTCCAAACCGTTTCTTTTTATAAAAAGGGATGAGTTCCTTGACTTCGTTTTCCCAACCGTCCATTTCCATCATATTGAGAATCATGCCGTTCAGATGAGGTGTAGCGGCTCTGGAAATTCCGGCGAATACCTCATCTGGATTTCCTTCAAAATCGACGATGATTAGATAGCTTTGTTCACCATCTTTTATCATTAGCCGCAGGTAAGCCTTTTTAATGCCCTTCTGTTTCTTCATGTGCTCCTTGACCGCATCGATCATTTGATGGGGATATTCCTTGGGTTCGCCAAGCAATACTTGTGTATCTTCCTCAATTGTATGCTTCTCAATGCCCTCAGCGGGAGATTCCTGACGAGCTTTTCGGTATTCCTCAATCATCTTTTTATTGTTCTCATCCATACGAAGCGGAAGGCCATGGCAGTTAATGACGATGCCTTTCATGTTTTCTGAAAGGGCTAAAAGATCATCGTAGGTTCCAATATTGCTGCTCCATACCGTCTTATCATACGCTTTTTCGAATTCGTTCCAGTCGGTAAATGCCGGTAGCCAGTTCGTTTCATCCTGAGCACTCAATACGCCAAATTGAATGATGGTTCCTTTATTTACGGTTACAACACCTTGGTCATTAGGGACAGCTGGCTCCTCCTCTTTAAGTTGCATAGGAATCAAGTATTTAGCTTGAACGACTTCATCCAGCATTTGGTCTTCTAGCATATGGAGCAGTTGATTTCGATTTTCGTCGTTATTTTTAGCGTACAAGGTTTGAAAAAAACGGATTAGCGCATGCTGTAGACGAGGGTTAGTTACTGGAATGCTAATTTCTGGCGTCCCGGTCCAGTCCGGCGGTGGCAATAAATCGTCTCTTTCCAGTTCAACGGTGTATTGACCATTATCAATAAGTAGTTTTGAAATGCCCAGCATATGTAGCTCAGCCAACGTTTTGATGATATTTTCTTTGCTGATCTTCTTCATTTCAAGCATGAGGAGCTGCTGCATAAAATAATCCTCGGCGCTAGCCGCAAATTCCTCCTCTGAAAACAACCAGACCCGGTCGCTCGCATCCAAAAAAGGATAATTTGTATTTTTATCGTAAGCCATGTACAAGGCTTCAGAACTATTGACTTTTTCAAGTAGTACGTTATGAAAAAATTTAATCCGCTCATCAAAATCATCATTGATAAAAGCTTTATTTTCCTTAAAATGCTCTCCGGAATGTATTAAGAAAATGAGTTCTTGAATCTTTAGTTCGAGGCACTCTGCTTCAACTAAAGGACCGTTCAGCAGAAATTTACGGCCGATTTCATCTTTCCTTTGGTCATTCATGGACAACGCTCCTTACTCTATTTGTCTCATTATAGCTTTGAAGCCTGAAAAATAAAAGAAGAGTATAGTCCTATTCTGAGAAGGGCTAAATATTTCCCTGCATTCTCAATCGACAAGTTATATGTTTTAACTAATGCGTTTTTTTCTAGGCGATAACTGCATTTTTCGCGCGAAAAATCTCCTTAAGAAATCGATCGTTAAGTCTAGTAAAAAAGCAGGTGGCCTTGGGCCCCTGCTTTTTGTTATCAAAACTGAAGAACAATCATCTGATGACAAGACCATGTCGGAACAGTATAACTGACTCCCCCGTTTGCTTGCTGGAAGGGGAGGGGAGTCTGCTGTGGAGCCAGGTACACCTCACGCACAGGCTTTGCTGTAGCAATGGTAACCTCGGTATCATTTAGCTGCGGTAGATCTTCGATCACCTCGATATTTTGCCCCCGTCGAACGGGGGAGGCATACAGCAGATGTTGAATCCAGCGGTTCTCGGTTGATTGAACTTGCAGTGTAGTTACGCCTTGTGCTGGCAAATTAGTGCGTACCGTTTTATGGACCAGCAAAAGATCCAGCGCATGGCAAACTATTTCTTTAACAGGTAGGCTTCCCTTGAGCGCGTAATCCTCAAACATATTCCAGGAGATATAGACGCCATCCGGACCTTGAACCATGCCAGGGCCGGCGTCCTGCAAATCGGACGGTGTATGCTGATGCGAGCAGAAGGTGAACAGATCTCGGTTGAAGTAAGAATTCTCCCGGCTTCCGAGTTTGGTGCCGCTTGTCGTTAGCTTTATTTCTTGGCCCTCTGTATACATAATGAACGAAGCGGTGCGCAGCGATGGAAGCTCAAAGTCCGGTCTGAAGTAGGACGGTTTGAAGGAGGAGCTCCCCAGCCATTCTACGCCGAAATCCAACTCGAACTGTGTCCCGTCAGGTGAAAGGCCGGATCGACCCGTAGCGAGGAGCTTGCCTCCTTGAGCGACAAAGGCGGACAGCTTCGCTTTAAGCTGTTCGGTGATCAAAATGGCATCAGGTAAAATGACGACCTTATACTTACTGAAATCAGCTTCTGTATCTACAACATCAAAGAGATAGTGGCCTTCCAGCAAAATCCGGACGGCTCCCGAGTCCGAGGCTGGTCCATATTCGTTAAGCGGCCGTCCGTGTGCATAGACTGCTGCTTCTACGGACAGGAGAGCGATCTCGGCGATCGCTGTCGTTTCGCGGCACCACGCTTCTTTTGCTTCAACTTCACTATAGGCTTCTCCAATGAGCGCATAGGTAGCCGGGTCCATGAAACCGGTTGGGTGGAGTTGGTCGCCAATGGAGATATGAGCGCCGTTCGCAAGACTGAGCGAAGTCTCATATCGTAAAGCGTTTGGATGTTTGTATCCTCCGAACTCTCCCCAGAATGTATGGAATTTCCCCGTCATTCCGAGGAATTCCATGCCCAGCCCTTGGACATATCGTGCCGAAAGCGGAAAATGATCGTAGCCCCAGCCGCCCGTGGGGAGGGATTCCAGCTCCAAATGGGTGTTGATTTGCGCCAAATCGCGGCGCCCGCGGCCCACATGGCCGCTGTTATGAAAAATCGGCATACCTGGCTTGATCCGATGTACAGTTTCGTTGATTTTTTTGGCGTATTTTAAGAACGTTTCCTCCCATAAGGCTTTCATGTCCGCTTTGTTTCGCGGATCGGAGCCGCGTCTTCGAATTTCGGCAACGCAGTACTGGCAGTAGCACTCCCGTATACCTACGATATCGAGAAAGATGCCGTCAGCATCGTACCGACTCACCACTTCTTCTACCTGCGCGGCGAGGATATCCAGGTATGGTGTATTCATGCAAAATTGATGGTAGCCAGGCGTCATGAAATCGGAAGCCCAGTTTGTTTTTTCCTCAGCATTTCGGATGAGCCACTGTGGATGCCTGCGGGCGAGCTTCTCGTCCAGACCTGCGGAAATGTATACCGGTGTCTTAACGCCGATTTCATGCGCCGCTTCAATTTGCGCACCTAGTAAGTCGAAGGAGAGATGCGGGTGCATTTCATTCGCGGTGGATGGGTGGTAAGCCCAACCGTGATGGCATTTTGAGAAAACTGTAATAGAATCGACATGCCCGAGCTTCAGCATCTCCTGAAACTGCTCCTTGGAGAAGCGGCTGCCAATCCCTTCGATCGCTTCGGATGTGTGAAAATCGAGATGAACCTGACGAAATCTCATGTTCTTTGTCCTCCAGTTTGGGTAGTGGTAGAATCGAATCATATGATGACTACCATTCTAAAGAAACTAATCCTTTGATACAGTGGGTAATCACGACTTTTTATAGCACAATTTCTACATAATTGAACAGGAGTGAGGCCTAATGCTTGTGCTAGAACTTAAGGTTCCACCAGCTCCTTTACTGGCAGCAATCGGATATGCGATATGGAAGCCTGGTGTCGTTCATGCCCAGCGTCGGTTTGAGGCGTTTGATATGATTATTTGCACGAAGGGCGCTATTTATATGGAGGAGGAAGGGATTTCTTACGAGGTCAAGCAGGGAATGATGCTAGTATTAGAGCCAGGCAAGCTTCATCGGGGTTACCGGCCAACCGAGGTGGAAACCGAAGTGTACTGGATTCATTTTCAGTGTCCGCCGTCTGCGGAGGTTTCACTGGTGGACAAAACGAGCTGGCAGCAGCCCTTGCTGCCGGGAACAGACCAAGATACAAAGCCGCGTTCGGCCATGATCCACATTCCAAAATTCGCAGAAGTGGATCTTCAGACCATTCGGTCTTTGCTCGATGAGATGCTGGCTTTGCACCAAAGACTCACGTCGTATCGCGCCTTCGAGCTGCATATGCTGTTCGGGCAGTTTCTGCTGCAATTGCAAAACGGCATGCGTCGGAACAGTCCACAGGCACGCTCTTATTTTCTTAGTGAAAAGGTAGCGGCTTATGTAGCCAATCATTTGGAGTTCCCTTTCGACTCTGTGCAGATGGAACGGGACCTGCATTACCATTTTGATTACCTGGCGCGCTGCTTGAAGCAATACACAGGAATGAGCCCGCTGCAGTATCGGCACCATCTACAGATCGACCGTGCCAAACGGCTGCTGACCCATTCCGAGCTTTCACTGGGAAAGATCGGGGAGCAATGTGGCTTTCAGGATCACAATTACTTCACAAGGCTATTCAAGCGACAAACCAACCTGACACCGGGAGAGTATCGGAAGAAGTATCAAGTTTTTGGAACGGGAGAATGAATTTTGGCGACTAGCGAAACTATAAATATTTAGCGTAACCCTTGCAGCTGTAGATCCAGTCCTCGAAAAACTGCTCAACTACGGGCTTGTTCACCTCATCGGCAAGGTTAGCGTATTCCTGGCAAAAAACGTCCAGCGTAACGGGAACACTTTTGTATTTTTCAAGGAAAGTGGTTGTGATTTCGTCAAATCTGGCGGTTCCTATCAGCTCGCAAAGCTCGTGCAAGCAAAGCGCACCGATCGTGTAGCTTTGATCACCATAGCCACGTTGACCAAATTCACATATGGGGACGAGTTTGAATGATCCGCTACCAATGCGGTCTTTCCATAGGGATGCGTACAATGGGACCCGGCTTTCCTTTGTTAAGTATTCCATAACACGCATCTCAAAATAACTCGTAAAAGCTTCGTCAAAAAATCGGATGCTTTGCTGGCTTCGATCAGCGGGCACATTCCACCCTAAGTGAATAAATTCGTGAATAATTTCATTCATTGCATGGATCGATTTTAAGGTAGACTGCTGGACGTAAACGACACCAGCCTCAGAGCATGCAAATGAGCCGAAGCCGTCAGGAATCGCTGCATAAACTATATTAGAAGCAATGTCGCGTTCGCCAAAATGTTGATTTAAAAACCCATGAGCTTTTACCATCGTTTCGTTGATCAACGTGCTTGCGTCATTTGAATTCAATAAATAGAAGCTGCCGGTGGGCAGAGTGGATTTGTGATATTTCGCACATGAACAGTTGAAGAAATGGCTGTGATATTTAGTACCGGAGTAAACATATTGTTTTCGGCCATTTACGTCTCTGACATAAGTCAGTTTCTCGGAAGCAACGACATCGTATCCAGCCGGTACATCGATGACGATCTGAGATTCACCACCAGGCTTAAGCAGGTATTCAGCAAGCTGCTGCTTCGTATTTTCAGAAAATAAGGGATAGCAGAACGTTTCCCAGCGAATAAAAGTAAATTCTGGGGTAATTCGTTCCCGAACATACGGGTTGCAGCCGGTTTTGCCTGTTAACATACCACTATAATCGACTTGCAGATTCTCAAAATTCGCAGGTAGTGATATTTTGTGTACGATATACCCGTCAGAGTCGTCCAACTCGATTTTCTCTATGTATGGGGATACTTCACAACCATCCACTTTCAAGCTATCAATTCTAAAATCTCGGTTCAGCAAAAAGTGAGAAGTGGCGATATCTTCGGCGTTATAAACGCAGTGCCCGTACAATTCCCATTGATTTGGTTCGATTTTGATTCTGATTTCCATAGCGTTTCGCCTCTTTTTGATCTGGTAAGTTATGTCTTTATACTATCAAAAGGAGGCTGCGCAGCAGATTATATCTGGCAGGCAACCTCAAAAGAGATTAAATGATGACCGCGGTTCCACTTACAGAAACCATAAGCATTCCATCGCGAATTACCTCATAATCGATATCTACCCCAATAATCGCTGTTGCTCCCAAACGTGAGGCCTGCTGAGTCATTTCTGCGAATGCGGCATCCCTGGCTTCTTGCAATTTACTTTCGTAAGCTCCCGAACGTCCACCAACAAGGTCAGTAATCGATGCCATAAAGTCTCTAACGACATTGGCACCCATAATGACTTCGCCGGTTACAATGCCGACATATTCTCGTACAGGATACCCCTCAATGGTCGAAGTAGTGGTCATAATCATACGAATCGTCCTCCTATAAAGTAACGTTTATCTGTTTGTTACGTAAATGAAGACCATTTGGTTTCCAAAGTATATAAATTCACGCTTCTATCTATGCGCCTCTGCTTATGCAAAAAATGATTTTACAAAAAAGAACACTCCAGCTCCCATGAGGATAACCCCGCCAACCTTACTCATGAAGTAGTAAAAGTCGCTCGGCTCCGGATCGTTGACCCATAACCAGTGAAAGGAAAGGAGAAACTGGAAATCTTGAAATTTACGATAGCGAAATGAGCACCAGCCCAAAATCATAAAGAAGAAAGATAAGTAGAGTAAAAATAGGCTCCCCTGTTTGGTGTGATATTCTGGATACGCTGCGGTGACTAATTGGCTGGGACTATAAGGCGTCTCGGCGCCCCCAGGAATGATGGGCTTGCCGTTGACGTAAAGCGTGCCGTATTCCGTAACAAGCTCTCCCTTTTGATCAAAGCTCAGGAGAAAACCAGAGTTATCCTCAACCTTGTACTGATGTCCGTTAGGATAATTAACCTCATAATTGTTCAGGCTTTCCCCGCCGACATTTTTGATGAAATATTCGTTAGCTTGGATCGTGACTATTCGAAGCTCACCATCTTTTCGAACCTTAATCGAAGGACCGTTCTTAGCTTGATAAAGCACTTGACCGCTTTGTAGCTCACCCACCTTATACTTGTGCTGATACATATAAAAAACTTTTTCCGAAAAATAAGGCTTCGTGAGTACAATGGTGACTATGATGACAATCAGAAGGCCACTGATCTCCCAGGTTGCGGAGGACCTGACGAATTTGGATAAACGAACATGAAAAATAGCGCTTCATCCTTTCCTATTTTGATTGCATAAAGCCCACCCTTTGTCTACTATCCGTTAAGAATATCGTCAGCCGAAGTCGTTCCCTCGCATAGTTCCCTAAACGTGTCTGCGATAATAACGGCATCCTCGTAACCGAGATTTCCTGAATGAGACACTAAAATAGGGTATTCTCCATTTATCCATGGAATGCGCATATCCCAGATGTAATGATTTCCACAGCCATCCATGGCAAAGGGGACTGCACCTGGCATATATTCGGGGAATTCATACGCCAGGAGCATCTCTCTCAACTCGCCTGCACTAAAAAATTGGAAATATCGATTTCCGTTTTCAAATTCACCGCCATCGGCATAACGAAGAAAATCAAGATATGAAGGGGGCAGGGGGCGATCCGGAATAGTCCATTTGGCTGGATCAAACGGCTTATATAGCTGATGCAGCGGATTTGATTCGGGAAAAGGGTTACGCTGGCTTCGCATAATCTCCGCAATTTCCTGCTCTGTCAACGGCTTATTCCACTGGGTCAGGAACTGTTCCATATTTTCTTCCCGCAAACCGGAGTTTTTCCAGTAGCATACATCAAATACCTTCTCCCAATTCATCTCTTCATTCCTCCTAAAATCGTCTACCCGATTATCACTTAATAGGATAAGATTAAGCTAATATATACAGTTGGTGCAAATATCCAGTTAAGATGTGAGAGGGGCCAGCAACATGAGTGAGACGGATATCAATGATGTATGGTTTGATTATGCGGAAGCTTTTGTACAGAAAAAGATCGATGCCTCAGGTTGGGATGCTCTGAATGTGCATGAACAGGAGATCGCTGCTTTATGGCTCCTGGAAGCGGATGTTTATAACGGTGGGTTTGTACAGTTTTTTTGCAATTGGGGAGAGGAGGCATATATTTACGCACTGCGGGCTTTGAAAGCGATTGGAGCGGTCCATGCTCTTGAAATTATCCAGGACGGATACACCTGCATTGAACATTTTTCTCAGGACGATCGCCTCGAGGAGTTATGGGATATTCCAAAATATCTTACCGAACAAGAAGAGGAACGTTTGGATGCCCTGGATAATCAATTTTGGGAGGACAAGGATCACATCGCGAAAATCGCATATGATTACTACGTGCAGCAGCTAGGTATATCTGTGCCATAAAAATAGCCTCATAAAAAATACATATGATCAGGATAATCAGTATAAAGAAAATGATAGGAAGGAGAGCAGAAATGCAGGAGATGAATCGTAGCATATGGAACGGTCTGAGCAATGGGGAGAAGGATGCAGTAATGCGGTCGCTTTACAGTGAGCTGCCCGAGGGATTTACATATGAAGGTCTTCATACCTTTTCACGTTATGGTGTAACGCTGGAAACGGGGATTTTTGCATATCAAGGAAGCCTTTTCTCGTTTATTCCGGGTGATGAGGTAACTCTGGGCTGGGAAAGCTGGGCGACGGAAATGGATGAAGCTACCAAGGGGAATTTGTTGAAAACACTAGACGAATTGGATATCACGGATGTAGAGCTATTCCTTCGCGAGTGCATGTCACCGGTGAGAAAGGCTGCCATTGGGCCGTTCCTTGCCGAGCACCACACGCATCCAGCTGGCTGGCGGGAAATTCCGTTAGAAGATGCTAAAGGGTTGGGTATTGGGGAGCTGGAGGCCGATTTGGAAAAATTCAGAGCTTCTACGTATAAAGTTTTTGAGCGGGGCCAGTCTTATCGTTTGGAACGGCAGGGGCAGGGAATTATTGTTTATTTATTCAATGAAGATTTGACACCTGAAAACATGATGGCCGAACTGCGTAAAGAAGGCTTCAGTTTGCCTATCGAAGACGAATGGGAGTATTTGTTTGGCGGAGGCTGCCGAACAATGTTTCCATGGGGCGACAGCTTTGATTTTGGCATGAAGCTCAAGTATTTTGAAGATTCGGGTAAGGGTGAGTCAGAACGGGCCTATGATTTGGAACTGCCCAACGCCTTCGGCTTGCAATTTCTTGGAGATCCGTACCAATATGAATGGACGACCCTGGATGAGCGACTGATCCCCAAAGGAGGAGACGGAGGCTGCTCGATCTGCGGTGGTATGGGACTCATGGCCGGATATTTGCCGGCGACCGCCGTCTATTATCGCGATCCCTATGTACATGAATTAGACTGGGAGGATGTCCTCGATAATTTGCATTTTAGAAGAGTCGTAAGAATTGGGCTATAACTCGTTCCCTGAGTCAAAGCTTTAACACAGTTATTGGCTCGTTATTACAAATTTCACCGTTATCCCGAAAGCCAAAGCTTTCATACAGCTTTTTTGCGACGAGGTTATCGGGTTCGTAAGGTATCCAGCAATACTCAGCAGGTCCAGCCGGTAATGTGCGTATATAATCCAGAATTTTTTTCATAGCTTCCCTACCATAACCCTGCTTCTGAAATTGCTCACCAATCATCAGGCGCAATATGCAATAATTGTTATCCGCTATTTCCGGCACTTCGTACCCAGTAATGCCATAGACGATCATTACAAAGCCTACCATCTGTTCATCAGCATAAATGGCAAAAGGAAGCGGACATCCTCCATTGGTAGCAAGAACATAACAGGAAGCAACACTTGAAAGATTGGACGCGACAAAACGGCGCTGGTCCTCTGCAACTTCTAACCGAAACATCTCACGTCGGTTATCTAATGTGATTTTTCTTAGTGTGATCATTTAGAATATCTCCTCTCACAAATTAAGTAGATGGCAATGACATAGTGCTTCTAGCAAAGTTTCTAAAATGCATTTGTTAATTATACGCTTCAAGCAATAATAGCGGTAGGTCAGTGAAAAACTGATCTACCGCTATTATGGAATATGTAACTTTTAGTGTGTATTTAGTTTCTCTGAAAAATGAACCATTGCTTTTGCTATTTCCTACGTCTGTTCAAACCTAAATCTCTCCATGATGATCTAATAAAGAAATTATAATTGGAGAAAAAGTTACGAAGATTGAAAAACTAAGTAACAGGAGTGCTATCAATTTTCTTTTCATTTTTATACACCTCTGCTATTATTTTTTGGTAGGTTTGTATAGTTACTGAATCAAAATGATCTCTATATCTTTCAAACAAGCCTACACATCTTATTATACAGTTTTTTTCGTTAATAGATGCTGATTTTTCCAAACAGTTAATTAGGTAGCCAACTCCACTATTGCTCTCACCGTTAACTAGGTAATAGTGGGCTAATTCATAATAGAATCGGGTTAGGCGCTCTTTAATGGTCTTTTCAGAATAAACACTCTTAGAAAAATCCTGCTGAGTCACCGCTGGAATCTCGAAACGTTGAAGAACAGAATCTACGTTAAAATTATGTCGGTTAGCTGATTCAAGGATATTTAGAAGAGATAGCAAGACTTCATCCTCATTGTCTTCAATATAAAATGAATAAGAAGGAAGTACACTTAAATCCCCTGAAGATAACCTTGTTTCCAAGGCATTCATTTTAGCCCATTTCTGAAACTTTTCTTTCCAATACTCGCTATCTATATCGTCCTCCTTTACCCAGTCTAAGTTTGCGTATTTTTCAATATAATGCAGGGCCTTTTCGTAGTTTCTAGTGTTTTCATAAACATTTCCAAGAAGTAAATATGAGTAAGCTAGATATACGAAAAGTGGACGGGATGTCTGTCGATCATTGAAATATTTAGGCCCTTTTTGATACAGAACCTTGGCTACATAATTGAGTTTCCTGGTAACTTCCTCAACTTTGTCCCAGCACCTCAATGAGCGATATGTATTGGCTAGGTCTTTCAATGCATCTAACTGGTCGTATTCATTCAAACGATCGACAAAAAATTCAAACTGAAGGGCTGTCTGATAATTTTTGGATTGGTCATCACCAAGTTTGCACATAAACAAACGATATTGGCAAAGGGCCAAGCGTTCCGAATGCTGGCTTTTTTCACTTAGGGCGACATTCTCATATAGAATAATTGCGGCATTTTTTTTACCGTTGTTATAGAAATCTTCGGCTACTTCAAAGAGGAGTGGAGCATACATAAGATTGTCCAGCAAAAGCTGAACGGCTTTTTGAATACCATTTAAGTTACCTACTTCTTCACAGCCGTATAAAAAGGGCCTGATTCTGCGCCAATCCGGAGTGGATTCAGTCAAAACCTCTTCGTAGTACTGATCATAAAAATGACCTCTAGGTAACCCCATAGCCTCGGTAATTAGGTCTAGTTGATCGATACTCAAGGTTCGATTTCCGTTCAATATAGAGCTCAGCGTACCGGCATTTATACGCGATCTTTGTGCAAACTGAGTTAAATTTAACCGCTCCTGGTCCATAAAATCATTTAGTACGGTTCGGATCGTGGTTGATGAATTCAAAGTAACCACCAGCCTTCTAGTAAATATCTGTTAGTACTATAATAGCCATATATTGAGCAATGGTCAATTTTACCATAACAATTATATTCATCCATTTGTTACAAAACAGTGTCAGAGTAAACCTTAGTGGAAATCCGGGAAGTCATCATTCCATAAGGTGAAGTCTTTCTATTCTATCTAATTTTTGACAAACAGCAACTCACCTTTAGCAAACTGAATTTGAAGCTATAATAGGGAGCAGTTCACCTATAACGAAATATGTACTTTTTTACGAAGATCGCAATATCAAAAATAGTTGAGGACTTCGGTATAATACAAGATAGACTTAATTCATTAGGGGAGAGAAGGTCGCAAACGGCCGAAGCCATCGCAAAATTTATACTGGAGGGCAACTAAGCAAACATAAAGCCAAGGTTCCTTATAGCCGATAATAATAGAGTATCTGCAAAACCTCGCCATGGAGGAGTTCATTTTTTTGAAGACAATCATGAAAACGACATTTAAGCTCCTGCTGCCCTTTGCTTTTTTGGCAATGGCTTACTTCTTTTACACGAAGACAAACGCTTTGTCTCAGCCCCAAATGGATATGGTGAAGCTGGCCCCTTACGCCATATTTATCATTGGGGGCGTGATTTCCTGGAAGTTTAATCGCAGCCGGGAGTTCTTTATCATCTCGGTGATGGCTTTAAGTTTAGCGGCGCACATCTATTTACCTCACCTTCGAGGCGGTTTAGCGCATAGATCGGAAATCGATTTTCTCCTCACGCTGCTGCTACCATTTAACATCGCGTTATTTTCCTTCTTTCGGGAGCGGGGGATATTAAGCTTATGGGGAGCGCTGCGCATCGGTGCGATTGCAGTCCAGGTTTTGTTATGCTACTGGCTGCTGGAACCGGCGCAAAAAGACCTACTGCATACAATGGGTAAGGCCTGGTTACCAGTAAAACTTAATTTCGTTACGCCTCATTTATCACAAGCGTCGCTTTTCCTATTCCTAGCGGCCTTGGTCATACTGATTATTCGGCAGGTTACGCACCGTTCATCGCAGGACATCTCATTCATTGCCGTGCTTTGTGCCTTGTTCTATACCTTACATAGGACCGGTGATCCGGTGCTTTACGCGGTTTCCTTCGCGGCCTCGGGAATCATTCTGATCGTATCGATCATTCAGGATTCCTACTCCATGGCCTTTTCGGACGAGCTTACCGGGTTGCCTTCTCGGCGAGCTCTCAAGCAGGATATGATGAAGCTCGGAATGAATTATGCGATCGCGATGCTGGACATCGATCATTTCAAAAAATTTAACGATACCTACGGACATGACACGGGAGACGAGGTGCTTAAACTAGTAGCCTCCACGATCAGGGATGTCACGGGCGGTGGGAAAGCGTACCGGTACGGAGGCGAGGAATTTACCATTCTTTTTCCCGGAAAAAACATCAACGAGGTTATGCCATCTCTTGAAGAATTAAGAGAAAAGGTAGCCAAACGGGCTTTTACGCTGCGCAGAAGCGGTAGAGGCAAGGGGGGCAAGTCCGGACGGAAGGCCCGCGGTTCGAAGAATGCAAAGCAAAAGCAAATATACATAACGATCAGTATCGGGGTTTCCCAAAAAAGCGAAAAACATAAAAAGCCGGATGACGTGATGAAGTCCGCGGATACGGCACTGTATCGGGCTAAGAAAAAGGGAAGGAACTGCGTGAGTAAGTGAGCGGGGCGGACGGAAATTTCAGAGTGAGATAGAAAAAAACGGCTGGTCAAGGAACGTACCTTGTGCCAACCGTTTTTTTAAAATGTAAGCGGATAACGAATGCTTAGGGCCATGAGCTATTTTTCTAAAACTGCCGGAATAATATATTCTTTGATCAGGTCTCCTCGGTCACGAGCGTTGATCATGAATTCGGATGCAATGGCAACGACTAAATCTTTTTCCGGAATACAGCATATAACATTGCCGCCATCGCCCAGTGCCATGTAGGCAAAAATATCGTTTTCTTCGCCAATCCACCATAGATACCCGTAACGATTAGGGTTCATTGCTGTTGATTGCTCGATCCATGTCTCCGAAACAATTTGATGGTTGTCCCACTTGCCATGATTCAAATACAAAAAACCAAAGCGCGCCATATCGCGGGGAGTTAGCGTAAGCCCCCAGCCTCCGGTTGAGATGCCGCTCGGGTCATGAACCCAGCCCCGTACATTTTTGCCGAATAAATCGTCAAACCCGAATGCGTTCATTTCGTAATCCGGAATGACTTTCATGCCGATCGGTTTAAATAAGTGTTCGTTTGCAAACTCACGTGCGCTTTTTCCAGTGCTGCGAGTTAGGATGGCGGAGAGCAGATGAGCCCCTGCGGTGGAATATTTAAAAGCGCCTAAGCTCCCACCTTGTTCAAGCATATCTAACGTGTACTTTATCCAGTCGGGCTGCATACACATCTTGTCCAAAGGTTCATGCCAATCCTCAAACGGGTAGGGAGCGGTCATCGTAAGAAGGTGGCGGATAGTGATTTCTCGTTTCTGTCGATCAGCCGTATCCGGAATATATTCAGGAAAAAATTCCAGCACCTTCTGGTCCACGCCTTGAATAAAGCCCGCATTTATGGCAATCCCTATTAGGGCGGATAGAATGCTTTTTGTTACGGATGCCACATGGTGAGTATCATTCGGTCCATAGCCGTTAAAGTATTTTTCATAGGCGACGTACCCGTTTCTGACAACTAAAATCCCATTGATATTGTTGTACTCGGATTTAATGATCGGATCTAGCTTCGAAAGCTTGTCGCCGTCCATACCGAGGTCAACCGGGTCGGCATCGCGCCATTCGGCGGTTGGCCAGTAGTTTCTATGCATAATAAATACCTCCTAAAAAACGATAAAACGGCTCCTGCTTGCCGCTATTTTTTCTTTACGGGAAAATACACCTCGGTAATCAGATCCTCAGCACCCGTCACTTGGTATGGGTTGGTTACATAAACTTCATAGGGAGAACTCACCATTTCATAACCTTCATGTTCGATCCATTCTCTCAGCTTGGCATATACCGAAGTTAATTCGGAATAGGAGCCCTTTACAACAGACTTTGCACAAAGGCTTCCGGGCAAATCTCTCGTTCCCTTTACAGCTTCCTTAATTGGGATGGCAAATTCGGTATCATTTCCAGTAGGATTATATTCCGGGCTATGGTAGATCGTTATTGGCGTACCGAGTATGGTGAGTTTTTCAGTAGCAATCTTTTGAAATAGCCTGTTAAAAAACATTCCATATCCTAAGGCGTAGTCATCACGGCTCAGCATCTGACGCAAATAGAGGATATTCATGGACTTCGTTTGAACAAGCTCCACTTCAATCTCATCGAGGTAGGACATAATCGGTATTCCAGTTTCTAAATGCAAAATGTCTCTGCCCATTTGCTGAAGCGTATATTCCAGAGCGCTTAGCTTGTCTTGTACTTCCTTACTCTTCCGGAGCAGTGCAGAGCAAAGCTTCTCTTCGAACTGATCTTCATCCAATTCCAGAATGGCTTTAATTTCTTCCAGTGAAAATTGATAAGATTTCAGACGGTTGATCAGGAGCATCTTTTTGAGTTGACTGATGGAATAATACCTATATCCGTTTTCAGGATTAATTTCATCAGGGCGGATTAAGCCCATTTCATCATAGTACCGAAGCGTTTTGGTGGATACTTCGCAGATCTTCGAAAATTCTCCAATGGACAGCACGGGGTCACCTCCAATCTCAGCAAAATATTCAGACGATTGTTTAATCACTTTGTCTAGTTCTACAAATACACCTTGCCCTAAGGGCAAAGTCAACACGTGGTTTATTATTTCCTTAATCTGTTTTGACTGGCTTGGAGGTCATGATCTGTGAAGGAGGGGTGTCAGGATGTTATCATATGTAGTAAAGCACCTACCGCATTGGGCAGGTGCTTTTTAGTGATTATGACTTCCGAACTGGTCTGATATACTTAAAAACCCGTTCTGGATTATAATAAAAGTAAATGATTCGACCGGGGGAAGTATCAAAGCAGTAACCGGTGCTTGAAAAATCAAAAGTTGCCATTGCCTTTTCAATCTTTTCCTCCACACTACGATTTTCCTGCTCATAATCGAATGGGCCATGTTCAAAAACAATATACTCTGCTTCGGGAACATCAACCATAAACATTTGCGTTGGCACTTCCCCTATATAATCAAAAGGAAGTCGTACACCCCAACACTCTGTACGCGGAATACCCCAGTCGCAGAGCCTGCCATCCGGGTCGTTAATGTACGCCATAATCTGACCACTTCCGCAGTTAGGTTCGCTCCCGCCATCATCATCTAATTTGCCCTTAATACTATCAAGTAACCCGCAAATTGTTTCATAGTCCTGTCCCGGAATAAGGCTTTGCTTCTGCCAAAAATCCCAATACCCATTACTCTCATAGTTTTTAATGTGCAAAAATTTGTGTGCGGGAATGGTTACAAAATAAATTTTAACATCATCTGTGGATTTCATCATACCAATTTCCCCCAATCCAAAAAAGTAGCGGTCGAAAGGGTGTATTTTTGTACGAAGAACGACAGGTATAGGCTTTTTTCGGTATTCACTTGGAGTTATACCATATGTTCCCTTGAAAGCTCTGGTAAAAGCTTCATGGGATGAAAAACCATAATCAAAAGCAATATCCAAAAGGCTTTTTTCACTATCCCGAACTTCTTTTAGGGCAAAGGCTAGTTTTCTAAGCCGCAGATAATCCCTAAATTGCATACCTGATATTTCCTTGAATTTTCTCGTAGTATGAAATTCGGAATAACCCAACTTGTAAGAAAGAAACCGCAGCGTTATGGCTTCACCGTTACGATTTTTAATACACTCGTCAATTTCATCAACGATGATTTGGATTTGCTTGTGCCACTCGTACATTCGTCTGTTCACCTCGTTTCAACCACCCTATAGTCATTATAGAGTAATGGAAATCGCACTACTTGATTTTACTTGCGGAAAAGAGAGGATATGTTTTATTCCTTAACTCGTCTAATATAAATATGGATAATATCAACGTTATCATTCAATGACAATTCAAACGTTTTGGTGGATACTTCGCAAATCGAGAGGGAAATCATCATTTCTGACATTCATTGCAGTAATAAACACTGCCCCCAAGGTAGGCTTCTTTTCGGATGGGTCCGCCGCATTTTGGGCATGGCTGGGTATATGTATTTTTGCTCATGATGGTTTTATAGCCGCCGGGATTGCCATACAGATCGGTTTCGACATCTCTGCCGCCGTGCTCCGTCATCTCGGTAATGGTTTCTTTCACGGAATGAAAGAGCTGCTCAACTTCTGATGGACTCAGTGTTGCCATATCTCGTTTCGGATGAATTCCGGCGTTAAATAATACATCCTGGACAACGCCATTTCCGAGTCCCGGGATTCTTTGTTCGGTAGCAAGGAAAGCCTTGGCTGATAGCTTTGGCTTTTGAGCTGTAGTTAGTAGTTCCATGAAGTATTTCATATTGAAATCGTCCGACAAAACAGACGGTTTAGTTCTCGCAATATGATCATACTCATTATCTAATAGGCCCGTATAGCCATAAATACCGCCATACATTCGTACGGTACAAATGAAATAAGTCGCGTCGTCAAACTCAATAAGCAACTGATGCTTCTTCGGAAGTTGATTTTTATGGGTGCAATACCTAACGCTTATGCCTTCACAAAACATGAAGCCGCAGTCTTGATTAAGCTTAATATGTAGTTTCCCTCCGTACGAATAAGCCTGCTCGATTTCCTTATCGGCAAATATTTTTGAATAGTCCGCAGGATTTCCTTGGTACCAGGCAAATTTATGAGGCGAAGAATTTGCGACGACGCTAATGATTTGTTTCCCCTTAAGTTCACGGTCAATCTGTTCTGCTAATACGATTCCTTCTGGCAGTTCAATCATTTCACAGCACCATCTTTTCTTTAATCGGAAGCAGCAAGTCAATTTGTTGAGTAGAATCATCCGGACTCAGCGAATAGGTATTTATGTAATTCAAATGCTCCTCTAATAGTCCATAATAGATCTCCTGATCTCCCAAGTGCATCTCATACTTGGCGCTATTCATCGCCCAATCCGATAACAACCCCCATTCTTCAAACGCACCCATCGGAATCATATGTGCAGCGTAAAGACCTCCTTGAAAATGTTTCTTTAGAAAGGGCTTTTGCACTTCCATATGCTCGGGTATCGTAACCCATCTCTCATATCCGTGGTCGCTGCCGTCCGGTTTTTCACCTTCGGGATGGTTGAAGCCAAAATGGCGCAAATCCGGCTTTATTTGTGCCAAATGATGATCACGGACAAATTTCCCTAAAAGATTGCCGCTTTCAATTTCTGCCAGTCTCCCAACACAATGGATAGCTGCAACTGTAGCTGGTGGTAAATAGACGATCCTTACATCCGTGTCCCTGAGCTTTCTTAATCTGTGATTCGCTTGATTCAAATCCTCCATGGACCTTTCCTCCTTAAACTTTGCTTTGGTCACGGTTAGGGAGTTGACGATGTTTAAGATCGAAGCATCATCGAGTAAGTTAAGCTTGATGCCCACATGCATATTTTCATTAAGATGGGTGATAAATCTGTTTAGAATGCTCTTGATTGTGGAGAGGGCAGAGATTTCAGAATCAACCTCGGTTAGGTTTTGCTCGAATGCGGCTATGACTTCAGAAATGTTATCGCTTTCTAAAATCAGGACAATTTGTTTAAGGGGAATCCGGAGTTTCCTTAAAACAATAATCTGCTCTAAACGTCTGATTGCCGCCTCATCATAGGTCCGATAAGCATAATCGTCTTTTTTGACACTGTTGACAAGCCCAATCTGCTCATAATAGCGTAAGGTTCGTGTTGAGATGTTTAAGCCCTTGGATACTTGACTGATTGTTTGAAGCCCCATATCAACTCCTCCGTTCAAAGCTCAGTATAAAGTACGACACGACGTCAAAGTCAATGCGATTGATATTTCGTTCCCTCACGTTTATTATCGGATCACCAACGAAAGAGATAAAGTCACAATAAAGGGTCAAAGAACAATTTTGAAATTGGCTTAACGATGATTTATAATACAATCAAGTGATATAAACATCTATCAAATTGTACATATAGCTATCAAATGGAGGAGTACGATGAAAAAAGACATGACAGCAATGAAGCAAATAAAGCTTAATGCCATTCTGGATGAAGCTACTATGCTGCTCATTGAAAAACCAAACGCTTCCATGGCCGAAATTGCTGAATGGGCCGGAATCGGTATTGCCACATTGCATCGATATGTTGAAAGCAGGGAGCAATTAATGATTCACCTGGGGTTTCGAGCAATCGAGGTTGTGCGTGAGACGATGGAAGAAATTCCTTTGAACGAGGAGAACTGTGAAAATTACATCCCGGAGCTGATTGAGGCGCTAATTCCTTTGGGAGATAAAATTTATTTTCTCGCTCATGACGCTTCAGTCAACTATAACCCGGAAATTGAAGGGGCGGATCAGAAGCTGCGCGAACCCGTACTACATGTGATTGACTTACTACAGCAGAAAGGCTATTTTCGCCCTGAGGTGGATAAAGGTTGGATCATGAATGTTCTATATTCATTATTGTTTTTAACATGGCAGGAAGTAAAGAATGGGAATATTGCGAAAAATTCCGCTGCGGCATTAGTTATAGATACTTTATATCACGGCTTTAAAAATCCAGGGGGTGACCGGAAATGAAGGAAATCTCTATTGTGAAGGCGGATGCCAGATCAGTGATCGGTGCAAAATTGAATCAAATAGCTCTTGGTTACATGAGGTATCCTCTTGCAGGATCTAAAGAAGAAAGGATTGTTAATCGTACCTTTGTAAGATTGTGGAAATGGAGTGGAAATCGGTTTAGCCATCAGTATGCTTTCGAAGCCAAAATGGGGGAGCAAACATTAGGGATCATCACTTGCTATCCAATCCCGCTATTAAATCGCCTTGCTTGGCCTACCTTCAAGATACTGTTCTCGTATCGAAAGTTAGCTCTTATCGGTTATAACCTCCTTAATTTAAAAGATTTGTATTCGACCCTTACATTGAAGGAGGGGCATGACGATGAGTATCATATTGGTACGTTGGCTGCATTGCCGGAAAGTAGAGGTCTTGGCGTTGGTTCAATGCTCATGAAATTTGCTGAGGAACAAGCTTCTTTGCAAGGCTATCACAAATGTTCTTTAACGGTGAAAAAAGAAAACCATCGTGCATTGAAGCTGTATGAGAGATTAGGATACCAAATCACGGGTGAAATCAATAAGCCTGCTTTTTCATTGTTTAGAATGGCAAAGAAACTCGAAAAATAATCAATTGAGGGGCTGTCTGCTTTTTAGCGGACAGCTCTTTTTTTGGGTTGGGATTTTTAGTTGTTACCGTAAACTTAGTAAATGCATTTTGTGCAGTTAAACTTCGGCTTATTGCAAGTATTGAGCATTTAGATGCAGAAAGTACAGCTAAAAGAAACAAAATAACCCTGCAAATGCAAATTGATCCATTTTAGATGCATGTTTTGCAGCTAAAATCCCAAAAACCACTTTTTTCCCGGAAATAGTTGCACTAAATACATTTAGTTCTGGATGGTAAGAGCGGAGATATTCGAACGGTTTTCTTAATGAAAATACCGAGGCCCGAACGCCTCGTATGTTGCTTATGTGGAATTGGCTCTTATGGATATGAAAAAAGTCCACGATTCTAAGATATTTACAATTTTAAGTAGTAAGCGCTTTTATTATGATGAATTTGAGAGTACCGCTGCGGTGTGCAGTGAGGTTGAGGAGGAGGCGCTTGAGCATGGAGCAAATGCAATTCCAAAAGCTTACGGGAGGCCTCGGTTTGGACAGAGAGCAGACGAGGACGCTTCCCTTAAGTCAGGTAAAAATTGAGGATTCCTTCTGGTCGGAGTATGTTCGGCTCGTAAGGGAAGTGGTTGTCCCCTATCAGTGGGAAGCGCTAAATGATAGAGTGCCGGAAGCGGCGCCAAGCTATGCGATCCGAAATTTCCGGATTGCCACAGGACAGGAGCAGGGGGAGTTCGGGGGGATGGTGTTCCAAGACAGCGACCCGGCGAAATGGCTCGAGGCGGTCGGGTATTTGCTGCAATCGTCTCCCGATCCAGAGCTGGAAGCGCTGGCGGACGAATTGGTCGATCTGATCGCGGCGGCTCAGCATCCTGACGGGTACGTGAACAACTATTTTACGTTAAAAGAGCCGGACGGCCGTTGGACGAATTTGGCGGAATGCCACGAGCTGTATGTCGCGGGACATTTGATTGAGGGAGCCGTCGCTTATTTCCGGGCTACCGGGAAGAGAAAAATTCTGGACGTGGCATGCCGGCTTGCGGACTGCATTGATACGGCATTCGGAGAGGCGGAGGGAAAGCTCGAGGGCTTCGACGGCCACGAAGAAATCGAGCTTGCCCTCGTGAAGCTGTATCAAGTGACCGGGGAGCTAAAATACCTGGAGCTGAGCCAGTTTTTCTTGGACCAGCGGGGTACGAATCCAAACTTCTATGCTGAGGAGCTGGAGAAACGAGGGGGGCGCGTTCATTTTGGACACCTCGATATCGCCCATGACCTGGCCTACAGCCAGGCGCACTTGCCCATACGTGAACAGGCTACTGCTGAAGGCCATGCAGTGCGCCTGGTTTACCTGGCGACGGGCATGGCGGATGTCGCGGCGGAAACCGGCGATGAAAATTTGACTGAGGCTTGCCGCAAGCTGTGGAGCAACATCGTAACGAAACGGATGTACATCACTGGGGCGATCGGCTCTCAGGAGTATGGAGAATCGTTCACGTTCGATTACGATTTGCCTAATGACACGGTGTATGCCGAAACCTGCGCTTCCATCGGGCTCGTGTTTTTTGCACGGCGGATGCTGCGGCTTGAGCCAAGAGGGGAATACGCCGATGTTATGGAAAGAGCGCTGTACAATACGGTTGTGGCGGGAATGTCGCGGGACGGCAAAAGCTTTTTCTATGTAAATCCGTTGGAGGTTCGCCCGGGAGCCTGCAGCAAAAGCCGAATCCATGCCCATGTGAAGCCTGTCCGGCAGGGGTGGTTCGGATGCGCCTGCTGCCCGCCGAATATCGCAAGGCTGCTTGCCTCCCTGGGAGAGTATATGTATACCATTGGCCCCGAAACGATTTATACCCATCTGTATATCGGCGGTACTGTGGACTTGGACATCGCAGGCGCCAAGGTGAGCGTGGAGCAAATGTCCACGTACCACACGGACGGCCAGGTCACCCTGCTGCTGAACACTGACTTGGACGTTTCGTTTACGCTCGCCCTGCGCATTCCATCGTGGTCAGGGACAGTCGCGTTGACAATAAACGGTGTTGCACTTACGATTCGACCGGAGAATATAAAGGACGGGTATTTGCATCTAAAACGTGTATGGCAGACTGGCGATACATTGGATTTGAGGTTTGACATGCCGATTCTCAAGATGAGAAGCCATACAGCGGTGCCTCATACAGTCGGCAAAGTGGCCCTGCAGCGAGGTCCGTTCGTTTACTGTCTGGAGGAGGCGGACAACGGTCCAGCTCTACACCGCTTCTCATTACCGAAGGAAGGAACACTGAGTATTGTCGAAGGGCTTGGCGATCTGCCGGAAGGGGTCTGTGCCATTCGTGCGGAAGCCCAAATTATACAACTTGAGAGTGAAAACGAGCCATTGTACCAAAGCGAAGCTGCACACTTGGAGGAACAATCGGCAGAAGCGATATTTATCCCATACTTCTTCTGGGCGAACCGTGGTCAGGGAGAAATGAACGTTTGGGTGAGGGAGACGTTTTAAAATGAGTGATATAAGGGAGGAAAAACAAGATGGACAAAACTAGAAAAAGGCTGCTAAAGCTAAGCACAGTCATCCTCGCCGCAGTTATTGCGCTCGCGGGGTGTGGAGGCGGCGGCAACAGTGGTAATAGCGCCTCACCAAAAAACGAGCCGGCAAATAAGGAGACGTCGACGCCGGCTGGCGGGACGGAGAACAAGGAGCCAGTCACCTTGAAGTACACATTCTGGGGGAGCCCGCAGGAGAAAAAGGCCGTGGAGGAGGCGACCAAGAAGTTTACCGAGAAGTATCCATGGATCACCGTGAATGCGATTCACATTCCTGAAAGCGATTACGATGCCAAAATTACCGCGATGGTCGCAGCCAACGAAACGCCGGATGCCGGCTATGTGCATGGGGAGCTTGGTGAGGCTTGGCAAAAAGAAGGCAAGTTCATCAACTTTAACGACATGTTCGCTAAGGATACGGAGATGAAAAAAGAGGATTTCCTCGACTACATCTGGTTCAACGGCGATGACCCGAATTATACGTGGGGCATCAGCACAGCGGGCGAAACGTTCGGACTTTTTTACAATAAGGATCTGTTTGCGGCAGCGGGGGTAGAGACTCCTCCGGCCAAAGCGGAGGAAGCTTGGGACTGGGATCAGTTCGTTGAGGTCGCCAAGAAGCTGACGATCGACAAAAACGGCAAAAACGCCACAGACCCCGGGTTCGACAAGGACAACATCAAGCAATTCGGTGTTTCGTTTGAAAACTGGTACGGCCCGATCATGGCGCATGTGGTCAACAACGGCGGCGACCTTGTCTCGGCGGACGGAACGAAGTTTGCGTTGGACCAGCCGGAAGCGGTGGAGGCGGTTCAAAAGCTTGCCGACCTGATCAATGTGCACCATGTCGCACCGAATCCGGTTCAAGCGAAATCGATCCCGTCACAAGCGGTCGCGCTGCAATCCAAGCTCGTGGCAATGAGCATGCACGGGCAGTGGATCAACCTCGATCTCGGGGCGGCGAAGGTTAATTATGATGTCGGCGTGCTGCCGAAAATGAAGCGCACCGTTGCGATGGGCATCAGCGGAGTTAGCGCAATGTTCAAGGCGACGAAACATCCGGAGGAAACGTGGCTGCTGACGAAATATCTCGCTGATCCGTCCGGCGCGCTGAATCTGTACCGGGACGGCTTGTGGATGCCGACGCTGAAGAAATGGTACACCGATCCAGCGCTTGTCGCGCAGTGGGCGGAAAATAACCCGGCACATCCATCCGGCTTCAAGGACGCGTTCCTTAATAATTTATTGAACAACAACACGCCTTCACCGGTGTATTATGTGAAAAATTTCGGCAAGGTCAGCTCGATGGCATTCTCTGCGCTGGATCCCGTATGGCTGGGCAAGCAGACGGCTGAGCAGGCGATGAAGGGCGTCGTATCCAAAGTCCAGCCGGAAATCCAGGGGCGTTATGGTAAATAACACGGCCATGGATCCTGCACAAGGCATTCGAAAACGAAAAAGAACCGAGTTGAAGTACGGAGTGCTATTTGCCGCTCCCGTGCTGCTGGGATACCTCGTATTTGTCCTGGGACCGCTAGCTTTCACGTTCGCGCTCGGATTCACGGAATACAGCATGGTGGGCAGTCCGAAGTTCGTCGGCTTCGATAACTTCGTGCGGCTGTTTACAGGGAAGGAGCCGCTTTTCTACGATGCCGTAATCAGCACGCTGTATTACGTACTGGTAAGCGTGCCGCTCGGGATCGCCTTCTCCTTCGTGATGGCCATGCTGCTGAACAGCAAGATTAAAGGGAGAGCATTTTTTCGCGGCTTGTTCTATTTGCCTGTCATCATCCCTCTCGCAGCTTCCTCAGTTATTTGGCTGTGGATGCTGCAGCCGGATTTTGGCATCGTCAACTACTTGCTGGGTCTGCTCCATATACCCAAATACACCTGGCTTTCATCAGACACCTCTGTCATTCCGACCTTGATTATCTTTAGCTTGTGGCTGACAGGCAACACGATGGTCATTTTCCTTGCAGGTCTGCAGAACATACCAGCTCATCTCTATGAGGCGATCGAAGTGGACGGAGGCAATGCGCTGCACAAAGCATGGTACATTACGCTTCCGATGAGCTCCTCCATCATTTTTTTCAACACGGTCATCGGTTTCGTCAACGCCTTCCAGACCTTCGTGCAGCCGTCCGTGATGACGCAGGGGGGCCCGAACAACGCGAGCTATTTGATCGTCTACTATTTGTTCAAGGAGGGCTTTCAGTTTACCAAGTTCGGCACCGCCAGCGCCGCCGCATTTCTGCTGTTCCTGGTCATCCTGCTGTGCACCGCCGTTCTCTTCAAATTTTCAAATGATCTGGTCTACTATGAAGGGAAGGAGAGAGGAAGATGAATATACGCTCGTTCGTCAGCCGTTTGTGCTTGTATCTCATATTATCGCTGGGTGGACTGATGTTCGTCTTTCCTTTCTACTGGATGCTGCGGACCGCCTTCATGGGCATGGACGGCCTGTTTCAAATACCGCCTCAAATCTTGCCTACTTCGTTCAAGCTGGATAACTTTGTCGAGGCGCTGTCCAGCAACCCGTTTGGTCTTTACTTTTGGAACAGCACTGTTGTGACGGTGCTGTCCATTGCCGGGGTCGTTCTCTCCAGCTCAGTGTGCGCCTACAGCTTTTCCCGCATTTCGTGGGCCGGTCGGGATAAGGTGTTCGGGTTTATTTTGACCGGGTTGATGCTGCCCTTCTTCGTGGTGATGATTCCGCATTTTCTCGGCTGGAAGTACCTCCATTTGACGGATACGCTCGTTCCTTTGATCGCTCCGGCCTGGTTCGGAGGAGGGGTGTTCAACATATTCCTGCTCCGTCAGTTCTTTCTCACGATTCCCCGTGAAATGGATGAAGCGGCGAAGATGGATGGCGCCGGTCACTTCCGGATTTATTGGAACATCATCATGCCGATCAGCAAGCAGTCGCTCATTGTCATTGGCATGCTTACTTTCCTGGCGAACTGGAACGATTATCTCGCCCCCATGGTGTTCATTTCTTCGGAAAAAAATTATACCCTCATGCTCGGTCTGACCTTATTTCAAGGCACTTATTCGGCACAATGGCATCTTATGATGGCGGCAACTTCCATTATCGTGCTGCCTTCTCTAATCGTGTTCCTGATTGGACAGCGCTTCTTCGTCGAGGGCATTGCCATGAGCGGAGTGAAGGGCTAAACTTTCACGGACCTTCGACTCATTATTAGGAACAAAAAGATCTGCTTCGAGATGATTCCTTTTGGACCATTTTGTTGTACTTTTTCTATATAATGAGGCGTAAGGAGGGATGGCAAATGCTGCATTTATTAATCATTGACGATGAACCTGGACACGTGATCGGATTCAGCAGACTGCTAAGCCGGCTTCGACCGTGCGATACCGTGAGCTCTGCACGTAGTGGCGAGGAAGCGCTGCGGCTGTGCGAGAATCAGGCTTTTGACCTGATCTTTACGGATATCCAGATGCCGGAGATGAACGGACTGGAGTTTATGGAAAAGCTGAGTTCGCCTGCAAGGTCCAAAGTGGTTGTGCTTAGCGGGTACGATTTTTTTGAATATGCTCAGAAAGCGCTTACCTTTGGGGCTTTCGATTATTTATTGAAGCCGGTGGATGTCGACAGGCTGCAGGAGTTGTTCCGGCGGGCTGAGCAGACGAGTGAGCAGGAGCGGAATGACTGGACGAAGCAGCAGGAGCTGGCTGCCAAGATCACTCGAATGGAGCCGGTTTACAGCGGCAAGCTGCTTCAGGCCTGGATTGATGGGGTCCTTGAAGTGGACCAGTTGAACGAGGTAGAGTCGATTCTATGCTTTGGCGGAGCGGGAACGGCGATTTCCGTTCATAGGCGGTTTTCCTTCCAGAGAGAGGAGGCGGATAAACTTCAGTCCTTACTCTGCCTGTTCGGGAAAGCTGTTTGCATCATTAACGATCATGACAATGAAGAGATCATTTGCTTGCTCGAAGCCGGGGTTGACATGACTGAGGCCGAGCGGGTCTTTGAATCTTTTTCATGGCATAGCGAATCGAGCAAGGGGAGATGCGTGGTCGGAGTCGGAAGCGACAGGGTACATTTGCTGAAGGAAGCTTGCGTTAGCATTCGGGAAGCCAGGCTGGCCATGCTTGAGCATTTCTACGAAGAAGAGAAAGCCGTCTTTCTTTTCGGGCGCAGCAAGCTCGACCCTGAACGCGTTCCGGCGATGTCTGGCGCTGTAGTATCGCAGCTGGCCGAAGCGGTTCGTGGAGGGGACGATGCCGCGGCACGGGACGCGCTTGCGAGCATTTTTAGCTCGTGGCGGCGTGCTCCCTATGCGCTTCCGCACCGGTTAAGGACGAAGTGCAAGCTGCTCCTCGTCAAGCTCATCGAGGACATCGAACTGCTGCGGGAAGGCAGCATGCACGACGATTTTGTGAGAGAGATCGAGGCGTTTTCGGATCATGTTCCTACTTTTTCTCAGCTCGAGTCCGGAACGTTGGACATTCTGCTTCGTGCTTCCCGGGCGATCAAGGAATGGAAGGACCATTCCCGCAATCAGCTCGTCCAACGCTGTCTGGACTATATTGAAGAACAGTACCGGTACGACATTTCACTGGAGTCTACGGCGGAGCGGTTCGGGCTAAGCGCCGGCTACTTTAGCCAATA
This sequence comes from Paenibacillus puldeungensis, assembly GCF_042678945.1. Classification (NCBI taxonomy): domain Bacteria; kingdom Bacillati; phylum Bacillota; class Bacilli; order Caryophanales; family Paenibacillaceae; genus Paenibacillus; species Paenibacillus puldeungensis. The sequence continues at coordinate 22,354 of NZ_JBHTLM010000031.1, read as the reverse complement.
TTTCAAAAATAAGCTGAACATTAATTTTACAGCCTACCTGAACCAGGTTCGTTTGTCCAAAGCGAAGGCCATCTTGGAGCTGGAAAACCTGCGTGTTTACGAGGTGGCGGAGGCGGTGGGCTACCAGGATGTTAAATATTTTAACCGAGTCTTTAAGAAAGAGTTCGGAATGACGCCGGAGGAATACCGCAAAACGATCCGCCTCCTGCAAAGAAAGCGGGGGTAGCAGCCGCCATGATCGCCGTCATTCGCCGACTAAATCGCCTCAAATTTCGCACCAAACTCATCATTTACTACGTTTTTCTCATCACGCTCCCCATGGTACTCATCAGCTACGCTTATTATACGACAAGCTCCGACGTCATCTTGAAAAATGCCAGCGACAGCATGCAAGAGGTTGTCAAGAAGAACAACCAGGTGACCGATATCGTATTGACCCGGGTCAAGGATCAATCGTTGTCCCTGCTCGCTGACCCGGATCTGTTTCACCTTTTTGACAGACCGCAGCCAACCGATCTGCTGGAACTGCTCCAGATGGACCGCAAAGTATCGGATATTTTGAACAAATATTACGCCTCGGAGCCTAGCATTGACAGCGTGCAGCTCGTTACAAGCTACTACAGCTTTGGCGGTATGGCCTCCCTGACGTCGAGGCCGACGTTCGTGTCGGTGAATCCCAGTAAGCTGCGATCCTCAGCGCTATATCAGGAAGCGCTTAAGGCGGACGGGAAAATGATTTGGTTTCCGACTTATGATTTCGCTAAACAGTTTGATCAAGGGGAGCTAAGGGACATGGACCCGCGTTACCGGTTCGTTTTTTCCGCAGCTCAGCTTCTCAAAAGCTCAATCGTACAGAATGGCGTCGTTAAGAGCTGGGGGAAACGCACGGAATACCCGATGCTGCTGATCAATTTCAATGAAAGCTTCTTCCGTTCCTTGAAAGGCAGCGATAGCACGACCGATGGCTCTTATATGTTCGTCGTTACTCCCCAAGGGCAGATCGTTGCCCATCCGGACCCTGCCAAATTAACAAGCATCGAAACCTCGGATTGGCTGGAAAACGCCATTAAGGCGAAGTCCGGAACAGCAATTTCCAAAGTAAATGATCAAAAAGTGCTCATTTGCTATGACACCTCCGATATGACGGGCTGGATTGGTGTGCTGGTCGTTCCCTACGAACACCTGCTCAGTGATCTTCCTTTGATTCACACGTACAGCCTGTATATCGCCGCGATCTTAATTGCGATTTCGATTGGAGTTGCATATATGATTTCCGGGTGGCTCACCCATCCCATCAAGAAGCTGCTGGTAGCGATTCAACTGACGGGCAGCGGCGTATTTTCCACCAAAATCCCCGAGCAAAACGATTTTGAATTCGGTATTCTGATCCGAAAGTTTAATCTCATGAACGAAAAAATCAGCGATCTGATCAATGAAAACTACAAAACGCAGCTACGGGAGAAGGAGGCCGAAATCATGGCGCTCAACCTGCAGCTGAATCCACACTTTCTGTACAATACACTGAATGTCATTAACTGGATGGCTTTGGAAAGAAATGAGGAAGCAATAAGCAAGATGCTCGTCTGCTTGTCCACCATGCTGCAGTACACGGTCAAAAACAAACAGGAGCTGGTGCGTTTTGAGGATGATCTGACCTGGCTGAAGAGCTATTTACATATCATGGAGCAGCGATATTACGGGGTGTTTGAAACGGAGCTTGTACTGGATGATATTCATCCGGACTGTAAAGTGCCGAAAATGTTCATGCAGCCGATTGTGGAAAATGCGATTATTCACGGCTTTTCCGCCAAATCCGGTGGGGGACTACTTCGAATTTCCGGCTGCGGGCGGGAGGGTCTGCTGGAGTTTACGATCACGGATAACGGAAAAGGAATCGATGAAGAGACGCTGCGATCTGTGCAAAGTCCAGATTCGGATACCTCCGGAGTCGGGGTGGCGAATGTGAAGAACCGGATCAAGCTGTTGTACGGGGAGCCTTACGGGATAGACATCAATACGACAATGGATGAAGGTACCCAGGTAACGATTCGAATTCCGATGGAGAGGGGGTGATGTACAGTAACAGCACAGGAAAGTCATAAAGAAGCTAGCATGGATTGGAGGAGAGAGCTGTTCTGACCATTTTTTTAATGAACACGAAGGAGGAGCGGTGAATGATAGGACACGAACGGATGTTGTCAAGACCCTGGAAGCTTGTTCTCGGCATATTTATCGCAAGTGTGCTGGCTGTAGTTGTCCCTCAGGCGGTTTCCGCCGAAACGGTCTCGAATGGCGTATTTACCGTTACAACCGGAGAGCATGGCGAAATCACGAACCTGCAAATCGTCGGAGATAGTTTCCCGACCAATTATGTGATGAACAAGACCAACGCCCCGCAGCAGAACACAACGGACCATCAATGGCTTGGGGAGCTGATGTTTACTTATCGGCTGAACAACGGAGCTTGGACAACGGCCTGGACGAACCGTTCCGCCGATGCACGGACGCAGAGCAAATCCGGCAGCACGATCAATGTCACGTATCAAAACTCCAGCAATGCCCAAGGAATTCGCAACTTTAGAGTCAATGAATCTTATGCTCTGGAGAACGATTACTTGCGCTGGTCGATTACCGTAACCAATACGAGCAGTCAGACGCTTGAGATCGGAGACTTTGGTTTACCGCTTCCCTTCAATGAATACTGGTCAGGTGGCAACAATGAGCAAATCTACGAAACCCGAGTGGTCACCCACTCCAATGTGGCCAATAACAATTCCTACATTACGGTTCAGCGGCCGAGCGGAATCGGAAATACTTTGATGATGGTACCGGATACCGCAACCGGCGCCGGATTCGAGTACACGGACAACTGGCGTATCGAAGAGCATCCGGGCAGCAAATGGGCAGCCGATCAAGGCGGCTGGCCCGAAGGCTTAACCGTGTACTATATTCACTCTAATGTCATCAAGAGCACAAATCGCGGGTATTTGCCGAATACGAGTCTGGTGCTGCAGCCTGGAGCCAGCAAAACGTACGCCTTCAAATTTTTCAAAGCGGGGAACGAGCAGGCGGTGAAGGACCGGCTGTATTCCGAAGGGATGGTCGATTTCACGGTGGTGCCGGGGATGATTGTACCGGTTGATCAGACGGCGAAATTTAGTCTGCGCACTTCGAAGCCAATCGCCTCGGTAACCGCGCAGTACCCTTCGCAAACGACGATCACTTCGCTCGGCACAGCTCAGGGAGGACATCATTTATATTCCTTAAGCATGAGTCATCTCGGACAAAACGATATCACCGTGAGCTATGGCAGCGGGGAAAAAACCGTGCTGCAGTTTTACGCCATAGAGCAGATTGGCGATGCGCTGCAGCGCCATGCGACCTTCATGGTCAATAAGCAGCAATGGAATGTGCCCGGCGATATCCGTGACAAAGTGTTCGACGATTGGATGATGGACAACAACTCCAAGCGGAATGTGTTTAACGGCTATTGGGGATGGGGCGATGATTGGGGGCTCACGCATGGGCAGTTCCTGGCGGAGAAAAACGTGCAGAAGCCCGTGGCCTCAGAAATCGCCGCTATGGACCAATACCTCGAAACGGCGATCTGGACCAACCTGATGAATGGACACCATTCCGACTATTTGATTCATGATTTTCTGATGCCGGAGCCGAATACGACGCCTACGTATCGCGGTTACGCCTACCCGCACGTGTACAACACGTATTTCAGCATGTATAAGATCGCGAAGCTGTACCCGGACCTGGTGAATTATACACATCCGCGGACGACATATTTGCTGCGGGCATATAACATTTTCAAAGCGCTCTATGATGGACCGGTATCCTATAACTGGAACACCGGCCTGATGGGCGAGCTGACAACCCCGGATATCATCAAAGCACTGCAAGATGAGGGGTATACAGCTCAAGCGAACGACATGATTAACAAAATGCGGACGAAATACAACAATTTCAAAAATACGACCTATCCTTACGGATCAGAGTATAATTACGACAATACCGGCGAGGAGTCCGTCTACACCTTGGCCAAGATGAATAATAACCAATCGATGATGAACAAAATCAACACAAAGGTGCGGGCGACGCGCGGCCATATGCCGCTATGGTATTTTTACTCCGTACCGGTGACGATTACGGGAGAGCCGTGGTGGAACTTCCAATATACCGTCGCCCTGCAAGGGTATGCGATGGATGACTGGGTGCGGAGTTATTCCGCCAATCCCGAAGTGGAGCAGCGGATGACCTACGCCTCGAAGCTTGGCAATCTCAGTGCGATCAACTCCGGGCAGATCAGCTCTGATCCGGCGGATGTCGGTGCGGTAGCCTGGACGTATCAGATGACGAAGGGCAATCACGGAGCGCTTGGCGTCGGGGATGGACCGCTCTTTAACGGCTGGCGCGGCATGTCCGGCGAAGCGGATCTTGGCCTGTGGGGAGCGATTAAAATTTTGAGCTGCGATGTTTCGGTCGATCCGTTGTTCGGACTTTATGGCTACGGCTGCGATGTGACCGAGGATGGAGCAAGCTATGTCGTAACTCCGAAGGATGGCGTGAATCAGAAGCTGAACCTGATTACCGAGAAATTCGGGATGGCGCTGGAGCGGGACACCTACACGGCCGCGACGGTGGCAAAAGCCAAGAACGAGCTTCGGTTTACGTTATCCAGCGCGACACCGGGAACCGCCCATACAACCAAGGTTACCTTAAATGGAATGGCGGCGGGCTCGTATAAGGTGCTGATTAACGACACTGCCGCCGGGAACTTCACTGCGGTGAATGGATCGCCTGCCGTGGTCTCGCTAAACATCGGCACAGGTTCCACCTACGACATCAAAATTCAACCGGGAAGTAATACGGGTCCCTCCGTTCCGGAAGTGATTGCAAGCTACGAAATGAATGAAACGAGCGGGACGACAGCAAACGATTCCTCGGGGAACAATCAACATATCCAGTTGGCTGGTGGAACGAGCTGGGTGGCCGGAAAGAACGGCGGCGCTTTATCCTTGAACGGAACGGATGCGTATGCCAGCCTTCCATCCGGAGTGGTCAGTGAGCTGAGCGATTTCACCTTCGCAGCATGGGTCAAAACCGAAGCCAATGCCGATTGGGCGAGAATATTCGATTTTGGCACGGGCACGGACAAATATATGTACTTGACGGCCGATGCCGCCGGGACGTCCGGTCTGCAGTTTGGCGTTACGACCGGGGGGAACGGGAGCGAACAGCGGATCAGCGTCAATACGCCGCTCGCCTCCGGTGAGTGGAAGCACGTCGCTGTGACGAAATCCGGCCAGACCGGGATCCTCTATGTGGACGGTGCCGAGGTGGCCCGAAGCACGGGGCTTACGCTGAGTCCATCCGACCTTGGCGTCACCACGCAGAACTGGATCGGGCGTTCGCAATTTGCCGGGGATGCTTATTTGAAGGGAGCGATCGATGATTTCCGCATTTACAGCCGGGCTCTAAGCGCAGCGGAAATCTCCTCATTATCCGGAACTGTACCTGTTACGGATATTGCCCTGCTTGCCACTGCATCGACGTCGTTCGTTTCCTCCTGGGAGAGTCTGGCAGGTCTGAATGACGGTTATACACCGCTCAATTCAAATGATCGGGGCCACCCTGTATATGGGAATTGGGACAATCCGAACACGACTCAATGGGTGCAGTATGAATGGGATAAGAGCTACAAGATCGATCGAGTAGACGTGTATTGGTTCGACGACAATCAGGGGATTGATCTTCCGGCTTCTTACACTATTCAGTACTGGGACGGCTCGGCATGGGTGAACGTCTCAGGTGCTTCGGGCTCGGGATATGGCCTTCTGCCCGATCAGTACAATACGACAACGTTCACGCCGGTAGCGACGAACAAGATTCGTCTGAATGTTGTGGCTAAACCCACGACCTCCACAGGAATCGAGAGCTGGAAGGTATACGGCTCGTGATGCAGCATTATTCAAATTAAAAGGAGGAGAGATGCTCTGGTCATCTTCGGAAGGCCGGGGCATCTCCCTTTGAGGGTTTCAAAGCTGTTCCTCATGTGGTAAGATAAAAATGTATTTCTTTGGTAAAGCAGGTGCAGCGTCATGTATATTCGATTAGTAAAACTCACTAGAGCAATCTGCTCCGTACAAATGATCCAGATGAAGCATTGTGCGGAGCTTAATCAGGAAACGTAAAGTTTCCTTTATTCATCGGTCTATAGCACGTGTTTAAAGTGTAGTTTTTTACTATGCTTATTTAGATGCGGCTATGTACCGGGTGAATATGTAGATTAAAGGGCCATGGACAATGCTTTGTCCGTGGCCCTTTGTATTTGGTGAGTGATTGCTGCACCTTAGGTACCAACAGCAACCAAACCGAAGAGCAGAGGGCTATCGTCTAGCGGCGAAAGTCTCTCTGCTCTTTTTAATTTTATCGAGGAAATGAGGAATTGATATGAGTTTATTGGAAGTTAGCGATTTAACACAGCGTTTTGCAGACAAGATTTTGTATGATAAAGCTTCTTTCGAATTGTATAAAGGCGAGCATATGGGGATTGTAGGTCAAAACGGAGCAGGCAAAAGCACGTTAATCAACATTTTGACGGGAGAAATCGTTCCTGATCATGGCTTTATGAAGTGGCAATCAGGTATTCGAATCGGGCATCTGGATCAGTATGCGGAAATCGATGGAGCCTGCAGGATCCTCGACTACTTGAAAACCGCCTTTGCGCATCTTTATGAGCTTGAGCAAAAAATGAATCTCATTTATGAGGAGATGGCTTCCACAGGGAATGTCGAGAAGCTGGAACTAGCGGCCAAATATCAGGAGCGGCTTGAACTTGGTGAATTTTATGGGATCGACAGCCAAATCGATAAAGTAGCCTATGGATTAGGGATCCAGGCGATCGGTCTTAATCGAACGGTCGAGCAGTTAAGCGGAGGACAGCGGGCTAAAGTCATTTTGGCGAAGCTGCTGCTGGAAAAACCCGATGTTCTGCTATTGGATGAGCCGACGAACTTTCTTGATCAGGAGCATGTAGACTGGTTATCCGGCTATTTGTCCACATTTAACGGGGCATACGTCGTGGTATCTCATGATTTTGACTTTTTGGAAAAGGTCACGTCCTGCATTTGCGACATCGAGTTCGGGACGATTAAGAAATACTCAGGGAAATACAGCGATTTCCTTCGCCAGAAGGAGCATTTGCGCAAGGATTATATCCGGCAATACGAGGCACAGCAGAAAAAGATCGAAAAAACAGAGGAGTATATCCGCAAAAATATAGCGGGCGTCAATACGAAAATCGCACAAGGACGCCGGAAGCAGCTCGAAAGAATGGAACGATTGGCTCCGCCTGCTTTTGTCCACAAGCCTTCCATACAGTTTCAGGAGACCTCCCTTTCCGCTCAGAAGGCTTTAGTTGTTCATGACCTGGAAATCGGGTATGACAACCCGCTTTTGCCAAAATTAAATTTTTCGGTCATGGGAGGACAAAAGCTCGTCATTACCGGCTTCAACGGGATTGGGAAATCGACGCTGCTGAAAACGCTGGTCCGGCATATTCCGGCGGTTTCGGGGCGATTTCGGTTCGCGGATCCTGTGAAAATCGGTTACTTTGAGCAGGACCTGAGCTGGGAAAACAATACGAAGACGCCGATGCAGATCATTTCGGATGCTTATCCGAACATGATTGAGAAGGAAATCCGGCGACAGCTGGCCTTGTGCGGCGTAAAGAGCACGCTAGCCACTCAGCCGATCGGAAGCTTAAGCGGGGGTGAGCAATCTAAAGTGAAATTGTGCCGGTTGCTGCTTTCGCCTTGTAATTTTTTGATTCTGGATGAACCAACGAATCACTTGGACACGGAATCGAAGGAGGCGCTAAAGCTGGCGCTAACGCAGTTTAACGGCAGCGTGCTGCTCGTTTCCCATGAGCCTTCGTTTTACCGGAAATGGGCGGACCGCTGCCTGAATATCGAAGAACGAAGAAAAGGAAGTTAAGACAACGTTAGACTAAGCAATGAAAGCCAGGCCGATGAGTGAATGCACTCTCAGCCTGGCTTTCATTGCATAAGTATCTTGATGCAGGGGTTCTAGCTGCCCAATTTTGCTGCTACAGCGCTGGAAAACCGGGATAAGGCTTCGGCCAGCAGCTGGCGGGGACAGGCTAGATTTATGCGAAGGAAGCCTTCGCCACCGGTTCCGTAAATCGAGCCCTCCGTGAAGGCGATCTTTGCTTCTTGGTACATCAGCTGTTTCATTTCGTTGGAACCAAGCCCGAGCGCACGGCAGTCTACCCATAGCAAATAAGTCCCTTCGGGACGAACCGGCTTCAGCTGAGGCATGTGCTCGGAGAAATAAGCGATGGCAAATTCTACGTTGCCGTGAACATATTCAAGCACAGAATCGAGCCATTCTGCCCCCTCTTGATAAGCGGCGATCGTTGCAACCGGACCGAAGAAATTGACCTCGCCTATGGCCAGTGTTTCCATACGGTTCACAAATTTGCGCCGAAGCTCAGGATTCGAGATCACCGTGAACGAGGTTTGCAGGCCTGGGATGTTGAAGGTTTTGGACGGTGCCAAACAAGTTACGGTGATGTCAGCAAACTGCTGTGAAATGGAGGCAAACGGAATGTGCCGGTTTTGGTGAAAAACAAGATCGCAGTGGATTTCGTCGGAAACAACCTTTACACCATATTTGATGCATAATGCTCCAAGGCGTTGCAGTTCTTCCTTCGTCCAAACGCGGCCTCCGGGATTATGCGGATTACAAAGCAGCAGCAGCTTGGCTCCATTTTTCATAAACATTTCCAGCTTCTCGTAGTCCATTTCGTAGCGACCGTTTTTTAACAGCAACGGGGACTCGGCCAGCTTGCGTCCGTTTTTAACGATAACATTGTAAAAAGGGTTGTAGACGGGGGACTGCAAAATAACTTCGTCACCCGGCTCAGTTAGCACCTCAACGGCGATGCTTAGAGATGGGACTACACCAGGACTATCCGTCAACCAAGAGGGAGCAATACTCCAGCCATGACGTTTTTGAAACCAGCCTATAATCGCGTCCACATATTCACGGCTACGAATCGTATAGCCGTAAATTCCTTGCTTTGCTCGTTCGGTTAAGGCTTCAATGACCGCAGGCGGGCATTTGAAATCCATATCGGCTACCCAAAGCGGCAGTACCTCTGAGTCTCCGAACAAGGCTTCCCCCTGATCCCACTTGAAAGATAGCGTTCCTCTGCGCGATACCTGTTCGTCCATGTTAAATTTCATCTCTTATGAATACTTCCTTTCAGCACCAACTTTTATGTTGTTTACTTCTCGTAGCCGTCGATAATAAGTTCTAACTCTCCGGTCGTTGAATCTATCAGCATGCCGTGAACCGGAATCCCCGGCGGGAGCAACGGATGCTTCTTAACAATTTCTACAGTATGAATGACGCCATCCTTCTCATTATCGAAACCTTTGAGCCACTTGTTTAGCTTAATCCCGGAGTTTTCAAGCGTGCTCAGAACGTCTTCGGATATGCCGCGCTCCTTCATAGAGTGAATCATCCGGTCGGAATTTAGTGCAGCCATGCCGCAGCCGGTATGACCGATGATGAACACCTCTTGCGCATGCAGTTCGTAAATGGCCACCAGCAAGCTGCGCATAACACTCCCGAAAGGCTGGGAAATGATGGCTCCGGCATTTTTGATCAGCTTAACATCGCCGTTACGAAGGTTCATCGCCTTAGGCAGCAGTTCTACGAGTCTTGTATCCATACAGGTTACAATCGCCATTTTTTTCTCTGGAAATTTGTCCGTCATATATTTCTCATATTCTTTATCATCCACGAATTTCCGGTTAAACTCCAGTATGGATTGAACTTGATTCATAAGTATATCCTCCTTTATCTGGAACTGTTCAGTACTGGGTCAGGCTTCCCTACGATCAATGAGAAAAATATTTGAAGTATAAAATTGCGAGGGTCCGTCTAGACGAAATGTTCGGGTGTTTTCTTCCCCCTGAAGAGACAGCTCATTTTCAAAGAAAACGGCTTGCATCTGGTCAATCCAGAACGGGTATGGGCTGTTCTCTATCGGTATATCGTAAGCCCCCGGCTTTGAAACAAGGTGCAGTGTAGGGACTCCGCTCATTCCGCAGCCGCAGTTCTCCGTATCATATACGAGTCTGAGCATGCCAGGTCTTCCAGCCATCACTTTCGAAATCATTTTTTCTGCCGCCGCGTCAAGAGTTATTTTCATAGGTTTGTAGACAGCTCCTTCATTTAGATTTGCGAAAAGATTCAGACTATTTTCAATAAAAGATAAAATTTTTCCTGTCTTAAAATTTGATTATACGTTTTGTTAAAAGTATCATCAAGAGTAGCTAGTAAATTCATAAGTGAAGGTGGGAATTGTCATGAAGCAGGAAACGGTTGAAAAATGGGAGCTATTCCGCGAGCTTCTGCAAAAAATCCATAGCTATCAAGAGGCTGTTGGGCTAATGTACTGGGATCTTCGCACCGGCGCTCCGCGAAAAGGAGCAGAAACTCGCTCGGTGGCGATTGGCCTGTTATCGACGGAAGCTTTCAAAATGCAAACCTCCACAGAAATGGGTGAATACCTGGCGTATCTAAACGATCCGTCCGTGATGGCCGAATTGGATGATACCCAACGCAGAATGGTACTGGATGTACATGAAGAGTACGAGCGCAGCGCGAAAATTCCTCCTGAGAAATACCGGGAATACACCGAGTTGACCGCACATGCCGAAACATTGTGGGTCGATTATAAAGAAGCCGGCGACTTTGCAGGCTTTGAACCTTACCTAACGAAGATTGTCGAGATGAACCAGCAATTTATCGACTATTGGGGTCCGAAGGCTACGCGTTATGATACACTCCTACATATGTATGAACCGGATTTAACAGTAGAAAAACTGGATCAAGTGTTCGGACAACTCCGCGATCGTCTGGTGCCGCTCGTGAACGCCGTTACATCCTCGCCAAACAAACCGGATACGTCGTTCTTAGATCAGCAATTTACTGAAGACAAGCAGGAGAAATTCAGCCTGTTCCTGCTGGAGCAAATGGGCTATGACTTTGAAGCTGGTCGGGTTGACGAAACCGTCCATCCGTTCCAAACGACGCTGAACCATGGAGATGTACGCATCACAACCAACTATAAACGGGACGATGTCGCTAGCGCGATGTTCAGTTCACTGCATGAAGGCGGCCATGCCCTTTATGAACAAAATATAGCTCCTGAACTAGGTGACACTCCGCTTGGTCAAGGCACGTCGATGGGTATTCATGAGTCGCAATCGCGTTTCTGGGAAAATATGATCGGCCGCAGCCTGCCGTTCTGGGAACGTTACTTCGGTGACCTTCAAAAGCATTTTCCAGGTCAATTCGATAATGTTACAGCGAAGCAATTTTTCCTGGCCGTGAACCATGTTGAGAACTCACTGATTCGTACCGAAGCCGACGAACTGACTTATAATTTGCACATTATCGTCCGTTATGAAATCGAAAAAATGCTGTTTAATGAGGGACTTCCCGTAAGCGAGCTTCCAAAGGTATGGAATGAGAAATACCAAAGCTATTTGGGCGTCACTCCGCCGAACGATGGGGTTGGCGTACTGCAGGATTCCCACTGGTCAGGCGGGCTCTTCGGTTATTTCCCATCCTATGCCCTAGGTAACATGTATGCGGCACAAATTGCGAATACGCTGCGTAAAGAATTGCCGCAGTTGGACAGCCTGATCGCTGAAGGTAACTTCCAGCCGATTAAGGAATGGCTGACGGATAAGATTTATAAATACGGGAAAAGTCGGAAACCGGCGGAAATCATTAAAGCGGTAACCGGAGAAGATCTGAACCCGGATTATCTGGCCGATTATCTGGAGCAAAAATTTAAGGCTATCTACGATCTATAAGCCAATCTACAAGAGCGCGAGCTAGTAGGGAATCTATCCCTCAGGCTCGCGTTTTTTATTCGTAAGCCAATCACTACAGGATCCTTAAGAAAGCCGGGCGTGAGCCTTTAACCTTTTCTCCACATCCGCATACTATTTAGTATGGTTATTTGACCAACAATTCGAAAGAAAGTTCAAAAGTGACGGAAGGGTCAGGCTTTTGAACCTGATGTAGAGGAGAGGTGAACGGCATGAATAAACGTCGTGCTGTGTTATGGCTAGCACTGGCTGTTCTTCTATCGGCTGCGCTTAGTGGATGCGGAGGCAGCGAAGGGAAAATGCAGAAGGTAAAGGTCGGAGAGGTGGCGCGTTCTGTTTTCTATGCTCCCCAGTATGTGGCCTATGAAAAAGGCTTTTTCAAGGAGGAGGGGCTTGATGTAGAGCTGCAAACGACGCCTGGCGGCGATAAAGCGATGACTGCCTTGCTTTCCGGTGCTGTGGATGTTGCGCTAATCGGAGCGGAAACCTCCATTTATGTTTACCAGCAAGGTTCGGAGGACCCCGTTATCAACTTTGCGCAGTTAACCCAAACGGACGGTACGTTTCTCGTAGCGAGAGAAGATCCCGGAACATTCGATTGGGACAAATTGAAGGGGAGCGTTTTTCTGGGGCAAAGAAAAGGTGGAATGCCGCAAATGGCGGGCGAGTTCACGCTGCGAAAGCACGACATCGATCCACAAAAGGATTTAAAGCTGATTCAAAATATCGATTTTGCGAACATAGCCTCCGCTTTTGCATCCGGGACCGGGCAATACGTGCAATTGTTTGAGCCTCAAGCCTCTATTTTTGAGCGTGAGGGGAAAGGGCATGTTGTCGCCTCGTTCGGTACAGAGAGCGGACGGCTGCCATACACCGTTTTTATGACGAAAAATAGCTATATGAAGGACCACCGCGAAATTGTGCAAAAGTTTACGAACGCCATTTACAAAGCGCAGCGATGGGTTCAGGAGCATTCTCCCGAAGAAACAGCTGAAACGATCTCTCCTTTCTTCAAGGATACGGACAAAGATATTTTGACAAGCGCGGTGAAGCGCTATTTGGAGCAGGGGACCTACGCTGAGCAACCGACGCTTGCACCTGACGCATGGAACAATTTGCTGGATGTGATGGAGGGAGCGGGAGAGCTGAAGGAGCGGGTAGCTCCAGAGAAGCTGGTGAACAACGATTTTGCCGAGACGGCAGTTAATAGCGTGAAATGAAGGGCCATCCCGATGATTGCGGGAAAGGAGCGTGATCTCATATGTCACCTGTTGTGGAGTTGAAGGACCTGGATCTCGTTTACGTGACCGACCGGGAAGCCGTGCTTGCCTTGCAAGGAATGAATCTATCCGTCGAACCTGGGGAATTTATTAGTTTGGTCGGCCCAAGCGGATGTGGAAAAACGACGCTTCTTTCCGTGATTGCAGGGCTGCTTTCTCCATCTCGGGGAGAGGCACTGCTTCATGGAAGACCGGTAGCTGGACCGACACCCAAAGTGGGCTATATGCTGCAGCAGGATTATTTGTTCCCTTGGCGGACCATTCTCGACAACGCCGTGCTAGGTTTAGAATTGACCGGACGCCTAACGAAGGAAACCACCAAGATGGCCCGGGAGCTTCTAGCCGAAATGAGACTGGGTGATACGGAGAACCAGTATCCAAGCCAGTTGTCCGGCGGGATGCGCCAACGCGTGGCACTCGTAAGGACACTGGCAACCGATCCGGAACTATTGCTGCTGGATGAGCCGTTTTCGGCTCTCGATTATCAAACGAAGCTGCAGCTTGAGGATCTTGTTTCAAGCACATTGAAGCAGCGAAACAAGACAGGGATTCTAGTCACACATGATTTGTCCGAAGCGATTGCCATGAGCGACCGGGTAATCGTGCTGGCCCCAAATCCGGGAAGGATCCGCAGTACGTTCGATATCCCGGAGAACATACGCTTAACCCAGCCTTTTTATGCTCGAGAGGCTGAAGGCTTCAATACATTGTTTCATGAAATTTGGCGTGACCTCGAACCTTCGGAAAGAGGGGAGGGATAGCCTTTGAAGCAGGTTGATACTAAGCCGTTGGCAAGCCGGGAACAATGGCTGCTGGAGAAATGGAACGAGCATCGTAAGCATAAAATGCAGATGAGCCGCCGTGTTCTGTCCGTGCAGTTACTCATTCTGCTCCTGTTCATCGGATGGTGGGAGCTGGCCGGGCAGTTACGATGGATTGATGTACTTATTTTCAGTTATCCATCCAAGGTTGGTAAGCAAATTATGCAGGACGCCATTACTGGAGAGCTATGGCCTCATTTGGGTATGACAGTTGGCGAAACCGCAGTAGGATTCCTATTGGGGACGCTACTAGGAACTCTGCTTGCTATTATGATCTGGTGGTCACCATTCCTGTCCCGAGTTCTTGATCCCTACATGGTAGTATTTAACAGCATGCCCAAGGTGGCTCTCGGCCCAATTTTCATCGTATTGTTCGGCGCTGGGTTTACGGCCATTGTCGTCACGACACTGTCCATCACCGTCATTGTTACGACGCTTGTTGTCTATAACAGCTTTAATGAAGTGGATGCTAACCTGGTCAAAGTTATTCGCACGTTTGGAGGGAGTCGACGTGATGTGTTTATCAAAGCCATCTTGCCGGCTTCGTTTGGGACGATTGTTTCGACGTTAAAGGTGAATGTTGGTATGGCTTGGGTCGGCGTGATTGTAGGCGAATTTTTGGTCGCCAAAATCGGTTTAGGCTACTTGATCGTTTACGGCTTTCAAGTTTTTAATTTCACGTTGGTATTATCGAGCTTAGTTATTATTGCAGTGGTTGCTACGGCGATGTACCAATTGGTTGTCTATCTGGAGCGGAAGCTGATTCGGCAGCGGTGACGCTCTTTTTTTTGCGGATTTGTGGAGGGGGTGGCAGGGATGGGCGGAATGGCGGGATCATCAAATGATCGACAAGTGCATTACTTGAAAGATCGCTTAATTTTTCAGGTTTAGCGGATTGTACGTACGAGCGAAATCAAGTACGATATTTCGTAAAGAATCGACAATACATAACAAGCGCTTTTTACAAGAGAACCGCTGTAATAGTGTTGACTATTGCCAGCTCTTGAAACAGCAGCCAAAGGTGGGAGAATCATGGGTTTTCGAGTCATTAAGACGGCGGCAGCGACGGTTTTAGCTATACTTATCGCCGATTTTGCGGGCATACATGGGGCTTTATCCGCCGGGTTGCTGGCGATTCTCGGAGTAGACGTCACGCGAAAACGGAGCTTAGCTACAGTATCGTCACGCTTTTTCGCCTCGGTTTTAGGGCTGCTGTTGGCCTTCACAATTTTTTATCTGCTCGGCTTTCATATTTGGGTGCTGGCTATTTACATTTTGACCGCGTTCCCGTTAATTGCCAAAGCCGGCTTTAAGGAAGGCATTGTCACGAGTTCTGTGGTGGTATTTCGGGTGTTCGGCGGGGAAGAGCTCACGTGGCAAGTGCTATTGACTCAAGTTGAACTCTTAATCATAGGCCTTGGCTCAGCGATGCTTGTCAATTTCCTCTACATGCCAAAAGCGGAGGACAAGCTGCTGGAAACGCGCCGGAAGGTGGACGGACTGTTTTCGATCATTTTTAGCGAGATTGCAATTTTTTTGCGGGATCCATATCATCTTTGGGATGGCAAAGAACTGACCGAAGCAGCACGGCTTGTGGATGAAGGCTTGTCCTCTGCCCGAAGAGCGCTGGAGAATCAGATGATTTACCCCAACGAGGCATGGACGGTGTACTTTTATATGCGAAAGCAGCAGCTCGACCGGATCGAGGGAATGCTGGAGCTGATTGCGCATGTTTATCAGCGGATGCCTCAGGGAGAAGTCGCCGCTCTGCTGTTTGACCAAATGAGCATCGACGTGAACCATGAGGAATATACCGGAGTTACCGAACAAATGCTGAAGGAGCTTGAACAGCAATTTAAAAAAATGGAGCTCCCGTCAACACGTGAAGAATTTGAAATTCGCTCCGCCATTCTGCAGATGTGCCGCGAACTTGCCTTGTATCTTGATATTTCCAAGAAGAGCAAGGCTCAGGCCATGCAGACGGGAGCGGTAAAGCTCAGGGAACGAAAAAAGGTGTTGATAAAATAGTTGTCACCCTAGACGAATGTCCTGCATACACTTTTATTGAATGATGTATGGAGGAGGTTCTAACATGTCATTGAAATATCAAAGTAGAGAGATTATCACGAAAGCGATCTGCGGAAAAGGTCGTAAGTTCTCTACCGTAACACATACCGTGACGCCGCCTCACAAACCGTCGAGCATCCTGGGGGCCTGGATTATCAACCACCAGTACGAAGCGGTTGCAGCGGGAGATGGGATTGAAGTTATTGGTACTTACGATGTTAACATCTGGTATTCCTACCAAAAGAATTCGCAGACGGATGTCGCTAAGGAGACGGTATCATATGTCGAGAGCGTTCCGCTGAGTTATCTGGATGCCAGACACCGTTCCTCAACGGTGGAGGTATCTGCGGAAGCAACGCAGGAACCAAGCACCGTTGAAGCCAGCGTAACGGGAGACGGCCGCGTCACGATCCGGGTTGAACGTGAATTTGCGGTCGAACTGGTAGCTGAAACGAAGCTCAATGTTCTTGTCGTGCCAGGTGGCGACCTGGAAGACAAGGATTATGATTTCGGTTCCGAGATCGGAGACTATGAGGATTTGGATCCGGATCTCCTCGACGACGAATTGTAATTTCTAGGTACCAAATTGTTGTTAAGAAGCAAGGTTATCGAGCTACAGTGTAGTATATGCAGCAGGGGCGTCGTCGAAGAGGGCGGCAGCCCTCTTTTTGTACATTTTTTCAAGTCGGCAAAGATTGGGAAGAGGGAGATTCGCTTTGACCATGAGTAAGAGCTTTGTCATGAAGATACGCACGGGGGCCGGCCCGATGAAAATGCGCTTGAAGCGGGCGTTAGAGCGACTTGGCGGCCCTTACCGGCCGCTCCAAGAGTCGGCCTCATCATTAAAAATCACCGCGCAGACAAAAGAAACAAAGGTGCGGAAATCAACTGATTCGTGGCTTTACTACGGAACGGAGCAGCCTTCCTATGGGACTTCGGTTCGCGAAGTCACTATCCATTGTTTGCCTGCCGGTGCTGAAACCCCCTTTAAGTTTACTCGGGATGTTCGAAAGCGGCTGGAAGCCGCCGGGCTTCCTACTTCGGATCGAGTGAGGGCTGCCAAAGGTAATGCAGCTCTGATTCGCAGGTACGCCGTAAAAGTGTTTCATCTACGGGCAATTGAAGCGAAGCCACTCGGATCTGTAGGGCAGGTGCTACCACTGCAAGGGGCCGAACCGGACAGGGATTCTTTGCTTTGGAGAAGGCTGGAGCAGGTGGCAGTAAGGGCTTTGTACGCTATGAATCTTGATCTGGGAGAAGTCATCGTCTCCGCGGGGGAAGAAGGAAAATATGTGATCGATAAAGTTTCCCCGCTAACCGAGGATACGAACGAACGCACGATTGAACTGTATGCCCGTGAAATCAAGGAAAGCTTGCTTGAATTGGAGCGGTCAAGCATAAGTACTAGCGACGTGCTTATCGGAATGGATCCAGAGTTTTTGCTGTTTGATCGCCGGAGCGGCAAAGTAATCCCTGCATCTCGTTATTTACAGCGGCGGGGCGAGGCGGGATGCGACGTGTTGCGGTACCGCGGGCGCCGAATGTTCCCGCTCGCCGAACTGCGGCCGCTGCCCGGACGAGAGCCTCGAGAGGTTCTCACCCACCTGCTCCGCGCCT
Organism: Paenibacillus puldeungensis; assembly: GCF_042678945.1. Classification (NCBI taxonomy): domain Bacteria; kingdom Bacillati; phylum Bacillota; class Bacilli; order Caryophanales; family Paenibacillaceae; genus Paenibacillus; species Paenibacillus puldeungensis. Next base: position 4,621 of record NZ_JBHTLM010000031.1, on the reverse strand, counting down.
TTCGTATAGCTAGTGAATCGATCTCTGATCGCGAGCTCATTTGGCAGGCTGGAGCGATGCCTCAGCGAGGTTTCCCGCTGGGGGGTCACTTGCACTTCAGCGGGGTGCCGCTCACAGCAGGGCTGCTTCGGACGCTTGACAGTTATCTGGCTCTGCCCCTTTCCTTACTGGAAGACGGACGCAGCTCTCGTCGCCGCCCGCGTTATGGATTCCTGGGGGATTTCAGACGACAGGATTATGGGGACTATAGCGGCTTCGAGTATCGTACACTGCCCAGTTTTTTAGTTTCCCCGCTGGCAACCAAGGGGGTAGTAGCCCTCGCTCGGCTCATCCTGGAAGATGCCGATCAACTGGAGGCTAGACCTCTTGAGAAAGATGAAATGTTCTTCGCATTTTACAAGAATCAGCAAGAGCCACTTCGTTCTGTACTTCCTCAGCTTATTTCAAACATTACAGCTTCCGCACATTATTCCCAATATGAGAGTTACATAGAGCCATTTCTCAAAGCTGTCTCCTCCGGGCGAACCTGGGACGAATCGACGGATATCCGAAGGTTGTGGAAAATGCAAAATCCCTCGTAACCCTTTCTTCCTTTCTGGTATAATAGAATTCTATGAAAGTTCTATGCTTGGAGGGGAATCATGGCTACCTACACGCCGATGATTGAACAATATTTGAGAGTCAAGGCGGAGGCTCAGGACGCTTTTCTGTTCTTCCGTCTGGGTGATTTTTATGAGATGTTTTTTGACGATGCCATATTGGCGGCGAAGGAACTCGAAATTACGCTGACCGGCCGGGATGGCGGAGCCTCGGAGAAAATTCCAATGTGCGGCGTGCCTTATCATTCGGCGGATTCTTATATTCAGCGATTGATTGAAAAGGGCTATAAAGTGGCAATTTGCGAACAGCTGGAGGACCCCGCACTTGCCAAGGGAGTCGTCCGCCGTGAAATCGTGCGGGTCGTTACTCCAGGTACCATCATGGAGGGAAAAACGGTCAGCGACAGGGTGAACAACTACATTGTCTGTGTGACCGAGCGGCAACGAATGATGGCGCTGTCCGCTTGTGATCTATCCACAGGGGAGCTTTATGCGACCTCGTCGCCATCCAGCAAAGAGTGGCTCCGCGATGAAATCGGATTATACGACCCGGCGGAGGTCATTGGTGACGAGGAGCTGATTGGCTATATCAAGGAGCAAGCCGCTCCGTTAGGCAAACCAGTGGTTTACACCGTTTGGACCAAGGGCAAAGAGGAAACCGGACGAACGCAATTCGGGGAAGCTGAATGGATCCGTTTGGAACCAGAACGACGAGATAATATCGCACTCTTAGTTGGTTATTTAGGCGAAACGCAAAAGAGATCGCTAGGTCAGTTGACTAAAATTTCTTCCTATGAGCCGGAGCATTTTATGATTCTAGACCCGTTCACACGGCGAAATTTAGAGTTAGTTGAGACGGTTCGGGAACGCTCGAAGAAAGGGTCTTTACTCTGGCTGTTGGACCGCACCGAGACCTCCATGGGTTCGCGGCTGCTGCGCCGCTGGATTGACAAACCGCTGCTGCAGCGAAGCCGCATCGAGGAACGGCTGGAGGCTGTCGATCATCTGCATGGCGCGTTCATTTTGCGTGAGGATTTAAAAGGTGCGCTGCAGGATATTTACGATCTGGAGCGGCTCGTTGGACGGGTTGCTTTTGGCAATGCTAACGGGCGCGATATGATCGCTCTTAAGACATCTCTGCGTCAGGTTCCTGCCATTAAGAAACTGTGCGACGAGTCGGCCTCTTTAACGCTAAAACGGATATCCGCTTCTATGGACGAGTGCGCCGATTTGGCGGACATGATTGAAACGGCAATACACGATGATCCACCTGTTTCCGTTAGAGATGGCGGGATTATCAAAACCGGGTATCATGCAAAATTGGACGAGCTTCGCGAGGCCGGAGTGAACGGCAAGCGGTGGATCGCCGAGCTCGAAGCCGCTGAGCGGCAGGCGACCGGCATTAAGTCACTTAAGATCGGCTACAACAAAGTGTTCGGTTATTATATCGAGGTCACCCGGGCGAATCTAGCGGCACTTCCAGAAGGACGGTACGAACGGAAGCAGACGCTAGCTAACGCGGAGCGCTATGTAACGCCGGAGCTTAAGGAGAAAGAAGCATTAATTCTCGAAGCCGAAGAGAAAATGGTCGATCTGGAATACGCGCTGTTCAATGAGATCAGAGAGCGCATTGCCGCGGACATTCCGCGCCTGCAAAAGCTTGCCGAGCAAATTGCCGAAATCGATGTGCTTCGCTCCCTGGCTGCTGTCGCTTCGGAGAACGGGTTTGCAAAGCCGGTATTAACCGACGGATACGACATAGTTGTAGAGCAGGGACGGCATCCTGTGGTGGAATCCGTCATGAACGATTCGGCGTTTATTTCTAACGGAACGACCTTGCGAAAAGACGAAGCCAGCATCCTGCTCATTACAGGCCCTAACATGGCCGGGAAGAGTACATATATGCGGCAGGTGGCGCTTATTTCGATATTGGCGCAAATCGGCAGCTTTGTACCGGCAGCAAAAGCGGAAATTCCAATGGTCGATCGTATTTTCACGCGGATTGGAGCCGCAGACGACCTGATCGGCGGTCAGAGCACCTTTATGGTGGAAATGGCCGACATTCAGATCATGACGGACAAGGCGACGCCCCGAAGCTTGATCATTATTGATGAATTAGGCCGGGGCACGTCAACCGGCGAGGGTATGGCCATCGCTCAGGCGGTGATTGAATACGTTCATAACAATATCGGCTGTAAAGCGCTCGTATCAACTCATTTCCATGAGCTGGCCCATCTGGAGCGTAGTCTGCCAAGCTTGCGTAATTATTGCATGGCTGTTCAGGAAAGCGGAGATAAGGTGCACTTCCTTCGCAAGCTGATCCCGGGTGCGGCTGACACAAGCTATGGCATTTACTGCGCGCGCCTTGCCGGTCTTCCAGATGAAATCATCGAGCGGGCTTACGATCTGCTGCCGGAGCAGGAGCAAACGGGTGCGGCGAGCAATTCTTTAAAAACTTCGGTCTCCAGTGCGGCCAAGGCTCACATGGATTCATCCACACAAGCTCGCTCGGAAACGCATGAAGCCGAGCCAGTATCCTCCATCAAGCAGGAGCATCAAGTGAAGGAGGAAGTGGTACAGCTGTCGATTTTCGGGGATGAGCCGCCACTCAAGAAAACGAAGACGGCTGCGGAGGACCACAGCACCCGGCAGATCATTCATCTAATTAAAGATGCTGATTTAATGAATATGACGCCGCTGCAAGCAATGCAGCTGCTGAACGATTTGAAAATGAAAGCCAAGGATATGTAAAGCCAAAGTATAGGAAATTGTCACAGGCGGGAGGGGAATAACAAGTGGCAAAAATCGTAGTATTGGACGAGCATATCGCCAACCAGATCGCAGCGGGTGAAGTAGTGGAGCGTCCGTCATCCGTCGTTAAGGAGCTTGTCGAGAACGCTGTTGATGCGGGAGCGACCAAGATCGAAGTCACGGTAGAGGAAGGCGGTTTGCAACTGATCCGGGTTACAGACAACGGCTCCGGCATCGAGCCGGAGGATTGCGAGATGGCGTTCTTTCGCCACGCCACGAGCAAAATAACAACCGGCCGCGATTTGTTCCAAATCCGTAGCCTAGGGTTTCGCGGTGAGGCGCTGCCGAGTATTGCCGCCGTCGCCAAGGTGAAGCTGGTGTCCTCGAGCAGCGATACCGGTCTGGGACGGCTGATTGTTATCGAAGGCGGAACGATCAAGCAGAATGAAGAAACGGCGGCCCCGCAAGGAACAGATATTTCGGTCAAGGAATTATTTTACAATACTCCGGCAAGGCTGAAATATATGAAAACGATCCAAACGGAGCTCGGGCACATTTCCGATTGTGTATACCGCCAGGCTTTGGCTCATCCTGGAGTAGCCTTTACCCTTCGCCACAATGGCAATACGCTGCTGCAAAGCCCGGGTGGTGGGGATTTGTTACAGGTAATCGCTTCGATTTATGGGGTTAACTCCTCAAAAGGAATGGTGGCGATCGAGGCAGAGGACCTGGATTACAAGTTGTCGGGGTATATCGGTCGTCCGGATCTTGCCCGCTCCAATCGCGGTGCCATGTCGACGATTATTAACGGCCGCTATATCCGCAATCCCGGGCTGCATCAGGCGATTCTACGTGCTTACCACACGCTGTTGCCGATAAACCGTTATCCGCTTGCTGTCATCATGCTTGAAATGCATCCTTCACTGGTGGACGTGAATGTGCATCCGGCCAAGCTGGAGGTTCGCTTTAGTAAGGAGCCCGAACTTAACGGATTTGTGGAGAACAGCATCAAGGCTGTCCTGTCGGGGCAGGTGCTGATTCCGCAAGTTATTCGGCAAAATATCGGCAAAGGCTCAAGCCAGGCCGTTATACAGGAGCAGTTTCATTTTCCGAAGGCCGGGGCGCCGGTAACGGAGGGCGCCCTGGGGCCAGCGGCGGCTGGCGGTGCGAAGCCGCTGGCTGACGTCGCCTTCGGCGGGGCAAACAGCGCCAGCGGGTTGTCCGCGCCGGGCAGCGCCGGGGCAGCCGGCCCCGGCGTAGAGGCACGCCGC